>JAYUUK010000068.1:0-5817 GCA_043754595.1 Roseiflexaceae bacterium | reverse complement strand
GATTCGAGGTCCGCATCACCCGGTTGATCGTCTCGCCGACGTGAACCGGGAGGCGAATGGTGCGGCTCTGATCGGCGATCACGCGGGTGATCGCCTGGCGGATCCACCATGTGGCGTAGGTTGAGAACTTAAACCCCTTGGTGTAATCGAATTTTTCGGTGGCGCGCATCAGCCCGATGTTGCCCTCCTGGATCAGATCCAGCAGCGACATCCCGCGGCCGAGATACTTTTTGGCGATGCTGACGACGAGCCGCAGGTTGGCCTGGATCAGCCGCTCGCGCGCGCTCTGCCCCTCCTGCACCAGCCGGTGGAGCTGCGGCCGCTCGTCGCGCTTACACTCTGGGTGGCGCAGTTGCTCGGCGGCGAGCTCGCCGCGTTCGACCTGCTGCGCCAGCATGATCTCCTCGCGGGCGTTGAGCAGGTTGACCCTGCCGATCTCGCGCAGGTAGACCCGCACTGGGTCGTCGATCGCGGCCACCTCGATCTCGACCTCGGCCTCAAGATCGACGACCAGATGGCTGTCGGCCGGCTCCTCGATGACCAGATCGCGCTCGAAGGCACCCTCTTGGACGAAGCGGATGGTGGGTATGGCGGGCGGCGTGGAGGCGGGTGGGCTATGGCGGCGGACCGTCGGCTCTGGGGTGGAGGTCGTATCGCTGGCCGTGGACATTGAGTCGAGAAAGTTGCTCACATCTACCAGCCTTCTCTTCAACGACATAACATTGTGCAAAGTGTACAATAGCATAGATCTGCATGGGCTTCAAGACCAATTTTCTCATATACGGCTGAGATAGCGTCCCAATTCAGTCATCCTGGCAGATCTGCCGCGCCATGCGCAGATTTGCGGCGTCGATCATCTGTCCATCGAGGCTGACGGCGCCGTGGCCGTCGGCCCGCGCCCGCTCGTAGGCCGCCAGCACCCGCGCGGCCCATGCGCGCTCGGCGTCCGTCGGAGTGAACAGGGCGTTGACGACGGCGATCTGCGCCGGGTGGATGCACTGCTTGCCATCGAACCCGAGCGCCCTGGCGATCTGCGCGGCGCGCGACAGCCCGGCTTCGTCGCGGTAGCTGGCGAACGGCCCATCGATGGCGCGCAGCCCGTTGGCGCGCGCCGCCACCACGATCGTCTGCATGGCGAAGTGCCAGCGGTGGCCTGGGTAGGCCGCGTCGTGCTCATCCATCGCGCCGATGCTGGCGAGCGGCATGCCCATGGATGCGGCGAAATCGCCCGGGCCAAAGATCAGCGCGCCGATCCGGGGCGCGCAGCCGGCGATGGCGGCGCTCTGAAGCAGCCCGGCGGCGGTCTCGATCTGCACATCGATGGCGATCGTATCCCGGCGGCCGTGTCGTGCGGCGATCTGCGCCAGCAGCCGGTCGACGAACAGCACATCGGCGGTGCGCTCGGCCTTCGGCAGCATGATCGCGTCGAGCCGATCGCCGGCCGCCTCGACGACATCGACCAGATCGCGGTAGGTCTCGGCGGTCTCCAGCCCATTGACGCGCACCACGCGCCGCCTGGTGCCAAAATCCAGCTCGCGCAGCGCCCTGATGGCATTGTCGCGCGCCGCCGCCTTGTGCTCCGGCGGCACCGAGTCTTCGAGATCGAGGCAGACGGCGTCAGCTTCGCAGGCCGCGCCCTTGAGGATCATCGGCCAGCGGATAGCCGGCACGAACAGCGTGCTTCGGCAGCGGTGAGTCTGCGCATCCATTAAGTTGTCCTCCTGCGTATCCCGGCGCAGCGCACCGAGCGTTTACAGTATAATAGGATGTTATGGCGTCCCTATCATCTGCGCTCCCAAAACATCGCGCATCGCTGCTGCTGGCATCGCTCACCTGCGGCGCTGCGGTGGCGGTGGTCGCCGCGGCCATACTCGGCTCTGGCGCGAGCCCCGGCTGGGCGCTTGGTTTCGCCGCGCTGCTGGCCGGCACCGTCGGCGTCCTGCTGCTGACATCGCCGCGCACCGTGGCGCTGGCGCTGGTGGTCCCGCCGCTGGTGGTGCTCTTCGGCGCGGCCATCGGGCTGGCGTGGTCAGGATACCCCGAGCTGAGCGATCAGATGCTGCTGTCGCGCGGCGCGGCGGTGGCGTTGGCGCTGGTGATGCTGGCGGCGTTCTGCACCCTCCGGCCGCTCGGTTATCTGCTCGGCGGGCTGGCGCTGCTGGCGCTGGTGCTGCCGGCGGCGCTGCTGCTGACCGCCGGCGCGCCGGGCAACCCATTTGTGATCATTCTGCTGCTGGCCGGGGTCGCGGCGATCGGCGGGGCGATCTGGTCGTGGCAGCCGCTCGATCGAGTTTGGGCCTGGCTCGCGGCCGCCGCCGTGCCGCAGACGCTGGCTGGGAGCGACATCCCGACGATCGCGCGGACGCTCGGGCTGCTAGACAGCTGGATCGACCCGCTCGGACAGATCGACGATGCGCTCGGCTCGATCGCCGCCGCCCCCCCCGCCGAGCGGCGCACCGCGTTCGGCGCGCTGATCGAGACGCTGCGCCACGAGACGCTGGTGCTGCCAGAGGCCGCGCGGAGCCAGCTGGCCGCCGCCGCCGCCGCCCGCCCCGAGATCTATCTGGCGCTGGCCGAGGATGCCTACGCCAGGCGCGAGCCGGATGCCGCCGCCGGCCACCTCACGCAGCTTCAGCGCGCCCTGATCGCCGAGCCAGATTTAGCGTGGGCGGCCGATGCCGCGCGCGATCTGCTGACGCCAGACCAGAGTCGTATCACCGACAGCCACCAGCTAACCGCCACCGTGCTCGCCGGTCAGCTGCTCAACAGTAGCGATGGCGGCCGCCCCGCTGCGCTCACCAGCCTGCTCGACGCACAGGGGGCGCTGCCGCTCGAAGCCGACCTGCGCACCGCGCTCGAAGCTGCGGGCCGCGGCGACACCCAGCTGGTCCTGGCCGAAGATGACGCCAGGGCCGGCGATCTGGTTGGCGCGCTGCTGCGGCTCGGCGGGCTGTTGCGCGCCGAGACTACCCCGCCGTGGCTACTGGATATGGCACTGCAGCGGTGGGACCAGCAGCGCGACGCCCCGGCATCGGCGCAGATGCGGCTCGTCGAGGCTATCGCCGATGCGCGGCGCCACGATGATGCGCTGGCGGCGCTGGCGCTCATGGCTATCGAGCCGGGCCTGGCGCCGCAGACGGCAGCGATGCTCGCGCCGCTGCGCGCCGACCAGGGGGTGGCGTTCGCCCTCGGCTGCGACAGCGTGCGCCGAGGCGGGGCCGGCGGCGCGCTGCCGGATCTCGTCGATGGGCTGGACAGGCTGAACCCCGAGGTGGTGGCGCGGCGGGTGATGCCGCAGGTGCGCGCTGCCGCTGTGGCCGAGCTCGACCCGCTGTCGCTGTTTCACGCCCGCCCCGAGCGGCCGCAGGTGGCCGAGTCGCTGGCGCGGCCGCTGACGAGCCTGGCATCCGAGCGCGCCACCGTCTGGCTGTGGCAGACGCCGGCCGGTGCTCCCGAGCGCCTGGCGGTGATCGGCGCGCCGCCAAGCCGGGTGGCGCAGCAGGTGGACGCGGCGGTGGCGTCGCTGGCGATCGCCCGCGACAACCCGGACGATCTGGTGCTGAGCGATGCGCGCTTCTTCGCGCTCGACGCGACAGCGGCCGACGGTCACCCGGACAGCGGCGCGATCGAGCGGCTGGTGCTGCGCGCCCACCGACTGGTGGCGCATCACGGCGTCGGGTCGCTGCTGGTGGAGACGCTCGGCGATGCCGAGCGCCGCACCGCCATCGGCCAGAGCCTGCTGCGCGCCTGGCGTGCGCCGCTTGGGCAGACCCTGGCGGATCTGGAGCAGATCGAGGGGCGCAGCGGCTTTGTGGCCTGGCGGAGCGTGGCGAGCGCCACGGCGCAGGGGGCGGAGCGGGCGCTTGATCGCGGCCTGCGCCCGGCCACCGACGAGTCGTTCCCGATCCTGACGCCCTATCAGCAGAGCGGCTCGCGGCTGCGGCTGCGGCTGCCGACGCGCTGGATCGGCATGGACGGCTATGAGCGCGCCGCCGACGCCTACCGGCTGGCCATGCTCGACGGCCTGCAGGTCGAACTGGAGCGCGCGCGGCAGTCGCAGCGGGCGTGGGTCGGCCGCTACAGCAGTCAGTATCACCGGCTGACAGGCGTGCAGCGGCGCGACGGCGCGGCGGGGCTGGCGCGGCAGAGCTTCGCGCCGCTGTTCGCCATCGACCCGCAGACGATGACGCTCCGGCGGATGCGCTCGCCGCAGCCGATGTCTGGTGCCGCGTACCTGGCGCTGCTGCCGCTGCTGATCACCGATAGGGCGCTGGCGCTGGCGGCCACCGAGACCGAGCTGGAGCGGCTACCGCAGGCTGACGGCTGGCGGCCGCACTGGGAGGCGACGCTGCTGGTGGACGGGCTGCTGCGCGGCGTCGCGCCGCCGCTGGCCGACGCGGCGTTTCAGGCGGTGTGGGCCGAGTGGTCCGCCGCATGGCGCCCGCTGGCGCTGCTGGCGCTCAACCGCGCGCTCGGACGCTACGATCTGACGATCGCCCGCGTGGCCGTCGAGCAGACGGTCTTCCGTGTGCTGACGCTCGGGCCGCGCACCATTGAGATCGAGCTGCTGCATATCTTCGACCCACGCTACGACCAGGGGCCGCAGTTGATGGAGCGGGTGACGATCTTCTCGCCGGTCGCGCCGGAGCGCCACCGCAGCACGGCGCCGGCCGAGCAGGCGCAGGAACAGGCGCGGGCGGCGATCGCAGATGCGCTGGAGCGCAACGCGCTCAGCCCCGAGTTGCTGACGGTGCTGGGCATGGACAGCGGCGCAGCGATAGACGCGCTGCTGGCGCCGGTGGTCGATGCGCTCGGCGCGCCGGAGCTGGACAAGGGCATCGCCGGGGTGCTGCGCGATATGGGCGCGCAGACCGACCCGGTGGCGGTCTTCATCGACGCGCGCCGCGACCAGCAGTCGGTGCTGACGATCGCCGAGGCCTGCGGCGACGAGGGGCGGCGCCCCGGCGCGCAGATCGATTTCCTAGCCTACGAGCTCTACCTGCTCGGCGAGGCGCTGCGAACCATGGCGGACGGCGTGCAGGGCGGCGATGCCAGCCAGCCGCTGCTGCCGGCCGGCGCTGCCGTCGAGCTCGCGCAGCTCACCGGCTGGCAGATCATCGACCAGCTACTGCGCGATGGACAGCTCGCCCCAGCGATCGCCGCTCTGCTGATCCAGACCGGCGGCGGCACGTGGATCGGCCGCGCCAAGCAGACGTTTCTGCTGCTCAGCGGCCAGAGCCAGAGCTACGCCGATGAGTGCCTGGCCAGCGATGGCCCACCGCCGTTCTCGCCTATCCGCCAGACCAACGGCGGGGCAGGGGCGCTGCGCGGCTGGCGGCGCGTCTGCTACGCCATCGCCGAGGGCGACGCGGCGCTCGGCTTCGCCCGTGGTCTGGAGCAGGGCGGCGACGCGGCGATCGCGTTCGCCCGCAGCCGCGATATTCTGCCGACGTTCGCGCTGCTCAAGGCGCGGCGTGACCGGCTGGTGGCCGCGAGCCAGCGCGATGGGGTGGGCGAGACGCCGCTTCAGACTGCGGCGCTGCTCCGCCAGGCGATCCGCGACAGCGTGGCGCACGCCGAGTCCTGCTATGAGGACGCCGCGATCAACGACACGCGCTACGGGGTCGGCTGGCTGCGGCTGGCACAGCTCAAGTGGTGGGCCGGCGAGTACCGCGCCGCGCTCGACGCGCTGATCGGGTCGCCAGATACCAGCATCGAGGCCTGCCGCCTGCCGCTGACGGTGGCGGTGCGCGCGGCGGGCGGCCAGCTGCAAGTAGAGACCGGCAACGCCGAGTGGCGTGGCCCGGCGCAGGTGAG
>JAYUUK010000067.1:0-17560 GCA_043754595.1 Roseiflexaceae bacterium | reverse complement strand
CGGCAAGCGCGGCGATGCTGACCTTCCTCGAAGCGTGTGTCATCGGGCGAGCCACGATGGTGGTCTCAGGTGGCAGTGGCTCGGGCAAGACCTCGCTGCTCAATCTGCTGGCGAGCTCGATCCCGGCGGACGAGCGCATCATCGCCATGCAGGATTCTGGCGAGATCCAGCTGAACGCCAGGCGGCTGGTCTTGCTGGAGACACGCCCGCCCAATCGGGAGGGCCGGGGCGCGGTCAGCATGCGCGATCTGGTGCAGCATGCGATCATGATGCTCCCCGAGCGGCTGATCGTCAGCGAAGTGCGCGATGGCGCTGCGGTGGATCTGATCACCGCGCTCAATAATGGGCATCCGGGCGGTCTGTTTGGCATCCACGCGACGAGCCCGCGCGATGCGCTCTCACGTCTTGAGGTGATGGTTACGATGGGCAATCCGTCCATTCCGGCGCTGGGCGTCCGTGAGATGCTGACCTCAGCGATCGATCTGATCGTGCAGCTTGAGCGCATGATCGATGGCCAGCGCCGGATCGTTGCCATCAGCGAGGTGCAGCGGATCGAGCGCGATGTGATCGTGGTGCAAGATATCTTCCGCTTCGAGCCGCCCGAGCAGAGCGAGAGCGTCGGGCGCTTTGTGGCCACCGGCCACATCCCGACGTTTTGGAAGACGCTGCGGGATCGGGGCGTCAGCACATCGATGGATCAGTTTGCGCCAGCGTAAACCCCTCGGCGGCCGCGCCTACCCTCGCGCGATGCTGCAGCGCTATGGGCGGCCGCCCGCCTGCGCCTCGTCGCTCATCCAGGGCGTGACGTTCTACGCCGATGCGCCGGAGGACCAAGAGATCCCCGGCCTGATGCACGTCAACCTCGGCGGCTACATATTCGCAACGTCACGTTCACCGCCGCCTTCGATGTCTCGGTCACTAAGATCGGCAAGGATCTCTCCGAGGCGATCCTGGCCGAGCCGAACAACACCATCCAGTTCGCCAAGGTGCCACACCTCGGCGTCACCGTGCTGCGCGGGCCGACGCTCGACGGGCTGGGGAAGTACTCGCAGGGCGTGATCGATGAGATCGAGGGCGAGCCGGTGGATGTGGCGCAGATCCTACGCGACACCCACACCGATGTCCTGATCAACTATCTGTCGGTCGGCTCGGAGCGGGCGGCGCGCTTCTACGCCGAGCAGGCGCTGGAGGCTGGCTGCGGCTTTATCAACTGCATCCCGGTCTTCATCGCCTCTGACCCGGTCTGGCAGGCGCGATTCGCCGAAAAGGGGCTGCCGATCATCGGCGACGACATCAAGAGCCAGGTCGGCGCGACGATTACCCACAGGGTGCTGACCTCGCTGTTCCACGATCGGGGCGTGCGGCTGGACCGCACCTACCAGCTCAACTTCGGCGGCAACATGGACTTCCGTAACATGCTGGAGCGCGAGCGCCTCGAGTCCAAGAAGATCTCCAAGACCAATGCCGTCACCAGCCAGCTGCCGTACAACCCCGACGCCGAGAACGTCCACGTCGGCCCGAGCGACTACGTGCCGTGGCTGGAGGACCGCAAGTGGGCCTACATCCGCATGGAGGGGACGACGTTCGGCAATGTGCCGCTCAACCTTGAGCTGAAGCTTGAGGTCTGGGACAGCCCGAACTCGGCCGGCGTCGTGATCGACGCGGTGCGCTGCATCAAGCTGGATCGCGAGATCGCCGGCCCGCTCGATGCGCCCTCTGCGTACCTGATGAAGCCCCCCCGGTGCAGTTCACCGACGACGAGGCGCGGCGTAAGATGGAGGCGTTCATCGCCGATGCGCTGTAGACTCTCATACAGCTCACTCGGGTGATGTGTTGCCGAAAGGCGGGGTGGTTTGGAGGGCCGCAGCTCCCTCCAAGCATCCTTTTTCAAACCATTCAACCGTAGTTAGTGGTGGCGAAGGTAGGAGCCGTCCCATGCCAGCGATGCCAATTGCCGCCATTATTTCTGTGAATGGCAGCGAATGGCTGCTGCCGAACACCGTGCTGCACGCGATGAACTGACACCATCACTGTCTGAACCGTGGTCGCGCCATACACGTGCTGCAGACTGACGGTAGCCACACGTCCTGCTCCAACGCGCCCGCTCGCCGTCGCGCCGTTGCCAGCCACCCTACAACCCGGCACGTCTCCCTCATCAGCGGATATCGTACTTCCTGAGCAGATCGTCGAGCGCCTCGCGCAGCAGTTTGGCCTCGGTGCGGCCGCGCTTCTCAGCGAGCAGCTTAAGCCGCCGGAGCGAGCCGGCCGGGTAGTACGATGATTTCATGACCATATCCTCGTTGGGTGCGAGCGCGACCCGGTTGCGACCGCCCTCCTTGGCCGCCAGCAGCGCCGCGTCCGCCGCCTTGTACAGCCCGCCGATCTCTTTGACATCGCGCGGGCAGTGGGCCACCCCGATGCTCAGCGTGATGCTGCGGCCGGAGAGTTGCGCGCCGAGGTCGCTGAACGCGGCGCTGGTGCGAATCGCCTCCACCCGCAGAAACGCCTGCTCCAGCGTGCTCCCGGCGAACACCACCGCCAGCTCGTCCCCGCCGACGCGATACACCTGCCCTGGCATCGCGTTGTCCATCAGCTCGGCGTAGCGCTTGAGCAGCGCGTCGCCGGCGGCGTGCCCAAGCTCCTCGTTGATCGCCTGGAATGAGTCCATGTCCACCAGCGCCAGCGCGACGCCGTCGTCTTCGTGCTGCGCGGCGATCAGCGCGCTCGAACGCCGGTGAGTCAGGCAGCCCGGTCAGCGGGTCAGCTGTTGACATACTATTCTCCTCGATGTACACATACATATGTATGCGTATATCATCACTGTCATGACATGTGGCAATTGTCAATACGTATGTTGTCCACGGAGCGGTGGTGTATATAGCAATCCTATCAGCGTTGTAAAAAATGAAGGGATGTTTCGTGGGGACACCCAGAGGGTACCCGGCCCCAACACCCACGCGTTGCGCTGACGCGCGTTTACAGCTCATGACGGCATCCCGCTGCTAGTCGATAGCGTCGGGCGGGTCAATGTGCTGGCGATGCTGGCAGTAATTGCGCACGAGTCACGACGCTAGGGCCGCCCGATGCACACCAGCCCACCCCAGCACTCCGGCGCGGCGAACGGCAGCGCATCATCGTCGTCGCCCGCCCAATCTGGCTGCGCGTAGCCCAGCGCAGCCAGCGCATCGAGCGCTGCACGGCGCGGCATGCGCCGAACAGCGGTCACTGCATCGCGCAGCGCCACTGCCGGGCTGATTTCGGGCGAGAGCAGCTCGTAGAAGCGCACCATCGTCAGATACGCCACCGCATCTGGTGTGCGGGTCTGGGCGCACACCACGCTGCGCGCCCCGGCGATCAGAAACGCCCGCAGCAGCCCCATCAGCTCGTCGCCTGGGATCACGGCGCTGTAGCCGCTCATACACGCGCTCAGCGTCACGAGCTCGGCATCGAGCCGCAGCCGATCCAGCACCGTCGCGGCGTCCAGGAGGTCGCCATCTCCGAGCAGCACCGCAGAACGCAGCGGGTGGGCGTGGTCGACCTCGGCATGGGCCGCGATATGCAGCAGCCGCAGATCGGGGAGCGCCGCCAGAAACTCGCGCTTCGGCTCTGGTCCGACCCACGACGAGCCGCCGGTGAGCCTGGCCACCACCCGCGCCTCGTGCTCAGCGTACGCCAGGTTTGCGCCGGCTGGGTCGTTGTAGCCGATAGCCAGCGCCACCCCGCCGGCGCGCGCCGGCTTGGCCAGACAGCGCCGCGCGAGGATGGTTGCGCTCGGGGCGAGGCTGAGCGCCGGGCCGTCGCCTTCGAGCAGATAGCGGCCGGATGGATCGCAGAGCGCTGGAAACGGAACCGCGTGGAGCGGGCCGTGCGGCACAATCATCAGCCGCCGTGCGCGCGCCAGCCGATCCGCCACCGGCGCCAGCAGCGTGTCATACAGCGCCCGCAGCGTCTGGTGGGAGCGCAGCGTGGCCAGGCCAGGGTCGATCTGGCGCGGCGAATGGCGGAGACGGTTCGGGTCGGCGGCGATACGGTGTACCCGCAGCCCGGTCGCCTCGATCGCGAACAGCACGATCTCCGGCGGCGGCGTGACGTGCGCGAGCAGCCGGGGGTTGGTGCGGGCGATCCGATTGAGCCAGTGATCGCCGGTGGGCAGCACGCCGGTCGTGACATATGCCAGCAGCAGATCGCCAGGTGCCAGCAGGCGCTGCACCTCCCTGAGTTGCACCGTCGGCAGCGCGCGCTGCGGCGGTCCGAGCCGCCGTCCAAGGACTCTGGCGCGCCGCACCAGCGGGTGAGCCGGGCGAGCGCGGCGATGGGGATGCCGCGATGCGGCCTCGTCGCGCGCCGCCTGGTCCAGAAACGCGCGCGATCTGGCGCGCTCGGCGATGGCAAACGCCCGCTCGTTCTGCCCAAGATCGAGCAACAGCTGCATCACCCGCTGGTAAATATACTGGGTGGTGGCGAACAGGCTGATCCGGATCGCCTCGGCTCCCTGCCCGGCCCGCAGCGACTCAATCTCGCTGATCGCGGTGAAGTACAGCGCCAGCGCAGCGCGACGCTCGCCGCGCGCGGCCAGCAGCGACGCCAGCATCCCGCGGTAGATCGGCGTCCAGTGCCGCAGCCGATGGCGCTCGGCCACCTCGATGGCGCGGACATACGTCTGCTCGGCGGCGGCCAGATCGCCGCGCGTCGCGTACAGCGCCCCGAGGCTCGCCAGCGCATCGAGCCCCACCAGCGGCACCTGACTCGCGTTGGCGAGCGACCGGTCGGCGGCGAGGCGGAAGGCGTGCTCGGCCTCGGCCTCGCCGGTACCGTGCATCTGCAATGCGGTGCCATGGCCCCAGGCCACCATCGCCAGCCGATTGTCCATACCAACCGCACGGTAGAACGACTCAGCCTCGGCCAGCGACGCGGCGGCCTCGTCCCACAGCCCGAGGTACAGCGCGTTGTTGCCGATCTCGTAGCGGGCGTGGGCCGCGCGGTACACTTCGTCAGCCCGCTCGGCCAGCGCCAGGCTGCGGCGACTGTAGGACAGCGCCTGCGCGAACTGCTCGAGATCGTTGGCTGCCATGCCGAGCGATAACTGCAGATACGACATCCGCGCCAGATCGCCGCGCTCGCTGGCGATCTGGTCGGCGGCCTCCCAGTACGGCAGCGCCTCGGCGTAGCTCCCGGCCAGCGCCCGCCCGATCCCAAGCGCATGAAGCGACCGCTCGCGCAGCGCCGGGTCGGGGTGGGCTGCCAGCGGGGCGAGCGCATCGATGGCGGCCGGGTCGCCGTCGCGCAACGCGGCGTGGGCGGCAAAGAAGGTATACCAGTCGGCGAGCGGAGCGCCGCGCTGCTGGTTGCGACAGCGCTCGATGTGTGGCATAATCCGCAACCAATCCATCCACTCGATCGACTGGTCGTGGATCGCCAGCAGATGTGGCAGCCAGGTGGCCGCATCGTGGCCACGATCCACCCGGTAGGCCAGCGCCCGCTCGTGCAGCGCGATCTCGAGCCGTGGCGCATCGCGTCGCAGGGTGGCGCGCACCGCTCGTGCCGCCGCTTGGGTGAGACGAAAGGCTCCGTCGAAGGTGAGCTGGTGGCCCAGCAGCCCGCCCACTCGCTCCGACGCGACGCCGCCGAGCGCCGCGATGTCGGCCGCCTCGAACGTGCCGAGGACCAAGGCTAGCCGCGCGCATGCTTCGGCCTGCGAATCATCCGCCGCATCGCTATCGGGCTCGTGCCATTGATGCACCCAGTTCCTCAGTTCTAACCTATCGGAACGCCGCAGCCCACTATGGAGGGTTCAGTGTCGCTACCAGGCAAGCCTCAGCGCAGCTTCCCGCTCAACGTCGACCCGGTTCGATGTGTGGTGGCTCCCGACTACCGATCGCTCCAGCTGACGCTCGACGCCGACCAGCCGGACGGCGAACCGCAGGTGGCGCCGGGGGTGCGTCACAGCGTGCAGCGCGATGCACTCGCGAAGCTCGGCTCGCCGACCCTCCGGCCGATCGGCGGCGCGCCGCCAGAGCCACTGTTCGCGCTCGATGAGCGCGTTTGTCGTTACCGGCCATCGGTCGCCGCCACGCGCGCCAAAGCTGGGACGGCGGTTTCGCTGCTGGATCGCGGCAGCCAGCGAGCGGTGTTCGGCGATCTGCTGTACTTGTTCAACGCGCTGATCGCGCTCGAGTGGATCCCGTCGGAGCAGACGCTGCAGCGGATCATGAGCGGCGTTCGAAGCGCGGCCGACTTCCTCTTCGACGCCACCGACGGCCAGATGACCTTTGGGCAAGTGGTGATCGGCGGGCCAGAGCTGATGCCGGCCGCCGACATCCAGATCCTGGCGTCCACCAGGCTCCACCCACGCAGCTGGGTCAACGGGCTCAACGATGGAGATAAGTATACGCCGATTCGCATCGGCCGCGGGCTGTGGAACAAGAACTATCGCTCGGTGATCCCGTGGGACGCGCCTGAGGGCTACCGCACGCTGGTTCACGAGTGGGGGCACTACGCGCTCAACTTGGTCGACGAGTACCTCGACTCAGAGCGATTTGCCGTGCTGGACGAGCTGAACCCCTACCGCCTGTTGCCGCGCGCCGAGGACGAGACGCCGAGCGCCACCCTCAACGCCGCGGCCGCTACGGGGACGCCGGCGAACCTGGTGCGGGTGGTGGTGCCGCACATCAGCCTGCCGGTCGAATCGATCATGGCGACCCTGGAGGGGAGCAGCGAGATCGTGCCGCAGCAATGGCGCAGCACGCCCCACGGCATGCTCATCCAGCAGCGGGTGGCGTCGATCTTCCCCGGCGTGAGCTTCAGCACGCCAGAGAATCCTGGGCCGAATGGCGTGCCGGCGGCGCTGCCGCAGCTCTATCGGCTCGATACGCTGGCGGGCGCGGCGGAGGAGTTCGTCGCCGATATGGATAACCTGCCGATCGTGCGCTGCTGGGCCTACATCCTCGATACGCGCCAGAAAACGCCGCGGCTGGTGGCGCAGGGGTCGATCGAGGCGCGCTCGATAACCCGCGAACCGGTCGGTCAGCGTCAGCAGAGCGCGGCGAACAGTGCAGTAGAGCAGACGCAAGCGGCTCAGGCCGGCGGGTCGATGACGATCCAAGGGCTGGGGTTTGGGCTGCTCGGCTACCGCGCCGGCGACGAGTTGTTGCTGGTGGGCGACGACCCGAGCGGCAGATTGACGCTCCTGCTCGGGCCGCCGCGCCAGCGCGGGGCGAGCGATGGCCCGCCGCTGCGCGATGTCACGCCGCCGGAGCCGACCGTGATCAGTGTGATCCCGCATCAGCGGGAGCGCGCATCGAGCAGCGGCGGCGTGCGTCAGGAGCAGCCGTCAGGCGAGCGGATCATACGCTCGGTGCGGGTGCGGGCGCACGGCGGCAAGCGCCCAGACTCGGCCTGGCTGTTCGAGCTCGGCCGGCCGTCCGACCCGCAGCCGATCAGCTTCTACGATGGCGACGGGCCGATCTGGGAGAGCGAGCCGATCGACGTGAGCGCGCTCGATGGCCAGGTGCTGCTCGGCTGGAGCGAGGGGGCGCGCGATGCTGGGCAGGCGTGGCTGGTGGCCGAATTCTCGCAGGGCGGCGGGCCGCGCACCCACGTTCACGCCCCCGAGTCGCCGATCTCCGCCGGCTCATCGGAGGGCAACGTGATGCTGTTCTTCAACGCCGCCGACGCCGCCACCGCCAGCTACGCCGATCTGCGGATCGTCACCACCCGCAACTATGCCAGCCCGGAGGGCGACCAGGCGGCCCCCCGATCGTACCTGTTCAGCCTGGCATCGACCGGCCCGATCCCGGCGGCGCTCGACCCGACGGTGGTGCTCTACTTCGACCGCGACTCGATCGAGACGGGGCACGAGCTGGCGATTTTGCGCTACGATGGCGGCTGGAAGCCGGTGCCAACCTATCAGCAGACCGGCACCTTCGTGCTCGCCTGGCCGATGCGCGCCGGCGAGAGCGGCCCCTATGTTGCGGCGCTCGCCCCCGATACCGATCGGGCGGTGGAGTATCTGCGGATCTACTCGGTGCGCTCCGGCGCGCTGGATACGCTATCCGCCAGCGCCACCTGAACAGCGCCTGAGGTCGAACTGAGAGCGAAAGCCGTCGAGCGAGCCCTTCTTTAGTAGAGTAATCCTACGTACGTTGGAGACGCGCGAAGCGCACAGCGAGATTTTGGAGCTTGCACTGAGCGCAGTCGAAGGGGCGCAGCCCCCGAAATCATCTCTTTCTACGAGGATTGCTCTAGCGCGCAGAGTGTGAGCACACGCGTGAACGCAGCAGCAGAGGCCGAACAAACAATAACTGCCCTGGTGGCGCGCTACGGCTGGGGGCTGCTCCCGCCCGATGAGCTCGCCGCTCGGGCGGCGACGGCGGTGGCGGCCGGCGTGGCGCCGCGCCAGGCGGCGTTCGTGGTCTACACGCCGCTGGTCTACCACGCGTGCAGCGGCAGCGAGGGACCGGATCGGCAGGAGCGCGCCTTCGCTGAGCTGTGGCGCTATCTCGCCCAGGCTGCGCTGCGGGTCGCTCCCGATCTTCCGCCAGACGACCGCGAGGAGCTGGTGAGCGAAACGCTGGCGACGATCTACGCCAGGATCTGCGACCCGCAGCGCCCCGATCGGCTGCGCGTGCCGCAGGCGCTGTTCGCCGCCGCGCTGCAGCAGCTGCGCAATGTGGTGCGCTCCTGGCGGCGCGCCCGCCCCGATCCGTGGGAGGCCAGCTTCGAGCCGCTGGTGCCAGATGTGGGCGACGACGCCGAGCGGCGCGATTTCGCCGAGCAGGTGCGCCTGAGCTTCGTGGCCTGTCTCAACCGCTCGCCGCGCGCCAGGCTCCAGCTCGCCTCGGTCTGGATGCGCCATATCCAGGGCATGGACACCCAGGCGACGATGGCGGCGCTCGATACCAGCTACGCCGAGACGCGCTCGCTCTACTCGCGCGGGCTGCGGCGGCTGCGCGAAGACCCGGACTGGCGGGCGCTGGCCAGCGAGTGGGGCATTGGCCAGGATGCGCGAGCGATCGGCAGCGAAATGGAGGACGACGATGGCTACACTCACCGATAGCGCCTGGCGCGATCTGCTCCCCGAGTACCTGGCGCTCAAACAGCGCGGCGAGCGGCCCGGCCGGCACTGGCGCGATTTCGAGGCCCACGCAGCCAATTCGCCCGAGTGTGCCGCAGAGCTCGCAGAGCTCGCCAGGCTGATGGACGACCTCGGCCGGCCGGAGCTGCTGCCCGCGCCAGCCACCGCGCCGGATCTCTGGTTTCTGCCCAATCGCCCGCGTCGCCGCGCGCTCGCCGCCCTCGCCGACTACGCCATTGGGCTTTCCAAATCGGTGCTCGCCGGGCTGAGCGGGCCGCAGCTCGCCGGCGGGCTGCGCGGCGTGCAGAGCCTGGCACAGCGCATCCCTGCCAGCGGCGACGCCCCTGAGGTGCTGATCGAGATCGATGTGGCGCGCGGCGCGGCAGATGCCACGGTGCGGGTCACCATCGGCGATCTGACCATGGCCGAGCGCGATGGCGTGCCGGTGCTAGCCGAAACGCCGCAGCGCGCGATCGGCGCCACCACCGACGAGCAGGGGTGCGCCGTGTTCGACATCCCAGTCGCCGAGCTGCCGCAGCTGACCCTGCGCTTCGCCTGACCGCCGCCACACCCCCGCGCTCGCCCGCCGAAGTGCAACAAATTGCCGCTTCGCTGACTTCCTCTGCTAGACGTACCCATTCGCTCGCAGAGGAGTCTCCCCGATGGAACAGAGCCAGATCACCTGCGCCTCAGCCGCCGATCTCGCCAACGCGCTGATCGCGCGCCACGGCTGGCAGATCGTCACCGCCCAGCAGCTGCTCGATGGGGCTGCGCACGGCCAGCCCACCACATCCCAATTCTTCCACACCTACGTCCTGATGCTGCACGCCACCTGCTCCGGCCGCGAGGGGCTGGAGCGACAGGAGCGCGGTTACACCGAGCTCTACGGCTACCTGCAGCGCCGCGCGCTGCGCCGCTACCCCGATGTGGCCGCCGACGCCGCGCAGCGGGCGATCGAGGCGGTGTTTCGCAACTTCGCCAACTGCCGCGTGCCTGGCGCTTTTCTGGCGTTCGCCGCGCAGCAGCTGCTGAATGCCGCCAGGATCGAGCGCCGCCTGAGCGCCCCCGCCGACCGCCCGCTCGATGAGGTGGAGACCGAGTTGGCGGTGGCAGACGACGACCCGTACGCCAGCGCAGAGGCCAGCGAGACCGGCCGCCGCTTCTTCGCCTGCGCCGAGCGCTTCGTGCGCCAACACCCGCGCGCCAAACTGCAGCTCGCCGCGCTGTGGCTCAAACACATCGAGCAGCTCGATGATTCGACGATCGCCGACCGGATGCGCCGCAGCGTCAGCAGCGTCCAGACGCTCCGCTCGCGAGCCGCCGCCAGGCTACGCAGCGACCCGGAGTGGCGGGCGCTCGCCGCCGATCTTGGCTATGTCTGATCGTCGGCGGGCGGCAAGTGTAAGAATTGGCGCGCCGGCCGCCCCTCTGGTGATAAGCGGCACCGCTCGCCAGCATAGCTCGACCCACGGATCGAAGGAGGAGTAGCGATGATCCATACCAATGGTTCGCACCCGGAGATGAATGGTGTCTCCCCCTACAGCTCGCCGAGCATCTCCGGCGAGGAGGAGTGGGAGACGCCGGCGCAGTTCAGCCAGGAGGAGGAATGGGAGACGCCGGCGCAGTTCAGCCAGGAGGAGGAGTGGGAGACGCCGGCGCAGTTCAGCCAGGAGGAGGAGACGGCGGCCCAGACGACGTTCGAAGGTGAGGCCGACCCATTCTTCCCGCTGCTGGCGCTGGCGGCCAAGCCGCTGATCGGGCTGGCGGTCAAGAAGCTTGGCGGCATGGCGGCCAAGAAGCTCGGCGGCATGGCGTTCAAAAAGCTCGGCGGCAAGCTGCTGCCGCGGCTCGCCAACCGCGCGATCTCCACCGTCAGGCGGCAGCTGATCCCGCGCGCCGTCCAGAACGCCAATCAGCTGGCCCGCCGCATCCTCGGCAGCGCCGGGAGCCGCCCGCCGCAGCCGATCCGCGTCGTCCGCGCCTCGGTGGCTCGCGGCCCGTACGGACACCCAACCCAGGTCGTCTATCGGCCAGCGCGCCGCCAGCCGCCGCCAGGATCGCCGGGCTACCGTCAGCCGACGTACCGCCAGCCGCCGCTGGGATCGCCGAGCTACCGCCAGCCGATGTATCGCCAGGGTGGCGCGGGGATCGTGGCTGGCTCGCCCAGCCCCAGCTCACCCTGGAGCGCCGGGCCGATCGCCGGCCGCCCTGGGGTGCCGCAGCGGCGCGCCACCGTCGCCGGGCTGCTGCGCCAGCTCGCCGATGTTTTCGGCGAGGGCGAGCTAGAGACCGCCGAGCTCGAGGCCCATCTCTTCGGCGCGAGCTCGGCCGAGGGCGAGCTCGCCAACCACGAGGTGGCGCACGAGCTGGCGCTGACCGAGGTGCTGGCGGCCGAGGCGACCCACGCGCCGCTGGCCGAGGCTGAGGCATTGCTCGGCGCGGCGCTGCCGGTCACGGTGCGCGTGCTCGGCAGCCGCCGGCTGCTGCGCCCGGTGATGCCGACGCTGGTGCGCGCCAATAGCCAGCTGATCGCCGGCATCCACCGGCTCGGACCGGCCGAGCGCGAGCTGCTGCGGCTGGTGCCGGCCGTCCAGCGCCGCACGATCGCCAGCCTGCGGATCATCCGCCGTAGCGGGCGGCAGCTCACGCCGGATCTGGTCGCCCAGGTGATGGCCGGGCACGTGGCGCGGGTGTTTGGCACGCCGCAGATCGCCGGGCCGGCGCTGGTTCGCAATCTCACTATCCGCCAGGGCACGGTCGCCCCGGCTCGCTTCTAGCCACACGAGGAGAAACTCCATGAACCACGAATTCGAGGCACCGATCGCGCACGAGGCCCACCCCTACAGCAGCGGCGAGCACGAGGGCGAGTTCGAGTGGGAGACCCACGAGACCAGCCACCACGAGACCCACGAGACGAGCAACGAGTGGGAGAACGAGTGGGAGACCAACGAGAGCCATGAGCGGGCCGACCCGTTCCTCGGCAACATCCTCGGCGCCGTCGGCTCGGCGCTCGGGCTCGGCGAGGAAGAGGGGGAGACCCACGAGAATCCCTTCGCCCAGGAGAGCCACTTCGCACAGGGCGAAGACGAGTGGGAGACCAACGAGAGCCACTTCGCCCAGGAGAGCCACTTCGCCCAGGGTGAGGAGGAGTGGGAGACCAACGAGAGCCCGTTCGCCCAGGAGAGCCACTTCGCCCAGGAAGCCGACCCGTTCTTCGGCAAGGCGTTTCGCAAGCTCACCCGCGTGCTGCCTGGCCTAGTCAAGCGCTTCGCCCCAGGCGTGGTGCGCTCGCTGGCCGGGATGATCCCTGGCGTCGGGACGATCGCCGGCCCGCTGCTTGGCAAGCTGACGCAGCAGATCGTGCGCGAGGCCAGCGCGACCGCCGAGAGCATGGAGGCCGAGCTGTTCAGCCAGGAGGGCGGCTCGTTCGAGGTGGGCGAGAGCGAGACCGCGCTCGAGGCCGCGCTGACCGAGATGCTGGCGGCTGAGGCGGTCGAGGCGCCTGCGGCCGAGGCTGAGGCGCTGCTGGCCACCGCGCTGCCGATCACGATCACGATCATGGGCGGGCGGCGGGCGCTGCGCCCGGTGCTCCCAGCGCTGGCTCAGGCCAACCGCCGCGTGGTGCGGGCGCTGGCCAGCCAGGGTCCGGCCGGGCGGCAGGCGCTGCGGCTGATGCCGACGATCAACCGCCAGACGGTCTCCATCCTGCGGTCGGCCCGCCGCCGCAACATGCCGATCACCAGTGCCACCGCGGCCCGCGCTGTCGCCACCGCCGCCGCCAGCGTACTCGGCAACCAGCAGCGCGTCCAGCGCGCGCTCGGGCGCAACCTGATCCTGCGCCAGCGTAGCGCCCCGCTCGGCGGTGGCTCGCCGGTCTTCGCGCCCCGCGCGCAGCAAAGCCCGGTCGCCCGGCGGCGGGGGTACTAGCTCGGAAGCCAGTAGAAAGAAGCCGGAATGCCGAACAGGTATCCACAGATAGGCACAGATAGGCACAGATACCGGGCAGCTAGATAGTTCCGATGTTCCCTGGCTCCTGGCTCCTGGCTCCTGGTCCTACTTTCTACTGGCTCCTGGTTCCCTGGCTCCCTGGCTCCCTGGTTCACACACGAGGCGAATGATGGCACCCCAGACTGCGCCCGCTCCCACAGCCCAGCGCGCCGCCAGCCAGGGCGAGGCCCAGCTGCTCGATAACTGGCTGGCGATCCAGGCGGTCAACATCGCTCGGCACGCCGCCGCGCTCCGCCCGTTCCGCACCGACGAGTTCGGTACGTCGGCGGCGGCCCCCAGCGAGGCCCACATCGAGGCGGTCAATCGCTTCGTCGCCGGGCTGCGCGAGCGGCTCACCGAGCGGGCGCGCTGGGTCGAGGCCGCCGCCAGCGCCGCCCGCCGCGCCCCGAGCGAGGCAGGCCTGACGCGGCTGCTGGAGCGCAAGCAGGCGATCGGCGCCGATGTACTGTTCGTCGAGGGGATCTGGGATTTCTACTACGACCTGTTCATCCAGCGGCTTTCCAGCTTTGGCGAGCGGCTGCGCGCGGTGGATCGCATCGGGGCCAACTGCTACGAGGATCTGTACATCGGCCTGGGGAGCGCCCGCCCCACGCCGCGGCTGCTGCCGTTCAGCTACGCCAACAGCGGGTTCAGCCCGCTCACCTACCGGCGCGGCGTCCCGCTGCGGCGGCTCGGCCAGCACCCCAATCTGTTCCCGCTGATCATGCTGCCGCAGCACCGGCTGGATAATGTCTGGGCGCTCTCCAGCGTGCTCCACGAGGTCGCCCACAACCTTCAGGCCGACCTCGGGCTGTGGGATGTGATGCCAGTGCGGATCGTGCGGCGGCTGGTGGCCGGCGGCGTCGCGCAGCCGGCGGCTGGCGTCTGGGCCCGCTGGCACAAAGAGATGATGGCCGATATGTTCGCGCTGCTGCTCGGCGGGCCGGCCGCCGTCGAGTCCCTGATGGACGTGGTGGGGCGCGGGCCGGCGGCCACGCTCCAGTTCAGCGCCCACAGCGTTCACCCGACACCCTACCTCAGGGTGTTGATCAGCCTTGAGCTGCTGCGGCGGATGGGGTTCGCCCAGCTCGCCGGCCAGTTCGAGCGGGTCTGGCGGCGGCTCTACCCGCGCGTTGGGCCGGATCAGATCCCGCCGGCGTTTCTGCGCAGCTTCGACGCGGCCTGCGGGCTGGCGGTGGATGAGATGGTCTTCACGCCGCTCAAGCAGCTCGATGGCCGCAGTCTGGCGCAGCTCGTCGAGTTCGGCCCGCGCCAGCTGACGCTGATCGAGCTCGCCGCCGAGCGGCTGGCGACCGGCCAGGACCCAGGCAGCATCCCGCCGCGCTTTATGATCGGCGCGGCCCGGATGGCGCTCGACCGGCGGCTGGCCGCGCCGCAAACGATCACCGATACCTTCTACCGTACGCTAGGGAGACGCTAACGATGACGACACCATACACCGAGCAGTCAGACGAGTTCGATTCGAGCGCCAGCCACCAGCCGCAGCGCAAGCAAGTCAAAAAGAAGCCGGGCTACACGCCGATGCCGCCCGCGCCGCACGCGGTGCCCGCAAGACCCTACTTCGTCGAGTGCGTCCGGCTCACTGAAGGCCGAGGCAAAGTGCTGGAGCTCACCGAGGAGCTCGCCGATGACCAGCCGGTCGAGATCGATAACGGCGAGGCGCGCAAGCTCGTCGATGGCTGGCAGCGCACCATCGAAGCCTTCATTAAGGAGGTTCAGGGCAGCGCTGACTTTGGTCGGCCCGAGACGCTTGCGCTCTATCTGACCGTCCACCACGACCTCGACCACCTGTACACCCGACTCGGTCGCAGCCTGCGCTGAACCGCCGCCCGCAAGGAGAGACCCGCATGACAAGCTACAGCACGCTGCTTGGAGGCCGGGCGAAGGCCGCTCGCGCGCTCCGCGAAGGGATGATGACCCAGCTCTACCCGCTGATCGAGACCCGCACCGCTATCGGGCAGATCGACGGCGCGCTCCAGACCGACCGGCTAGACACTGGCCTGATCGGGCTGCGCGCGCTCGGCGATGCCGTTGGCAGCCTGGGGCGGCTCAGCGGCACACAGCAGGCCGCGCTCGAAGACCGTGGCTCGTATGGCACGAGCGGCGGCAACGTCGTCGAGCGCCAGGTGGACCGCGCCATCGCCCAGGTGCTCGGGCGCGCGCCAGGTCGCGGCGGCCAGAGCTTCGGCCAGGCGCTGCGCGAGGCATTCCCCGCCGCCCGCTACGGCGATGCGCTCGGCCTGGTCCCGGCCCGCGCCTCGGTCTCGCTGGTTCCAACCGAGCCGAGCGCGACCCTCGGCGGCCAGCTCTCCGCCCCGCAGGCGGCGCTCTACCGCCAGGCCGGCCTGGTGGTGGACGACGCAGGGCGGCTGCTCGGCGGCCTCCAGCCGATCGATCCGACCGCCGATCTCGATCAGGTCGAGGCGCTGCGCGCCCAGATCCGCACCGACTTCGACGCGATCTACGCCGAGTTCGGCCGGGTGGACGAGCCGCGCTCGCGCTTCATTGAGAGCCGCAGCGCCACGCTCGATCTGCACCTCGCCGAGCTGGGGCAGCGCGCCAAGCTGACCGGCTGCGCGCACATCGTCACCCCGGCTGACGAGACCCAGGTGGCGGCGTTCACGATGCTCCAGAGCTACGCCCAGACGCTCAGCAGTATCTGGGATGGCTACCTGTCTCAGACCTCATCGGACGCCAAGTGCCGCTCGCTCGGGCAGCGGATCGAGCGCGCCTATCGCCAACTCCCGGTGATCGCGCAGATCAACCGCGATCTCCAGCGCACGCTCGACACCATCGGGCTCTCGGAGAGCGAGCGGCGCTCGGACGCGATGCGCTTCGATCGGATGGCGGCCCACGTCACGTTCGCCGCGCCGTACATGACGCGCCTGGCGCTGGACGCAAGCGGCGCGCGCGCCGTCCAGGGCGATCTCAGCAAGCAGCTGCCAGATCTCACGGTCTACGATTTCACCGACTGGGTCGACCGGCTGAGCGAGCGCGAGGGCAGCGTGGCGCTCGGCGCATCTGGCCAGTACGGGCTCAACTTCGTCTGCGATCAGTCCAACCAGCTGTTCTGGAACCTCGCGCCGGTGATCAGCTACCTGCGCACCACCGCCCCCGCCGATCTCTACAGCCGCTCGGCGCTCGGCCAGTTCCTCTGCCACGAGCGGGTGCGCTGGTCGATGGACAACCTGCTCGTCCAGCTCGATGCCCTCGCCGACCTGGCAGCGTAATCGCAGGCTCAAAAGCACTGTAACAGCGTCGTAGACCTGAGGAGAAACACGTATGACCACGACCCAACAGTACGATGCCGACCGCAGCCGGTTCGCGGCGCTGGTCGAGCAGGTGATCGCAGCGCTCGGGCCGGATCTGGTGGGCAACCCCCAGCTCGCCGAGGTGATCAACCGCACGATGGACGACCGCGCCGCCGAGGTGGCGGCCGCCGATGCCAGCGCGGCCATGCCGGGCGATGGCGGTCTGGCCGACCTGATCGGCCTCGGATCCGCCGCCCCCTCCGATCTCGGCGCGTCGCGCATCTCGCCGGGAGTCATTGGCTACGACGAGCGCATCGCCCGCGAGCAGCTCTACGGCGTCGGCGAGCTGTACTACCAGTGCCTGCACGAGCAGATCGGCGTCTTCACCGTGATGCGGACGCTCCAGGATCTGTTCCGCGCCGGCACGCTGCGGATCTCCGCCGGGCCAGGTGCCTACGGGCTCTATCGCTTCGACCGGCGCGGCGTGCTGCGCTACCAGGAGCGCGAGCGCATGCAGGCCTACCGCCGAGTTTTTGGCTACACCCGCGCCGATCCCGGCCCCAACGCCCGCGCCAACGCCGAGTTCCACCCGCTGTTTCGCCATTTCATCGGCGAGACCGCCAAGTTCTGGCGCGATAAGCGGATCAGCGAGGTTATCCGCAACAACGCCTCCGACCCGTCGTTCGGCTCGATCGCTATCGTCCGCCGCTCGGCGCTCGATCTGCGCAACAACATCAAGAACAGCTCCTACGGCTGGGTCAATGTGATGCGCGTCGAGAGCAGCCAGGCGCTTGAGGAGGCATTCAACGTCCTCGACGCCCCCGATGTTCGTGAGCAGTTCGGCGCGCAGAGCGCCTGGGACGTGATCGAGCTGGTGCTGTGGCAGTACCACCACCGCTCGGTCAACGCCAGCGCCCTCAACCGCATGGCTGTCAGCGGGCGCGAGTTGATCCGCTGGTTGGCCGAGCCGTTCGTGCTCAAGACCAACCGGACGGACTTCGAGGCGCTGCTCCAGCGGGTCGCCGAGTACGCCGAGGAGTGGATCTCAAGCGAGGAGGGGCTGCGCATCAGCCGCCCGACGCCGCCGCCGCGCAACGTTTACATGCCGGGCGCGCCGCCAGTCGGCGCGCGCAACACCCCGGTCATCGGCTAACCGCTGGTGCTTTCTGCGGCGCGCAGCGCGGGGCGCTGCGCGCCTAGGTCACTTGTACACGCGCGCAGCGCACAG
>JAYUUK010000066.1:0-1984 GCA_043754595.1 Roseiflexaceae bacterium | reverse complement strand
GCACCGAGACGTTGATGAGCGCGCCGGTGGTGGCCGGCGACTCGCTGGTCTTCGTCGGCAGCGAAGGCTCGGTGTATAGCGTCGCCATCGCCGATGGCACCGCCGAGACGCTGGGAACCATCGCGCTCAGCGCCCTGCCGACGCTGGCCCCAGCGATCGTCGGGCGGACGCTGGTGCTGGCACAGTCCAACGGCGTGGTGATCGGCTACGACTTGGCGGCGCGACGCGAGACCTGGCGCGTCAGATTCGACGGCGCGTTTAACTATCAACCCGCCGCCACGCCGGACGGCCATATCCTGCTCAGCTTGCTCGGCACACCATCGCTGGCGCTGGCGCTGGACGCAGCCAGCGGGCGCGAGATCTGGCGTCACACCCTGGCCGATGGGCTGCCATCTGGCGCGGCGGTGCTGGCTGGCGGACGCTACTACGTGGCCGCCGATCGGCTGCTGGCGCTCGATCCGGCCGATGGCGCTGAGCTCTGGAGCGGCGCGTCTGACCGCAAGCCGTACCAGCTCGCCGCCGACGAGCGCGGCGCGGTGGCGGTCACCTACGACGCCGACTTCACCCCGCGCGCCACCGTCTGGGACGCAGCTGGGAAGCAGGTGGCCGATGTGGCGCTGGTCCAGCTCAGCGCCCTGCCGCAGCGCGAAGGGATCGGGCTGCGCGGCGACGACGTAGCGCTGCGGCTGCTGGACGGCTCGCTGCTGCTGCTGCGCCGCGATGGCAGCGAGCGCTGGCGCGTCAGGGAGCCGGGCGCGGTCACCCGCGGGACGCCGATGCTGGCCGGCGGCGTGGCGCTGACGGTGCTGCGCGAGGGCCGGCTGATCGCGCGCTCGCTCGCGGACGGCGCGATCGTCGGCGACCTGATGCTGCAGCAGGCATCGGCCGCTGGATCGGTCAGCGCGATGGTGCCGCTGGTCCGCGAGCGCCGGCTGTACCTGGCGTTCGACCAGTATCCGCTGGCGATCGAGCTCACGGAGGGACCATGAAGCTCGCGACTCCATCCTCGCGCTCGGTGCTCGCGCTGCTACTCGGCATGTTTCAAGTTGGCTACACCGCCGTCCACACCTTTGGCTGGCAGGCGCTGCGCGGCGGCGCGATCGACCTTCGGCCGTTTGGCCGCGGGCTGCGGGCGCTTGCGCTGGTGGCGATAGCGGCCGTGCTGCTGTTCCTGCTCGGCACGCTGGCCGGCGACACGCTGCGGCTCAACGGCGCGCTGACGCTGCTGGAGAATGACTCGACCGCCACCCGCGCATTGCTGGTGCCGACGCTGGCCGTGCCGCTGACCCTGATCGGGCTGGCGGTCGGGTGGAGCATGTTGCTGGCTGGCGCGGCCACCGCTCGCGGCGCGCTACGCTGGCCGACGCTGCTGATCTATCTCATCCTCGCGGTCTTCCCGTTCGCCGCCGCACTCCAGGTCTCGCTGATCGGCATCTGGCCGATCGGGCTGGCGGCGGTGCTGCTGCTGCTGCTGCTCGGGCTGTACATCGCGCTGCCGCGGCTGCGCTGGGGGCCAGTGGGCCGCTGGGCGGTATTCTTCGCGCTCCACGGCGGCCTGACGCTGCTGGCGCTGTACGGCGGCGCGTCGATGTTCGAGCGCTTCGGCTCGGATATGCCATCGAGCCTCGCCGCGACCTCGATCCAGGCGCAGTTTTTCTTCATTGTTCCGTTTCTGGTGATCGCCGGGATCGGCTGGGTCGATTTCGCCATCGAAGCCACGACCTGGGCCAGCGAGGCGGCGCGGGCGCGGGCCGCGCGTCCGGTGCTGATCGCGCTGCTGCTCGGGCTGCTCGGCTGGCGCGCTGTGGGCGAAGTGAGCGCCGCGCTGGCCGAGCCGGCGTGGGGCGCCTGGGGCGGCGCGGCACTGCTGCTCGCCGGGCTGCTCGCCATTGGCGCGCTGCGGCGCGGCCCGCCAGACGATGTGCCGCGCCGGATGGTCATCGGGCTGGCGCTGGCGGTGCCGGCGCTCCAGCTGCTGCTGGCG
>JAYUUK010000065.1:0-1990 GCA_043754595.1 Roseiflexaceae bacterium | reverse complement strand
CTGCCGTTTGGGATAATCTGCTCCTGAGTCAGATAGGTCGCATTGCGTTCAAGGTGATAGGTCAGCTGCGTGAACGCATCGCGCTGCAGCTCGCCGAGCAGCGTCTGGATCTCACTGACGAATAGCGCGTCGTGGTCGCGCGTCGTGCCAAGCGGCAGCGCCTGCGCCGCCCACGCCGTTTCATCGAGCGTTAATTCCGCTTCGAGACGCTCAGTTTGGGTGAACGCGTCGCGATGACAACGTTCGAGCAGGATACGCAGCTGGCCGGTATATGCTTCGCGTAGTGCTGGAGCATCGCTCGCCCATACCCGCAGCGCCGCGACGATATCCACGTCGATCTCGATCAGCGCCTCTGCGCCATCGAAGCGATAGAGGAGCAGCCGCCGCCCATTTGTCAGTATGCCATAGCGCAGCGCATTGGCGCGCACATAGCGCTGGAGCTGTGCGAGATGACTTGTTGGATCATGCAGATCGAGTGTGAGATCGAGGCTAGTGCTTTTATCCTCGACCACAAAGCAGCTGCCGCAGATCGGGTCGTTCGGGACGAAGTCTGGCCGTTCCCCGAGCCGCTGCTGATTATAGCCGCGCTGTCCTGGTGCGAACCCAAGTAGCCCGAGCAGCGGCCCGCTGATCGCCATATCGACGACAGCGGCCTCATCGCCGGTACGTCGCACCGCCGGAAGCTGGATATACTCGATGAACGATTTACCACGAAATGCCGCCCCGCCGAAGAGTGCAAAAAAATCGGCGCAGAATGTGGCTACGTCAGGCATGCTCATCGAAAAGTCTCCGTTTAGGCTATCGGTCTCACACGCTGACGCGGTGACCGGCGCTTCATCCACAGACGACCGCAAATAGCCGCAAATGCCCTCCCTGTGCAGCACACCCTGCGTCCACGCCGTGCCCACCCCAGGGCAGACGCGCGGGGAGCTGCATCACCCGATCATCGTCAATTCGCGTACTCCGCCAGCATCGCCCCGGCCTCCACCGTCTGCCCCACCCGCGCCAGCACCCGCGCCAGCGTCCCGTCGCGCGGGGCCACCACCTCGTTCTCCATCTTCATCGCCTCGATCACGCACAGCACCTGCCCGGCCGCAACGCTCGCGCCATTGGCTACGTTCACCGCCCGCACGGTCCCCTGCAGCGGCGCGACGATCGCGCCAGCGCTGTGCAAACGGGCCGCCGTGCCGCCCGCCACCCCGCCGCGCGCCCCACCTGGCCCGCGCCGTGCGTTCAGTGGTGGCGTGGGCGCTGCCGCGCCGATCTCCGCCACCCGCACCTCCATCCGCCGCCCGTCCACCTCGACGCTGAACCGCCGCCCTGCAGCTGGCTCGCCAGGTGCCACCGCTGTGGCGGCCGCCAGCTCAGCCAATGAGTCGGCCAGGTAGCGCGGGATGAAATTGACTGTGGTGTCGCCGCGCGCAAACGCCGCGTGCGCCAGCGCCAGCCGATGAAACCCCAGCGTAGTCGTCACCCCTTCGATGGTGTAATCCGCCAGGGCGCGGCGCATCCGCGCTATCGCCGCCTGTCGGTCGTCGGCCCAGCAGATCAGTTTGGCGATCAGCGAGTCATAGTATGGCGAGATGACGGTACCAGCCCGCGCCGCAGTCTCGACCCGCACGCCGTACCCACTCGGCTCGCTGTAGCCGCCGATCGTGCCCAGCGCCGGGCGAAATCCAGCTGCGGCGTCCTCGGCGTTGATGCGGCACTCGATGGCGTGGCCGCGCCAGACGATCTCCTCCTGGCGCAGCCACAACCGCTCGCCGCGCGCCACCCGGATCTGCGCATGCACCAGATCCACCCCGGTCACCATCTCGGTCACCGGGTGCTCGACCTGGATGCGGGTATTCATCTCAATAAAAAAGAACTCCCTTGTGTCATCGTCAAACAGGTATTCCAGCGTGCCGGCACCCCGGTAGGCGACGGCCTCAGCCAAACGCAGAGCGGACGCGCACAGGGCCGCGCGCACGGTGGCGTCAATCGCGGCAGA
>JAYUUK010000064.1:0-17644 GCA_043754595.1 Roseiflexaceae bacterium | reverse complement strand
CCAGCTGCGGATCGCTCCGGTCGGTGTGGGACC
Organism: Roseiflexaceae bacterium; assembly: GCA_043754595.1. GTDB lineage: Bacteria > Chloroflexota > Chloroflexia > Chloroflexales > Roseiflexaceae > JAYUUK01. The sequence continues at coordinate 17,611 of JAYUUK010000064.1, read as the reverse complement.
ACCCCTCGGGTACATCGATTGTAAAGAGCTGATCGGCGCGGCTGAAGCGCGTGGTGCGAAGAGATGCTGTCGCGTGGGTTGGCCGTTCGGAGGCGGCTGGTCGCTCGGCGGGCAGCGCGCCTTGCGTCGGGGCGGCCACCGATTCAGAAGGAGCGGGCGGGGCGGGGATGAGCGACTGTGGATCGCACCCGGCCACGGTCAGCGCGGCGATCGCCAGCAGCAGCCACCGGATGCGATGCGCCAATCGCAGCATCAGACGGTGTCCCGGCCATCGCCCTGGCCATCCTGCTCAGCGCGATCGTCGCGGCCTGGCGCGGGCAGCTCGGGCGAGAGCGGCACGCTCAGCCACATCCGCCGCACCGCATCGCCGCCGCGGGCCTCGTGGGCGGCGAGCACCACAACGCTCATATCGTCGCTCGGCTCGCCCCGGTCGAGCTCGATCGCCCGCGTGAGCAGCTGGTCCGCCAGCTCGGTTAGGTCGCGGGTCTCCATCCAGCCGGCAAGCAGGTTCGGCAGCGCCAGATCCTCGCCGTACGCCTCGCCGGCCTTGAGCAGCCCATCGCTGAACAGCACCACCGCCATCGGGGCGCGCAGCGGCAGCTCGGTGATCTGCGGCTTGGTGGCAGCGTACAGCCCGATCGGCTGCGACGGCTCATCGTGGACCACGATCCCGCGCTCGTCGAGCACGTAGAATGGCGCGGGATTATTGCGCGAGATCAGCACCGAGCCGCTGCGCAGATCGACCGAGAGGATGTTGAGGCTCGCCGACACCTGGCCCATGCGGTAGGTGTAAAGATAATCGTGGGCCGCGCGCGCCACCACACCGTCGCGCGATCCGTCCATCAGCTGCGAGAGCGCGCGGGCCGCGATCATGGCGCTGAGCGTCTTGGCGCCGCGCCCGCTCCCCTGACCGTCGACAAGCACCACCGAAAAGCCGCCGCCTGGGCGCTCGATCATCTCGAGCGTGTCGCCGCTCTCTGCTATCCCGAACCGCGGCACTTTTGCGATCGCAACCTGGAGATCGATCATACGCTTCACTCCTTTGCCGCTATTATACAGGCAAGCACCGCCCGCCGCAGATCGGCTCCGAATCGTGCGCTGCGGTGATTTTTTGGCCTGCGGCAGCGCGGTAGCTACGTTTCATGCTGCTGCGCAGTAGCATGAAAACATATTTGTCTAGCAATCCTAATGTGTTATTGAAATGCACGAAGCGCACAGCGGGGGGTTTGGGGCGTGCACTGCGCGCAGTCGAAGGGGCGCAGCCCCAAGATCATCCCTTTTCTAGGATTGCTATAGCATAGCGCGAAGCGCCGCAGCAAGATGAAGCTCGATGCGTCTGGGGCGGCGCACGATGCGATTGGTGGCGCTTTGTGCGCGAAACCCTTGACACAGATCGACCGACATGCTACGCTGCACGGCATAACCATATGCCGCAAAAATACTATCAAAAGTATGGCCCGATCAGCCGCCGACGCAGCACGGGCGATCTCCACGATGAGCTCGACCCGCCGCCGCCAACCCCCGCTATCGCGGTCGGGCGGCCGCGCCCCGAACGCGCCCCATCGCTGCGGCTGCCACTGGCGTCGCTGGTCGTCATCGCCGCGCTCGCCATCTGCGGCTACCTCGGCTGGCCGTACCTGGCACCGCTCGTCGCCGCAGACCAGGTGCCACGGGGCGTGACGCTCCAGGGCGTCGCCGTCGGCGGGATGCGCGCAGATCAGGTGCGATCGCTCGCAGCGGCGCGCTACGGCGAGTTCAGCCGCCGGCCGGTCACGATCACCTACCAGGGGCGCAGCTGGAACCCGTCGCTCGCCGAGCTCGGAGTCACATTCACCGCGTCCGCCGTCGGCGATGATATCCTGGCCGTCGGGCGGCGCGGCGATCTGCGCACCAGCACCGCCGAGCTCTGGCAGCTCTGGCGCGGCGGCGGCGTCGATCTGTCGCCGCACCTCAGCGTGGACCGCACGCAGCTCCAGCGCTATCTCACCGGAATCGCCGCCGAAGTCGAGCGCCCGCCGACCGACGCCGCCCTCAGCCTTGCTGCGGGCAATGTCCTGCCCACGCCCGCCAGCCCCGGCCGTCAGCTGCTCGTCGATGACACCGCATCGGAGGTGCTGCGCGTCATCCAGACGCTTCAGCCGCAGCAGGTGCCGCTGCGCACCAGAGTCCTCCCGCCGCGGCTCGGCGATGCGGCGATCGTCGGCGCGGTAGACTCGGCCAAGCGCATGCTGGCGCAGCCGCTGGTGCTCCGCCAGGGCGAGCGCAGCTGGACGTGGGACGCCGATCGGCTGGTGGAGATGATCGCGGTCCAGCCAATCTCTGGCACGATGCGGGCCGGGCCGGACCCGTTGCGGCTGGCGCACGCGGTGGAGAACCTGGCGCAGACGGCGGACTCGCCGAGCGCCGAGCCGCGAGTGGCGTTCCGCAGTGGCAAGCTGCGGATCGTTGCCGAAGGCACGATCGGGCTGCGCATCAGACAGACGGACGCGGTGGCGGCGATCGCTGCGGCGCTCAGCGGCGGCACCCGCACCGTCGAGCTGCCGATCGAGCAGGTCTCGCCCAAAATCACCGCCGCCAGCCTGTCGTCGCTCGGCGTCAACGAGCTGGTCGCCGAGGGCAAATCGAGCTTCACCGGCTCGGCCGAGTACCGCATCACCAACATCCGCGCCGGCGCGGCCAGGATGGACGGCGTACTGATCCCGCCGGGCGCCGAGTTCTCCTTCAACACCCAGCTCGGCGCGGTGGACGAGACCAACGGCTTCGTCAAGGGCTATGCCGTGATCGGCAACCGCACCCAGCTCGAATGGGGTGGCGGCGTCTGCCAGGTCTCCACCACTGTCTTCCGCACCGCGTTCTGGGCCGGCCTGCCGATCACCGAGCGCCACGCCCACCCGTTCTACATCAAGTGGTACGATGAGTTCAGCTTCCCAGTGGCGGCTGCCCCCGGCATGGACGCGACGATTTACACCGGCGTGCTCGACCTCAAGTTCAAAAACGACACCGGCCACTGGATGTTGATGGAGTCGGAGACCGATGTGACCAACGGCGTCCTCGCCGTCAGGCTCTACGGCACGCGCCCCAATCGTACCGTCGAGGCCGTCGGCCCTGACATCGGCCGCGAGATCGCGCCGCCCGCCCAGGCGGTCTACGTCGATGATAGAACCCTGCCGTCTGGCACCCTCAAGCAGACCGACCACGCTCGCAAGGGGATGGATATTAATGTCTATCGCGTCATCACCCAAGATGGCGTCAGGCAGCCGCCCGAGCTGTTCTTCACTCGCTTCAAAGCCTGGCCGGATGTCTTCGTGCGCGGCACGGGGTAACCAGAGACCGGGAGACCGACGCTACTCGGCTGTCATGCTGAGCAACGCGCAGGCATCTCGCCCTGACCTCCGCGCCGCGAGGCATTTGTGCTAGCACAGGCTGGCTCGCACGCCCAGCGCTCGGCTGTCATGCTGTCGCAGCCGCGATCTGCCGCTGGATCAGGCGAAGCTGTGGCGCGCTCAGCTGCCCGATCACCGCCAGGCGGATCAGATCGTGGTCGTAAACCAGCCGACCGTCCTCCTGCTCGCGGATCAACTCGCGGCGAAGCAGCACCTCGGCGGCGGCGAGCGCGTTCGCTCCAAACGCCTCGATCAGGTCGAGCGACGCTGGTCTGCCCAGCACCGCCAGCGTGTAGGCCAGCTCGCACGCCCCTTGCGGCAGATGCTCCAGCCTGCTCAGCACCAGCGTCCGCAGCGGCTCGGCGCGCGCCAGGCTGCGGGGCAGCGTCCCACCGGCGAGCAACGCCGCCTGCCCGGCATCGCCGTCCGTCTCATCCAGCAGCCGCACCAGCAGCCTGAGAAAGAGCGGGTTACCGCCGCTCAGCGCCATCAGCCGCGCCTCCACCTCTGGTGCCACCACGACGCCGAGGTTCTCAAGCGCAGCCGCGACTCCCGCCCGATCCAGCCGCCCCAGCAGCATCGGCTTGATCAAGGCAGCTCGCCCGAGCGAGCGCAGCAGTGTGTGCAGCGCCGAGTGCTCGCTCAGATCATCGGCGTGGTACGCCAGCACTACCAGCATGGCGCGCGCGCTCGCCAGCGTGGCCAGCCGCCCGATGGCCGCCAGCGTCGCTGCGTCCACCCACTGCGCGTCATCGATGCAGATCAGCAGCGGCGCGATGCGCGCGGTAGTCATCCCTAGCTCGGTCAGCGCGTCGAGCTGTGCGGCGCGGCGGTCAGCGATATCTGTGATGGCGGCAGCCGGCAGCTCCGGCAGTCGCTCGCGCAGCAGCGGCACCAGCTCAGCGATCTGTGCGAGTGCGGCGGGCGGATAGCGCCTGAGCAGCCCGAGCGGGGCTGCGGCCAGCGCGGCGCGCAGCACAGCGGTCAGCGGCGCGAACGGCAGCTCGCGCTCGATCTCGCTGCCGCGCAGCAGCAGCACGTAGCAGCCCCTCGCCCGCCCGAGCCGCGCCGCCTCTTCCAGCAGCCGCGTCTTGCCGATCCCCGCCTCGCCGACCAGCGCCACCACGCCGCCGCGCCTGCGGCGCATCCCCTCCATCCACGTATCGAGCTGCGCCAGCTCGTTCGCCCGGCCGGCCAGCTGCGGCAGCGGCTCGCGGGCCTCGTGCGCCAGCCGACCCTGCAAGATGCGGGTGTGCAGCTCGCGGAGTGGGGCTGATGGCAGCGCGCCGAGCTCGATGTCGAGCGATTGCCGCAGCCGCTCGTAGCTCTGGAGCGCGGCCGCCACATCGCCGGCGCGGGCCTGCACCTCGATCAGCAGCTGCCACAGCGGCTCGTGCAGCGGGGCGATGCGCAGCCCGCGCCGCGCGTTCGCGATGGCCTGCTGCGCATCGCCCTGGGCGCGCTGCTCGCCGACCCGCTGCATCAGCAGCGCCACACACCGCTCGCGCAGCCGCTCGCGCTCGGCCAGCAGCCACGGATCGTCGCCCTCGTCCTCCAGCAGATCGCCGCGATACAGTGCGAGCGCCCCCGCAGGGTCTGCGGCCGGGTCGGTGAGCGCATCGGCGTCGATCCAGGCCGGCGCGGTGGCGCTCCAGCCGTACCCGCCGCGCGCCGTCACGATGTAGGTGTCTGGTGCCCGCCGCGCGCCGTCTGGGTCGAGCGCCCGCCGCAGCGCGCTCACCGCGCTGCGCAGCGTTACCGCCGCAGCATCGCCGGCGGCCTCCTGCCAGATCGCATCGATCAGCGTGCCAGATGGCAGCACCTGACCGCGGCGGGTCAGCAGCAGCGCCAGCAGCCGCCGCTCCTGGCGCGAGCGAAAGCCGATCTCCTGCCCGTCTGGGGCGTCGCGCCGCACCACGAGTGGCCCGAGCAGCTGGATGTAGAGTGATGGGACCATAGTGGAACCATAGAGGTGCAGCGCCTCAGCCGCCGGAGAGCCGCCGCATCAGCCCGTCGAGCGACGCCGCTGGGTTGGCGCACAGCCCCGAGTGTACCGCCGATGTCTGGATAACCGCGCTGCGGGGCGCGACCAGCCAGTGAAACCGATCGGCGATCGGCAGCGCGCCGATCGGGCCGCCGGCCGCGCCGCCCGCGCAGATCTGTGGGATGTGGCCGAGGTGCAGCTCGACGAGATCGATGTCGAGCTCGGCGTCCAGCGCCCGCAGCCTGGCGACGTCCAGCGCGATCCGCGCGCCGAGGTAGCGCAGCGTGCGGCAGAACAGCACTGCGCCGACGTTGACGCACTCGCCGCGATCGACGCGCGGCATCACGCGGATCAGCGCGTAGTCAAAGCTGTGCGGCGTTGGCACGGATAGCCTCCTGCACAAAATTGTCAGCGTGGTCGCGTCGGTGGCGCAGATAGCTGGCGTAAGCGGCGCGGCGCTCCTCGGCCCCCGCCGGCCCTGGCTCGCCAACCAGCCACTCGGCCGGGATCAGCGCCACTACCGAGTCGATCAGCGCGTCAGTCAACAGCGGGCGCAGCGCGGCGTCTGCGTCGGCGATGGCGATGGCGGCCGGCAGCAGCACGTGGTCTTTTATCGCCACAAACGGTGCCTCGCCGCGCGCCAGGTAGTCGCTCCAGGTGTGGTGAAAGTAGAGCGCGGCGCCGTGGTCGATCAGCCACAGCCTGCGGTGCCACAGCAGCATATTGGTGTTGCGCGCCGTGCGATCCACGTTGGTGATGTAGGCGTCGAACCAGATTACCCGCGACGCTAGCCCCGGCTCGATATCGCGCGCCCCAATCGCATCGAACGCAAGCGCGCTCGGCAGATAGTCCAGCGCCAGGTTCAGCCCGGCGCTGGCCTCCACCAGATCCTGGACCTCCCCGTCTGGCTCGTTGCGCCCCAGGTTGCCATCCAGCTCGACGAAAACCACCTCGGGGATCGGCAGCCCCAGCGCCCGCCCGATCTCGCCGGCGATCAGCTCGGCCACCAGCACCCGCGGACCCTGCCCGGCACCGCGAAATTTGATGACGTACATGCCGTCATCGTCGGCCTCGATGATCGCCGGCAGCGAGCCGCCCTCGCGCAGCGGCGTCACGTACCGCGTCGCCTGAACCATTCGCATAAACCCCTCCTGTGTGGCGCAGTATAGCACGGCGGTGCTTGACTCAGCAGATTCACCGTGCTATACTACCATTATAACGCACTGCGTTATGCGATGCGTCGCAAACATATGTGCGCGACAACCGCGCGAAGCGCACAGCGAGGGAATCACTATGACGATGAATGATCAGACCACCGAAGTTGCCGACACCCGCAAGACCCAGGCCGCCCGCGCCAAACAGGCCATCCACGAGGCCACGTCGCAGGCCAAACAGGCTGCCAACAGCGTCGCCGACGATGTCGAGCAGACCGTCGATGCAGCCGTGGATGGCGCTACTCCCGCCGCCGCCTGGGTCGCTGAGAATATGAAGCGGCTGCTGCTCGCCAGCATCGGCGCGGTGGCGATCACCGTCGATGAGGCGCAGAGCTTCGTCTCGCGCCTCGTCGATCGCGGCGAGCTGGCGCAGAAAGATGCCGAAAAAGTGATGGCGCAGGTTCGCAGCCAGGTGCGGATGCCGGCCGCGCGGGCCGGCGGCGCGGCGAGCGGCGTGAACGCACAGGTGGAGAAAGTTGGGGCGCAGGTGGAGCAGGGGGTCGAGGAGCTGCTCAATCGGCTCAATATCCCATCCAAGCGCGACATCGACGACCTCAGCGCCAGGATCGCCCAGCTCTCGGCGCGGGTCGAGGAGCTGCGCCGCCAGTAGCTCGTCCGGGCACCCGCTAGTCAGCTATGGCCGTGGGGCGCGGCCGTGTCAGCCACCCTGACGCGGTTGCGCCCCGCGCGTTTTGCCGCGTAGAGCGCCTCGTCTGCCGCCCCGATCAGCGCCTCGATCGATGTTCGCTCCTGGGGAGTGGCCGTCGCCACGCCAAGGCTCACCGTCACGGCTATCGAGAACAGCTCGGTTGCCACTGGCGGGTCGGCTATCGCCTCCCGTAGCCTATCGGAGAGCAGCAGCGCACCAGCCGCGTCGGTCTCCGGCAACAGCATCACAATCTCCTCGCCGCCGTAGCGCCCGATCAGATCGTTGACCCGCAGATTGTCGCTGCAGCGCGCCGCTACCGCGTGCAGTACATGGTCGCCGGCGATATGGCCGTAGCGGTCGTTGATCTGCTTGAAGTGGTCGACGTCGAGCAGCGCCACCGAGACCGCATGGCCGTAGCGCTCGGCGCGCTCCAGCTCCTGCCGCGCCAGATCGAAGAATCGCCGCCGGTTGGGGAGTTGTGTCAGCGCATCGGTGATCGCCAGACGCTCGGTCTCGGCGTAGCGCTGCGCATTTTCGAGCACCGCCCCGGCGTGCGCGGCGAGCAACTCGAGCAACTCCTGGTCGGCTTCGGTGTAGATGGCGCTAGTGTAGCTCTGCACGAATAAGATGCCGATCGGCAGCGCGCTGCCGCGTACCACCGCCGCGAGCACCGAGCGCGGCGGCTCGCTGTGGCCGCAGGCCTCGATCGGGTGGCCGGCATAGCTGCGACTGTCTGCCAGCCTGAGCGACTGCCCCGTCGCGATGATATGCTCGGTCAGGCTGCCCGCGATCGGCGTGACGACCGCGGGGTAGTGCCGCCCACGGTCGACGATATAGACCGACTCGACCTCGCCGCGCTCGGGGTGGAGCACACTGATCGCAAAGCCGTCGGCAGTCATCACCCGCTCCACCGCGCGGTAGATCGCCTCGTAGATCTGGGCCGGGCTGGTGATGTGGACGCTGATCTCACGCACTGCCCGGTGCAGCGCCGTCAGCCGCTCACGCGCCTTGACCTCGTTGGAGTGCAGCCTGGCATTCTCCAACGCGATGGCCACCTGGCTGGCAAATGCGCCGCCGATCCGCACCATATTCTCAGTGAAGTAGCCGCGTACGGTCGAGTCGATCGTCAGCATGCCGATCACACGGCCGCAGACGCGCAGCGGTAGCCCGAGCCACGAGTTCCAGCGCTCGGCGTTTGGGTAGTCGAGCAGCGGCTGGATCGATGTGTCGTTGATCAGCAGCGGCTCGCCGTGCTCGATGCAGTAGCGGTTGGCCGGTGTGTGCGCCAGGTCGAAGCGGTGCCCCATGATCTGGTCCGGGCTGCGGAACCCGGCGCAGCCGATGATCACCGTCTCGTGCCCATCGAGCAACTGGACCGACGCGCTGTCGTATGGGATGACCCAGGCCAGTTCGTGCAGGATGCGGTCGATCGTCTCGTCGGTGTCAAGCGTGCCGCTCACGGCCAGCGCCGCGCGGTACAGCGTCTCGCTGGCATTGGCGCGCTGCCGTAGCGCGTCGAGCGCGAGCGCGTCCGATGGCGCTGGCCCACGTCTTCGTCTAGTTGTGCTCGCCACGCTCGCCGCAGCGATCGATGGGCGATCTCGTCGTGCGCTCATGCCCCACTCCCGCCTGAGTGCGCCGGATGCTCGCGCATCGGCGGCCGCCGATCCGTGGCTACTACCGACGCTAACATCGATGTGACTCTAGCATATCGATAAAGTGTCATCACTATAGCAAATGAAGATTACAACTTCTGCGGCAATGTAGACAAATGCCAGGTTTCGCGGTAGACTCCCATCCATCAAAGAAAGGTAAACGTAGCCAAGCTGTGATGCGCCAACATTCTCTCGTCGCCGCGATTTGCCTCTGGGCCTTTGTGCTCGCAGGCTGCATGATCGAGGGCGGCACCACACTTCCAACGCCCACGCCATCGTCATCGGCCACCGCCGTCGTGCAGATCGTCCCAACCAGCGCCGCCGCCGCCGCGCAGGCCGACGCGCGCGATCGCACGTGGGCGATCGGTCTGATCGACCAGCCGGCCGATCTCTACCCGTACCCGACGAGCGCCGCCGCCGCCCGGACGTTCGCCCCGATCGGCGAGCTGCTTTTCCCCTCGCCGATCCTCTCGTTCAACTACAGCTACACCACCACCGGCGTCCTGGAGCAGATCCCAACGCTCGAAAACGGCGGCGCGAAGCTGATCAAGGCCGACGTCTACCTCGATGCCACCGGCGCGATCACCACCACCGCCACCGATGTGATCACCCAAGTCGATCAGCTCGAAGTGACGTTTCGCTGGAACCCAAAGCTCAGCTGGAGCGACGGCACGCCGGTCACCGCCGATGACTCGCTCTTCGCCTACACCGCCGCGCTCGCCGCCCCGCCGAGTCCTGAGGCCGCCGATCTGATCAAGCAGACCCTGCGCTACGAGAAGGTAGACGATCATACCACAAGGGCGACCCTGCGCCCCGATGTGATCGGCCCTGCCTACTTTCTGAGCTACTGGCTGCCGCTGCCGCGCCACCTGCTCGCCAGCGCCGCCCCAGCCACACTCCGCAGCTCGCCATTCGCCAGCGCGCCGATCGGCTACGGCCCGTACAGCATCGAGAGCCAGAGCGGCAACGAGATCCGCATGGTGCGCAACCCGCACTACTTCGGCGCGCCGCCCGCCGCCGAGCGGGTGATCATCGCCTTTCTGCCAAATGTGGATCTACTGCGCTCCAATCTCGTCAGCGGCAACCTCGATGTCGTCGCCGCCGACCGCTTCCCACCCGAGCTGCTGATGCAGCTCGGCGGCAAAGAAGATGCTGCGCTTCAGACGTTCGCCTTCCCCAACCCGATCTGGGAGCACATCGACTTCAACCTCGATGTGCCGATCTTGCAGGATATCCGCGTCCGCCGCGCCATCGCCATCGGCACCAACCGCGAGGCGATCAACAAGACGCTGTTCGGCGGGCGGACCCCGGTGCTCGATAGCTGGATCCTGCCGCAGCAGGCCGATGCCGCCCCCGCCGATCAGCTGACCCGCTACCGCTACAGCCCCGACGAGGCGCGCAAGCTGCTCGCCGAGGCTGGCTACACCGATCAGGACGGCGATGGCCTCGTGGCTGGATCGGATGGGGTATCGCTCACGCTGCAGCTCCTCACCACCGATGGCAGTCAGGTTCGCCAGCAGATAGCACAGGCGTTCACCGCCGATATGCGCGCGATCGGCATCCAGATCGATATCCAAAAAGTGCCGCCTGACCAGCTGTTCTCGCCCGATGGCCCGCTCCACCAGCGGCAGTTCGATATGGTGCTGTTCGCCTGGCTCGCCGGCCCCGAGCCGAGCGGCGTCCAGCTCTGGAGCTGCGCCGCCGTCCCGAGCCCGGATAACGGCTGGGTAGGCGATAACTTCGCCGGCTGGTGCTTCCGCGACGCAGACCGCGCCGTTCGCGCCGCCGCCGTCACGTCCGATGCCGCCGCGCGCCGCGCCGCGTACCTGCGGCAGCAGCAGCTCTGGACCCAAGAGATCCCCTCGCTGCCGCTGTTCCAACGCCTCAGCGTCGCGCTCGCGGCCAAAAACGTGCAGGGCATCGTCCCCGATTCGCTCGCCCCGATCACCTGGAACATCGCCGCCTGGAAGCGCGCCGCCCCCTGACCGCCCCATAGCTCTGATCTGCGATCTGGCGCGGGTAATGCCGCGCCGCTATACTCCACGATGGGGACGGTTGCGTCTCCCTCGCCCTATCGCAGAGCACCTAACTATGCACGATTCTACCCGCTATTATCTTGGCTTCAATCTCGTCAATGGTATCGGTCCGGCGCGGCTGGAGCGGCTACGCGATGCGTTTGGCTCGCTCGGCGACGCCTGGGGCGCATCCGCCGGCGAGCTGCTGCGCATCGGGCTCGACCCAAAAAGTGTCGAGTCGCTGCTCTCCACCCGCCGATCGCTCGATCTCGATGCCGAACTGGAGCGGATCGCCGCCGCTGGCGTGCGCCTCATCACCCGCGAGGACCCCGCCTACCCGGATTCGCTCGTCAATATCCCATCGCCGCCGCCGCTGCTCTACGTCCGCGGCTCGCTCAGCGCCGATGACTCGTGGGCGGTGGCGGTGGTCGGCACGCGCTCGCCAACATCGTACGGCCGCGATAATGCCAGGCGCTTCGCCAGCGAGCTCGCCGCGGCCGGTATCACCGTGGTCTCGGGTCTGGCGCTGGGCACCGATACGATCGCGCACACCGCCGCCATCGAGGCCAACGGACGAACGATCGCTGTGCTGCCGTGCGGCGTGGACTTCGTCTACCCCGAGCGCAACGGCGGGCTGGCGCAGCAGATTATCGAGCGCGGCGCGCTTGTCAGCGAGTTCCCCTACGGCACACGGCCGAGCCCACAGCTCTTCCCAGTGCGCAATCGGCTGATCTCGGGCCTGGCGCGCGGCGTCCTGGTTGTCGAGGCTGGCGAGACCTCCGGCGCGCTGATCACCGTCAACTATGCGCTCGAGCAGTCGCGCGATGTGTTCGCCATCCCAGGCCCGATCTACTCGCTGATGAGCGTCGGCACCAATCGCATCATCCGCGATGGCGCACACCTCGTCACAGCGGTTCACGATATTCTCTCGACTCTCGATATGGTGGCGGCCGCTAGCAGGCGCGAGACCCGCGCGGCGATGCCGACCGATCTGGCCGAGATCGCCCTGATCAGCCAGATTGGCTACGAGCCGCGCTCGGCCGATGAGCTATCGCGCGCGCTCGATTTGCCGATAGCCGATGTCTCGGCCACGCTGACGATGCTTGAGATCAAGGGGTTGGTGCGACAGATCGGGGCGATGCAATTCGTACTACAATAGAGCGAATTGATGGGAGGGCCCCATGAAAATTTTGCTCGTCGAAGATAATGAGATGAACCGCGATATGTTATCGCGGCGGCTAGAGCGTAAAGGCTATCAGGTGGTGATCGCCATTGATGGCGCAGCGGGCGTGGCGATGGCACAGACCGAGCAGCCGCAGCTGATCCTGATGGATATGAGTCTGCCGGTGCTCGACGGCTGGGAGGCGACGCGGGCGATCAAGGCGGCGCCCGAGACGGCGCACATCCCGATCATCGCGCTCACGGCCCACGCGATGTCTGGTGACCGCGAGCAGGCGATCGCCGCCGGCTGCGATGACTACGACACCAAACCGGTCGAGCTGCCCCGGCTGCTCGAAAAGATGGCGCAGCTGATCGGCTCGCCGCCCACCTGATCGTGCGTTCGTTCCGGCTCGGCACCGTCGATCGACTGCGGCGACGAGGGACTAACGTACCCCCCGCCGCAATAGACCGTCGCCGGCGATGCATCTATAATCGTTCCAACTGAGGCCACTACCTCGCGTATTTCTACGCCACAGTTGGAGCGACATTATGCTATCTTCTTCTTGCCGCATCTTCGGCGCGCTCGCGCTGCTGCTCGCTGTCCTCGCCCACCCGCTCGCCGCCGCCGCCGATGAGCCCACCCCGCTCGCCGCCGCCCACGTGGTCAGCTTGCCGCTGGTGTTTGGCAAAGACGCCCCACGTTTTTCGAGCTCCGCCTCAGATGCAGAGCAGATGGTCGGCCTGATGAACGACGTGCGCGCCGCGAGCGGGTGTCAGGCGCTGATCGTCGTCGAGCCGCTCAATACAGCGGCGCAGGGCCACGCAGCAGATATGGCGAGCCACAACTTTCTCGATCATACCGGCTCGGACGGCTCGGAGTTCGACCAGCGGGCCGAGCGCGTCGGCTACGTCCACGCATCAGCCGAGATCATCGCAGCCGGGCACGAAAGCCCAGACGCCACGCTGCAACAGTGGCTCAACAGCCCGGGCCACAGCGCGATCATTCACAACTGCGCCCTGAGCGAGGTTGGCGTGGGCCACGCGAGCAGTGCCGCGAGCAGGTACGGTGACTACTGGTCGGCGAGCTTCGGCACACCGTAGACAAGCCTGAGCGAGCGCGTCATGCTTGGCGGGGGTGGGGGGGCGTGGCCCCCGCGAATTTCATCGCGCCCCCGCGCGCAGCGCCATACCGTTTCTGGTATAGTTAACGGCTAGCGGCGTGTCTGGCAGAGCAGCGATATGGGGGCGCGATGCACGATATCCTTCCGACGGTGCAGGCTTGGCGCGACTCTGGCCACCGGATCGCGGTGGCCACGGTGATCAAGACGCTCGGCTCGGCGCCGCGCGGCGTGGGCGCGAAGATGGCGGTCACGGCGAGCGGCGCGATGATCGGCTCGGTCAGCGGCGGCTGCATCGAGGGCGCGGTCTTCGAGGCCTGCCAGGAGGCCCTGGCGAGCGGCGAGTCGCGGCTGCTGCACTTTGGCGTGGCCGATGAGGAGGCGTGGGATGTGGGGCTAGCGTGCGGCGGCGTGATCGATGTTTTCGTTGAGCCGCTGCGATGACCCCGATCTTCGATGCGCTCGCTGCGGCGCTCGATGACCGCGCGCCGGTGGCCCTGGCCACGATCATCGACGGCGCGGGTGCGGGCGCCAAGCTGCTCGTCGGCCCCGGACGCGCGCCGCTCGGCTCGCTCGGCGATGCGATACTCGATGCTGCGGCGACGGCTGCTGCGCTGGCCAGGCTCGATCGGGCCGAGCCGGGGATCGAGACGTTTGGCGCGCACCAAGTGTTTATCGAGACCTACCCCGCGCCGGCCACGCTGTTCATCGTCGGCGCGGTGCATATCGCCATCCCGCTGGTCACATTCGCCAAGACGCTGGGGCTGCGCACCGTCGTCATCGATGCGCGCGGCACGTTCGCCACCCCCGAGCGCTTTGTTCACGCCGATGAGCTGGTTCACGCCTGGCCCGACGAGGCGCTCGACGGGCGGCTGACGACGACGAGCGCCGTGGTGCTGCTGACCCACGACCCAAAGCTCGACGACCCGGCGCTGCACGTGGCGCTGCCGAGCCAGGCGATGTACATCGGGGCGCTCGGCAGCGCCAAGACCCACGCTGCGCGCGTCGAGCGGCTGCGCGCCGCTGGCATCCCCGAGCCACAGATCGCCAGGCTGCACGCGCCGATCGGGCTGCGGATCGGCGCGAAAAGCCCCGAGGAGATCGCCGTCAGCATCATCGCCGAGATCGTCGCAGTGCGCCATCGCCCGCGCTAACGTGGGCTGCGCAGGTAGACACGATGAAGCCCCAGCCTCTGGCGTAGCGCCGAAGGCTGGGGCCTTTTGACGGTTTTTGCTTGGCCTACTGTGCGTCGAGCTCGAAGGTCACCTCGATGGCATCGGGGGTCTTGGTCTCGAGCTTCACATCGTCCTCGGTCGTCTCGCTGTAGCCATCTGCGGCGAGCCCGATGCTGTAGCCAACGCCGCGCTGGAGCGGCACCTCGGCCTGAAAATAGCCCTTCTTGTTGGTGTGGGCCACTTCGAGCACCTCATCCTCCGCGCCCGTGCTCTTCTCCCAGGTGATCCCCGGCTTGAGCACGACGTAGATCGCGTTGGCGATCGGCTTGCCGGTGGCGGCATCGTTGATGTAGCCGCTGACCAGCACGCCCTTGGCCGCAGGTGTCGGAGCCGGGTTTTTACCGGGGGGAGTATTGGCCGGGGCGCCGTTGATCGGTTTTGCGCCGGCGGCCTGCTGGATCAGCGGTTTGGCCAGGTTGATCGGGCGGAGTGAATTGATGAACCCGCCGATCGGGACGCAGGTGTCATTTTCGTCGAGCTGCCCGTCGTTGTTGGTGTCGGAGACCGGTCGGCAATCGACGGTTTCATTCGCGCTGCCGGTCCCGGCCTGGGTCGGCACGCCGACAAGGTTGCCGTCGGCGTCCACCCCGGTGCCGCCGCTATTGCCACCGGAGATGCTCGCGCTGGTTTTGATCCAGGCGCGGCGCACCTTGCCCTCAGCCGCGAACCCGCTGACCGGGCCAGACGTGTAGGTGATCGTATCGCCGCCGATCGCCGGGTAGCCGAAGATCGCCAGCTCATCGCCGATCTCAATCGTGTCCGAGTCGCCAAGCTTGGCGAACGGCAGGTTCAACTTCTTGGGGTCCACCGGCTTGCCGTTGAGGTCGCGGGTGATCCGCAGCACCGCCAGATCGAGCTCTGGCGAATCCGCCACAACTTCGGCCAGATATCCGGGCTGCGGCGGCTGGTCGCTGCGGGTCGTAAATAATACCATCAGCGTCCCATCGACGATCTTGGTATTCTTGTCGTTCTTGGTCTGCGATACCAGGTCGCTCACGTCGGTGACGTGGTGGTTGGTGAGGATCAGCCCATCGGCGGAGACCACCGTGCCGCTGCCCCAGCCGATATAGGTCAGGCTCTGCTTATTATTCTTGGTGACGAGCGCCACCGGCCCGAGCTGGACCGAGGCCTTGGAGATCAGCTTGATGACATCCTTCTGGATGGCATAGCTCGGCGCTGGCGATGCCACCAGCGTGAGCGTGACGAGCGCGCTCAGCGCAACTGCGATCAGACGTCTGAGATGATTCATGCGAGCTCCTCTATGGCAGGATCGTCTGCGCGATGGTGGTGTCGAGCGATGCGTACGCCTGCGACAGATTCGCCTCGGCCGCCTGGAGCGAGAAGATGTACACCCGATCGCCCTTGCGCAGCAGCCGGTCCTCGCCGAGGACCACGGCAGGGATACGGCTCTGCAGCGCGCCGCCATTGGCGATAAAGGCATAGCTGAGCGCGGTACCGACATCGCCGCGGATCGGGATGGTCGCCGGGTCTTCGGTGGGTCGATACATCGTCAGCTCGCGGGCGTGGGCGATGGCGAGCTCACGGCTGGCGCGTTTGAAGGCGGCGACGTTATCTTCGCCAGCCTGCACCGGCACCCAGCGCAGCGTGATGCTGGTAGGGTAGCTGGGCGAGACGATATCGCGGGCGCTGAGCGTGGCGTTTGCGGCGTCGCTGGTATCGAAGCGCCAGCCATCGGGGTAGGCGAAGACCACGCCATCGGCGGCCGGTGCGCGATTGACCCGCCCCTCGACGCTCTGCTTGAGCCCGTAGCCGGCGGCGAGCGCGACGATGACGAGCGCGATGGTCAGCAGCAGCGTGGTGCGGTCGTTAGCGTTGATCTGCGGCGTCTCGGCCTCGCCGCTTTCGAGCTGCTGTAGCATATAGTACGTCACGCCGAGCACGATGACGGAAAGCAATGCCGCCAGCGCCAGCGCCGGCCAGCCGCTGTAGCCGCTGACGGCGCCGGGGCGCAGCGCGATGGTGGTGCGGCTGAGCTCGCCGCTGAGCCAGGCGAACAGGCCATTGATGATGGCGGCGATGGCGACGCCGAGCGGCATCCACCAGGCCGGCTCATCGTCAAAGCGCCCGCGCGCGATAAAATACCCGAGCAGCCCGCCGATCGCGCCGAACTCGAGCGCCGTGATCACGATCCTGACGATGCCGGCCGACAGATCAACGAACCCCCCGCTGGCGAAGATCGCCAGCAGATTGATAGCGGTGGCGTAGCCGATGCCGGCGGCCGTCCCGTAGACGACCCCATCTACCCGGCGGTCGAACTCGGTGGAGTAGGCGATGCTGAAGCGGATGGTGGCATAGATCATCGCCGCCTGCACGATGCCGATCACCAGGATCGAGCCGAGCAGGGTTGTCAGCTGGTCGCGGCCGATCCACGATGCGGTGGCGAAGCCGCTGGTGATCAGCGGCTGCCCGACGGCGATGGCCACCAGCCCGCCAAGCACGGCGACGCCGAGAACGAAGTGCAGCGGCTCGGGCTCGCGGCGATCCTGGGCGTAGAAGAAGCCGATCCAGAGCGCGGCCGGGACGAGCGCGAGGATGATGCCGATCGGGAGCAGCAGGGCGCTCGACGTATCGAGCGGGATGGCCCCCGCCAGCAGCTCGGCGAGCACCACAAACACCAGCATCCCGAGGATCTGCACACCGCCGGCCTGCCAGAGACTGCGGCGATCGAGCGAGAGACGTTGCATAGTCACCTCATTGGGTAGCACAGGCACAGTAGCTCTATTCTACATCACTCAGAAGCTCTATTCTACATCACTCAGATACGCGCGGCGATTTATCATGGTTACAGCTGTGCGCTGCGCGCGGGGCGCTGCGCGCCGAGGAGGGATGTTTTAAGTGCTGCTGTGCAGCGGAGCTGCGCAGCAGCAAAGACTGGGAACGACCGCGCTGCCGCAGGCCGAAAAAGCGCGCATCGTAGCGCACAGCGGGGGTTGGGGGCACAGCTCCCCAAGATCCTTCCCCCTCTCCCCGATGAGGAATGCTCTAAGATACCGTACAATCAGCGGCGCGGCATGTGCAAAGCGATTTGTCAGAGATGAGGGATGCATGTTTTTGCGGATCGAGCGTATGCTCTTTGGCCCGCTCCCCGAGGCAGTGCGACGGCCGGCCCATATCGATCTGATAGCGGCGAGCTGCTTTGGCGTGTTCATCGCCGCGTGCCTCTCGTTTCTGCCAGT
>JAYUUK010000063.1:0-2000 GCA_043754595.1 Roseiflexaceae bacterium | reverse complement strand
GCTCGTCGCCGGCGATCGGGCGGCCGGGTGCGCTCCAGAGCCTGACCTCGCCGACTCTGGCCGAACCTTCGGTCAGCGGTAGCGTCAGCGACGGCGGCGCGCCACTGGCCTGGCCGGTGGCGCGCACCTCGGTCAGGCGTTCGCCGTCGTCGATGGCGATGGCGACCGCGCCGCGCGGCACGGCGCTGCTGAGAATAGCGACCGAAGTGTCCAGGATGGCGTCCAGCGTTGCGCTCGCGCCGAGCAAGGTATTGGTCTCGATCAGCAGCCGCAGCTGCTCGTTGGCCCTGCACTGCTCAGCGAGCGCGGCAGTCAGCGCGGCGCTATGGCGGCGCTGCGTCCGCGCCGCCCAGGTCAGCGTGAGCCAGACCGCCGCCGCCCCAGACGCGCCCCAGATCGCCAGATCCAGCAGCGGGCGCGACGAGCGATCGTTGAGCAGCAGCGCCTCGGCGAGCTGCCCGATGGCGAACACCAGGCCGACTGCGCCGGCCAGCGGCCAGCGCAGCCGGTAGATCTGCTGCCACGATGAACGTTCGACGCGGGCCATGCTCGCTCCACTGCTGTGCGTCGCTGCCTGCCATGCGCGGCGTCGATCGTCTTTCACGGGCTGGCTGATGAACCGCCATCTCGGACCGTCGCATTGTGCAGGTGCGTCGTGCGTCAGCACCCCGCTGCGCCTCGCACGGCGGCGCGCAAGCGGGGCTGCGGCACGCCGCTGGCCCACAACACCGGCGCCCGTTTCGTGCGAAGCTGCTGGCTACTACGCCACGCGCAGCAGTTCCGGCTGCCTGGCAAGCCCGCGCAGCTTAGCGATCCGCTCGGCGGTGGGCGGGTGGGTGCTGAACCACTTCATCACGCCGCCGAGCCCGCTGAACGGATTGATGATGTAGAGCGACGCGGTGGACGGACCAGTCTGGAGCACGCCGCGCTGCGCCGCCCACTCGATCTTCTCCAGCGCGCTGGCCAGCGCCAGCGGGTCGCCGTGGATCTTGGCACCCAGCGCATCGGCCTCGAACTCGCGGGCGCGGGAGATGCCGAGCTGGATGAGCGTGGCGGCCACCGGGGCCAGGAACACCAGCAGCATCTCGCTCGCGCCGCCGCCGTCGTCGTCGTCGCCGCCGCCGCTGAATGCGCCGAAGATCGCGCCCCAGATCCACATATCGGCGATCGCGCTGATCGCCCCGGCGATGGTGGCCGTCACCGCCGAGATCAGCGTGTCGCGGTTCTTGATATGGGCCAGCTCGTGGGCGATCACGCCGGCCAACTCGTCGCGGCTGAGCAGCTGCGCGATGCCGCTGGTGACCGCCACCACGCCACGCTCGTGGCTGCGCCCGGTGGCGAAGGCGTTCGGCATCGGGCTATCGATGATGTACAGCGCGGGCATCGGCAGCTTGGCGCGGACGATCTGCTGCTCCACCGTCTGGTAGAACCACGGCGCCTCCTCGCGGCTCACCGGACGCGCCCCGGACATCTTGATCACCAGTTTGTCTGAGAACCAGTAGGTGCCGATGTTGAGCCCGGCCACCAGCACTAGCGCGATAATCAGCCCTGCCCCGCCGCCGATGGCGTTGCCCATCACCAGCAGCAGCGCGCTGAGCCCGGCCATCAGGCCGAAGAGTTTTACGACATTCGCTCCCATTGTAGCTTCCTTTCCATCACTGCGGGCGAGCGCCCGCATCGCTGTCCCTCGTCTCAGCTAGAGCATAGCAGGCCGAGCGCAGTTGCGGTAGGGAAGAATCTCCCGGTTTTTTCGGGAGAAAATCGGGAATGGGGGGCAGGAGCTCTTAGGCCGGCACCTGGTCTATTCAGCTGCGGCTGTTGAGGGCAGGCGCTCCGCCCGGCACCCGGCCGAGGGGCGTCCCTGCGCACCCCAGACGGGCGGCGTCCTGTGCGCTTCGTGCGTCGACAACTCATGGAGGATGGCTACAGATCGCCCTGCTGCTGGATAAGCTTGGCCACCAGCCCGGTCCAGCCGGTCTGATGAGAAGCGCCGAGGCCAG
>JAYUUK010000062.1:0-5875 GCA_043754595.1 Roseiflexaceae bacterium | reverse complement strand
CATACTTGACTACCTCGGCGCGCGGCCGATACAGATCGCGCAGCCGCGAGAGCACGTGGACGATCCGCTCGATCTCCTCCTCAGCGAGCTGCAGAAAGTACTGGTTTGGCAGATCGGGCGCGCACTGCTCAAGAAAGAGCGAGAGGAAGCCCTGGATCGCCTGGAGCGGGTTGCCTACCTCGTGGGCGATACTGGCCGCGAGCTGCCCGATCGCCGCGAGCTTCTCGGCGCGGACGAGCTGGGTCTGGAGCGCCACCCGCTCGGTGATGTCTTCCCAGACTTCCACCACCTGATTGACATCGCCGGCTTGGTCGCTCAGCGGGATGCTGGCGATCTCGAGCAGAGCGCGCGAGCCATCGGCGTTGCTCATCGCCCGCCGCACCCGCTCGGGGCCTGCGCTGCGAAACGAGTGCGACGCCGGCGAGTCATCCCAGCTGCCGAGCGAGATGCCGTAGAATTGCCCCACCAGCGCCGCCGGTTCGAGCCCGACCCGCTCCGAGAGCGCCCGGTTGGCGGCCAGCACCGTCCCGCCGGTATCCAGCAGCGCCAGACCCATCGGCACACCATCGATGACGCCGCGGATGAGGTTGCGGCTGAGTTGGATCTCGCGCAGCCTGGTCCGCTCGGCCACTTCCTCGGCCTGAAGATGCAGTAGAGCCACCTGCCGCGCCGCGCCCAGCCCCTGCGCCGCCAGCGCGCCAGCCGCCACCACTAGCCCGATCTCCGGCGCTATCGGCGGCGCGAACAGGAGCACCGCAGCGCCGAGCGGCTCGCCATCACTGCTCAGCGGCAGCAGCACCGCAGACCCATGCTTAGTGACAACTTCGGTCGCGCTGCCCTGCGCCACAGCGCGGCTCAGCAGCGCCGCCCCGCCGATCTGCCGCCAGACTATGGGATCATCGCGCTCTCTGTCACTGGCGACTAGTCGCATGCTGCTGCCCTGCCGCTCAATCAGCCCCAGGTAGCAGCTTGACGCGCCGGTGAGCGCGGCGAGCTGCTGTGCGATCGCCCGCCCAGCGCTCTGAAGCGATGGCGCGATGGCGGAGGCAGACCGTTTGACGGAGGGTGGGGAGAGTGTCATGAACGCATTGTGACAAAGGTTCCGCCGAATGTCAAGCAAGACGGGCGCGCAATGGCTATAATATGGTATGCAAACCGCCCTATCTCCCGACCAACTCGCGCCCGAGATGCTGGCTCGCGCCCGCGACCTGCTGCTCGAATGGTTCACATCCAACGGCCGCGACCTCCCCTGGCGCCATACTAGAGACCCATACCGTATCCTGGTCTCGGAGGTCATGCTCCAGCAAACCCAGGTCGACCGCGTCGTCCCGCGCTACCACGCATTCCTTCAGCAGTTCCCCACCATCGAGGCGCTCGCCGCCGCGCCTACCGCCGACGTGATCCGCGCCTGGGCCGGCCTCGGCTACAATCGCCGCGCCGTCAACCTCCAGCGCACCGCTCGCGCCGTCCTCGATCTCCACGGCGGCAGCTTCCCGAGCGATGTCGACGCGCTGCGCACCCTGCCCGGCATCGGCCCATACACCGCCGGGGCCGTCGCCTGCTTCGCCTTCGAGCGCGACGTCGCTTTTCTCGATACCAATATTCGCCGCGTGGTGCTCAGGCTACTAGCTGACCCACAGCAGCCAGCGCCGAGCGAGCGCGAGCTCGTGGCGCTCGCCGGGCAGGCGGTGCCCGCTGGCGATGGCTGGCGCTGGAACCAGGCGATCATGGAGCTCGGCGCGCTGATCTGCACCGCAGCTGCCCCGGCCTGCTGGCGCTGCCCGGTCCAGCCCGTCTGCCGCGACTACGCCGCGCGCCGCATAGCCGACGAGGCGCTGCTACCGCCAGAGCAGCTCGCCAGGCCGCGCCGGTTGGCCGAGAAGCGCGAGGCACCGTACGCCGGCTCGAACCGCTACTATCGCGGCCGGCTGCTGGCCCTGCTGCGCGACCTCGCACCAGGGCAGTCGCTTGCGCTCGAGACCGCCGGCCCACAGCTCAAAGCCGATTACACCACAGACGACTTGCCCTGGCTCGAACGGCTCGCGGCTGGGATGGCGCGCGACGGCCTGATCGTACTCAATGCGTCGAGCGCACAGCTGCCTGAGTGAGCACCACTCGTGTATTGACAATTGACCATCGCCTAGTATGTCGAATGAAAGGCGCCGCAGTCGATAGCCAATCCGCCATGTCACGCGAGCGCGATACGCTGCATCAGCTGGCTGGATCGTCCCGCGAAGCGTCTGTGCCGGCACAGGTGCGATCGGCGCGTTGGAATCGCGGGTGACGCGTCCTGGAGTATCGCTCAGTACACAAAATGGTATAATAGTGTCATGACTACCCTGCTGATCGCGAACGCCGCGCAGGCGCTCCATACCGCCGATGGCCACCCCGAGAACGCCGGGCGCATGGCGGCCATCGAGTCGGCGCTGCGTCGCGCCGCCATCGACCTGCCGCGCCGCGAGGCTGAGCCAGCGCCCGAGGCGGCGATCGCCGCCGTCCACACCCTCGCTATGCTCGATCTGGTCCGCCAAGCGAGCGCGCTAGAGGCCTGGATCAACCCAGACACCTACGCGCTCGCGCCGAGCTACGATGTGGCGCGGGCTGCGGCCGGCGGCGCGATCGCGGCGGTCGATGCGGTGCTCGGCGGCGAGCACTCCAGCGCCTTCGCGCTCGTCCGCCCGCCAGGCCACCACGCCACCCGCAGCGAGCCGATGGGTTTCTGCCTGCTCAATAGCGTCGCCATTGCCGCCGCCCATGCCCGCCGCCGCGGCGCGCAGCGCGTCGCGATCGTCGATATCGACGTCCACCACGGGAACGGCACCCAGGATATTTTCTACGAAGATCCCGCCGTGCTGTTCTGCTCGACACACGGCTCGCCGCTCTACCCAGGCAGCGGTGCCGCCGGCGAAATCGGCGCGGGGGCCGGCACCGGCACCACGCTCAATCTTCCGCTGCCACCTAACACCGGCGATCGTGGCTTCGACCGCGCCTATGATCTGGTGGTCTGCCCGGCAGTCAGACGCTTCGCCCCCGACCTGCTGCTGGTCTCGGCCGGGTTTGACGCCCACTGGGCCGACCCGATCGGCAACCTGGGACTCTCGGTGGCCGGCTATCGCAGCGTGCTAGACCGGCTCGTCGCGCTCGCCACAGACTGCTGCGCCGGTCGCATCGCCCTGGTCCTGGAGGGCGGCTACGATGCCCGTGCCCTCGGCGCGTGCGTCGTCGCGGCCATCGCCGCGCTCGCCGGCGCACCGAGCGCCGACGATATCGGGCCGTCGCCCACCCCCGAGCCGTCGATCGATGCCCACTTGCGTCGCCTCGCCGACCACCCGCTGCTTCGGCCCGCCTGACCCGCTTTTGGAGGAAGCATGACAGCACCACGACCGATAGCGGTCATCGACTATGGCGCGGGCAACCTGCGGAGCGTCGTCAGGGCGCTCAGCTACGTCGGCGCGACGCTCGATGTGACGCAGGATCCAGACGCGGTCGCCGCAGCGCCGATCGTCGTCCTGCCCGGCGTCGGCGCCACCCGCGATACGATAGAAAATCTGGATCGGCTGGGCATGACCGAGGCGATCCGCGCCGTCGTTGCTCGCGGTGCGCCGTTCCTCGGCATCTGCGTCGGCATGCAGGTGCTCTGCGCTGAGAGCGCTGAGTTTGGCGTCCACCCCTGCCTCGGCATCGTCGGTGGCACCGTCACCCGCTTTGCCGAAGCTGGCCAAAAGGTGCCGCAGATTGGCTGGAACCAGGTGCGCTACGCCGAGCGCCACGCCGGCCATCCGCTGTTCGACGCGATCGCCGACGCCAGCGATTTCTACTTCGCCCATTCCTACTACACCGCCCTCACCGACGCAGCGATCGTCGGCGCACGCACCAGCTACGGCCTGGATTTCCCCAGCGTCCTGATCGCAGATAACGTGCTCGGCGTGCAGTTCCACCCAGAGAAGAGCGGCAAGATCGGCCTGCGCCTGCTGGCCAACTTTATCGCCTGGGCGGGCCGCTGATGGAGCTGATACCCGCCATCGATATCAAGGACGGCAGCGCGGTCAGGCTCTACCAGGGCGACTTCGCGCAGGTCACGGTCTACGACGCCGACCCGGCGGACGCGGCGCGGCGCTGGGAGCAGCAAGGTGCCACCCGCATCCACCTCGTCGATCTCGACGGCGCGCGCAGCGGCTACCCGGTCCACGCCGATGTCATCGGCCGCATCGCCCTCGCCGTCAGCATCCCACTCCAGCTCGGCGGCGGGCTGCGCGATGAGGCGGCCGTCAGGCGCGCGCTCGACCTTGGGGTGGAGCGCGCTATCCTCGGCACCGCCGCCGTCGCCGACCGCGCGCTCGTCGAGCGGCTCGCCGCTGAGTTCGGCGATCGGATCATCGTCGGCGTCGACGCCAGAGATGGCATGGTCGCCACAGCCGGCTGGCTTGAGGCGGCCGCCGTCAGCGCCACCGAGCTGGTTGCCGACTTGTCGCGGCGCGGCGTGCGGCGCTTTATCTACACCGATATCGCCCGCGACGGCACGCTCAGCTCGCCAAACTATGCCGCCACCGCCGAGCTGATCCGCCCAGGCGGCCCGGCGATCATCGCCTCAGGCGGCGTCGGCACCATCGACCACCTGCGGCAGCTCGTCACCATCGGCTGCGAGGGCGTGGTGATCGGCCGCGCGCTCTACACCGGTGCGATCGACCTCGCAAGCGCGCGCTCGGCGCTCACACATAAGGAATAGCCCATGTCGGACCGCAGCGTGACTAACAAATACGATGAGGAGCGCCTCCGCGCCGCCGAGCAGTCGCAGAGCCTCTACCTCCAGGGTCAGATCGACGAGCTGCGCCGCCTGCTCAAAGATCAGAATAACAAGTACGGCTGGGTGATCGAGCAGGTGCGCAAAGTCGAGGGCAACGTCAGCCAGATCGAGACCCTCTTCGACCGCTACCGCCAGGAGATCGCGCAGGTGCTCGACAGCTACCGCCGCGATATCGCCACGCTGCGCAGGGAGATCGCCGGCGCGCTCGTCAAAGTGGAGGAGAGCGCCCGCCCGATGCGCGAGATCCAGGCCCAGATCCAGCTGCTCGCCGAGACCCGCAAGCAGGATCGGGACACCGCCGCCGCCTGGCTCGTCCGCATCGACCAAGTCGAGCAGCAGCTGCTTGGCTGGCCGGGTCAGCTGCGCGACCTCGACGAGCGGACCCGCGAGATCAACACCCGGATCGGCGGCTTTGGCGATACCAACGAGGATGTCCGCGCCGAGATGCGCCGCATCTCCGAGGAGTTCGCCGTCGAGCGCCAGAGCCTGCGCCGCCAGGCAGTCGAGGCCCAGCAGCTCGTCACCGATCTCTACCCGCAGCTCGAGTCGTATAATAGCCGGATCGCCCGCCTCGATGAGATCCGCCAGCATATCGAGCAGTTCTCCGAGCAGGTGCCTGGGCAGATCGCCGCCATCGAGCATCGCGTCGGCGAGCACACCGGCGAGATCAAACGCGTCGAGCGCGTGGCCGCCGAGCGATTTCTGATCAACCAGGAGCGCGTCGAGGAGATCCGCCGGGTCCAGGAGGAGCGTGTCACCATCGTCGAGGAGGCCGGGCAGCTCTCCGTCCGCCAGGTCGTCGCCAGGATCGAGCGCCTCGATAGCTGGCTGCGCGAGATCGAGCAGCGCCAGAACCGCGTCTCCACCCAGACCGCCGCAGTAGACCGCGATCACTCGGTCCACCTGCAGGAGCTCGAACAGCGCGATGTGTTGCTGATCGACATGCTCATCCACACGCTGCGCTCACGCCTCGAAACCATCCGCGCCGGCCAGATCGAGCGTGGGGTCCTGCCCCCAGAGGGAGGCACCGATGATTAAGCGCCGCATCATCCCCTGCCTCGATGTCAAGGC
>JAYUUK010000061.1:0-17732 GCA_043754595.1 Roseiflexaceae bacterium | reverse complement strand
CGCCGCGACGCAGACCGCCGCAGCTGGGGTGCGGATCGTCGCTACCGCCACTGCGCTCCAGCGGCAGCTCGGCGCGCCGATCCTCGGGCCGAAGGATGGCGAGCTGCCGCTGCCAGACAACAACGACAATCAGATCAGCGTGTATGGCGATGATGCCCTGCGCCCTGCCGATTTCATCGTCGAGGCGACCTTCGCCAACCCGTATAGCGCCGACGTCAACACCTGGGACTACGGCTTCGTCTTTCGCAGCAGCCAGGACGATAACGACTACCGGATCGTGATCGCCTCGACGCAGACCTGGGAGCTGGTGCGCGCCGAGGACGATGGCAAGAAGGTCAATTTCACCACCGTCAGCTCCGGCAGTATCGATGGGCTCAACACCGGCCAGAACCAGACCAACAGCGTCAGGCTCGTCGCCATCGGGCCGGAGGGCGCGCTGTTCGTCAACGATCGCTTTGTGGCAGCGCTGGATCTCAGCGACCACACCGAGGCCGGCTCGCTGCTGGTGGGCAGCGGGATGACCGGCGGCCGCACCCGCGACGGCAGCAGCACCCGCTATAGCAAATTTACTATCTGGGAGGTCGAGCGATGAAGACCCGAGCCGCCGTGCTGCGCGAGATGGGCCGCGCCACACCCTACGCCCAGAGCCGGCCGTTCAGCATTGAGACGCTGACGCTGAATGATCCCGGCCCTGGCGAGGTGCTAGTACAGATCGCCAGCGCTGGATTATGTCACTCCGATCTCTCGGTGATCGATGGGTCGCGGCCGCGCCCGATGCCGATGGTGCTGGGCCACGAGGCGTCTGGCGTGGTCCGGGCGCTCGGGCCGGGCACGCGGGGCATCGAAGTGGACGATCACGTGGTTTTTTCGTTTATGCCGATCTGCGGCGTCTGCGCCATGTGCAGCGTCGGCCGACCGGCGCTCTGCGAGCGCGGCGCGCAGACCAACGCCGCAGGCACGCTCCTCAGCGGCGCGCGCCGCCTCGCCGACGCCGATGGGCAACCGGTCAGCCACCACCTCGGCGTCTCGGCCTTCGCCGAATACACCGTGGCGGCGCAGGAGTCGCTGGTCGTCATAGATCGGGCGTTCCCACTCGATCTCGCCGCGCTGTTCGGCTGCGCCATCCTGACCGGCGTGGGCGCAGTGATCACCACGGCGCGGGTCGAGGCCGGCGCATCGGTGGCGGTTTTTGGCCTCGGCGGGGTGGGCCTGAGCGCGGTGATGGGGGCCAAGCTGGCCGGCGCCCACCCGATCATCGCCGTAGATCTGCTGGCCAGCAAGCGCGAGCTGGCGCTGACCCTCGGCGCGACCCACGCCGTCGATGCGTCTGGCGGCGACGCGGCCACACAGGTCAGGGCGATCACCGGCGGCGGCGCGCACTACGCCTTCGAGGTGGTGGGCAGCGAGCGCGTCCTGGCCGAGGCCTACGCGGCGACGCGGCGCGGCGGCACCACCGTCACCGTCGGGCTGCCAGGGCCGCAGAAGATGTTGAGCGTGCCGGCGGTGACCATCACCGCCGAGGAGCGCATCATCCGCGGCTCGTTCATGGGCTCGGCGGTGCCGCGCCGCGATCTGCCGCGTCTGATGGGGCTGTATCAGGCCGGCGCGCTGCCGGTGGACGCGCTGCTGACCCGCACCATCGCGCTCGACGCGATCAACGAGGGCTTCGACGCGCTGGCGAGCGGCGCGGCGGTGCGGCAGCTGATCCGTTTTTGATCAAGGAGTGAGCTACCTATGGCCGAACCCATCTACTCGATTGCGCCAGAGCGCTGGCGCTCGTTCGAACTCTATGAGCGGCTGATCCAGACCGTCGAGGATCCGTTGGTCATCAAGGATCTGCAGCACCGCTGGGTGGTCTGCAACGCCGCCTTCGCAAAGCTCATGGGCGTGGCGCACAATGCGATCATCGGCCACACCGACAGCGACTACTTCCCCGCAGACCAGGTCAAGGTTTTCTGGGAGGGGGATGACCTGGTAGCTTCAACCGGGCAGATGATCAAACAAGAGGAGCAGCTGAGCCGAGCTGACGGCACGGTGCAGACGGTCTGGACGCGCAAGTTCCCGCTACGGGACGACAGCGGCGAGATTATCGGCACCGCGATCATGCTGACCGATATCACCGAGATCAGACAGCGGCGCGAACAGATCGAGCAGCTCGAGCGCGAGCTGGCGGAGAAGTCCGATCTGACGGAGCGGCAGTCGCGGCTGCTAGAGCAACTCGGCGCGCCGGTGGTGCAGATCTGGAACGGCATCCTACTGCTACCGCTGATCGGCCCGATCGACGGGCGGCGGGCGACGCGGGTGATGGAGCATATGCTTGAGGCTATCAGCCAGTACGCCGCCGAGTTTGTGATTATGGATATCACCGGCGTACCCATGGTGGATACCGCCGTGGCCAGCTATCTGATCACCACGGTGCAGGCGTCGCAGCTGCTCGGCTGCCAGTGCATCGTCGTCGGCATCAGCGCCGAGATCGCGCAGACGATGGTCCAGCTCGGCATCAACTTCAGCGCTATCGCAACGCGCGCCACGCTCCAGAGCGGTCTCGAGTATGCGCTGAGCAAGCTCAGCCAGTGAACATTGTCATGCTCACATCGTCGTACCCCAAGTATGGTGGGGAGACCACCGCGCCGTTCATCGAGGAGATCGCCGCAGGCGTGGCCGCGCGCGGCCACGCCGTGACCGTCATCGCGCCGTGGCACCCGGATATCCGCCGCCAGCCAGCTGAGCGCGGCGTGGAACTGCGATTCTACCGCTACGCGCCCCACCCGGCGCTCAACGTCTACGGCTACGCCGCCAGCATGCGCGCCGACGTCGGGCTGCGCGCGGCGGCCATCGCCGCCGCGCCGCTGGCGCTCGGGGCGAGCTTCGCCGCGCTGCTGCGCCAAAAGGCCGACCTGATCCACGCCCACTGGGTGCTGCCAAATGGGCTGCCGGCCGCCATCGCCGCCCAGCTCCGCCATCTGCCGCTGGTGGTCAGCCTGCACGGCTCCGATGTCTACCTGGCCGGCAAGGCGCTGCCGCTCTCGCTGACGGCGGCGGCGATCTTCCGCCGCGCCGGGGCGGTCACCGCGTGCAGCGGCGACCTGGCCTGGCGCGCGGTGCGGCTCGGGGCGCGCGCCGAGGCCACCAGCATAGTGCCGTACGGCGTGGACGCCGCGGCGTTCCGGCCAGACGCCGCAGACGCCGCTCTGGCGCGCGCCGAGCTCGGCGTGGCCGCCGACGCGCCGCTGGTGCTGACGATGAGCCGGCTGGTGTACAAAAAGGGCCTGACTTACCTGCTGGACGCATGGCCGGCGGTGCTGGCCGCCCACCCGCGCGCGGCGCTGGCGATCTGCGGCTATGGCGATCTGCGCGATGAGCTGGCGGCGCAGGCCGAGCGCCTCGGCGTGACGCGCAGCGTACTATTCCCAGGCCAGCTCGACCGGCAGCGCGCGGCGCGGACGATCGCCGCCGCCGATATCTACGCAGTCCCGTCGATCGTCGATGCCGGCGGCAACCTGGACGGGCTGCCCAACGCGCTGCTGGAGGGCATGAGCGCCGCGCGACCAGTCGTGGCCTCGCGCGTGGCCGGCATCCCCGATGTGATCGAGGACAGCGTCCACGGGCTGCTGGTGCCAGAGCGCGACGCGCCGGCGCTGGCGGCGGCGATCGCGCGGCTGCTCGATGACCCGGCGCTGGCGCTGCGGCTCGGGGCGGCCGCCAGGCGGCGCGTCGCCGATGACCTGACGTGGGATCGCGCCATCGATGGCTTCGAGGCGGCCTATGCCATGGCGCGTGACGTGATGACGGTATGACTGGCGAAGACCTGCCAGATCTCGCGGATCGATCGCCTGATGCGCCGCGACCAACGAGCGCAATCATGAAGGAGCACTCTGTCAGAGACCCACAGCTACACCAACATCTACCGCAACGAGGTCACCGGGGCGACGCCCAACCCGGTGATCCCCAGCCCCGACGCGATCGACGAGGTGTTCATCGCCAAGGCCAACCAGGTGCTGAGCACCGCCGTCGAGACCATCCGTGTCTTGGTCGGGCGCACCAGTCGGCGGCGGCGATCGTCGTGCAGCAGGACTGGTCGTCGGTGCGCAAGTATTTCTCGCTCTCGGAGAAATACGCCGCCTGGGCGGACTACCGCACCCCAGCTACCGGCTACGGCACACACGGCTGGCTGCTGCGCACCAACGCGACGGTACGGCTGACGCAGACCGAGCTTGAGGCCAACCCCGAGTGGAAGAACTTTGGCACCGAGGCCGGCAAGCACCCACCGATGAATGGCTGGCTCGCCACCCCGATCGTGGGGAGCGCCGGGGTTAACTGGGGGCTGCTCCAGCTCTCCGACAAGCAGGATGGCGAGTTCACTGCCGAGGACGAGCGACAGGTCATTCAGTTCGCCAGCCTGGTCTCGCTCGCGCTTGAGGCGCTGTGGGAGGTGCGCAACCTCCAGAAACGATCTGCCGGATGATGCGGCGCTCCACGTTATACCGCCTTTGGACCGCCTGAAGGTGGCACAACGTGGAGCGCATGGTACAACTAGGATTTTCTAGCCGCCGCGCTAGTTCATCGCCTGGCAACTCTGGCTCATCATCGTCGCTGGATCTGTGCCGGCCGCGACGCGCGCGATGGTGGCCCGCTCGATGCCGAACCTGCGGAACGGCGGCTCGGCCTGCGCATCTGGGCTTGCCAGATGCAGCTGGTAGCAGCCGGCGAACGTCTGCTGCGAACCGTCGTTCATCGTGGCGATGATCGTCGCCGGCACCCGGTCGTAGCGGTTCCCAGCCGCGGCACCGATGCTCACCTCCCCGGTGGTCAGCGTGACCGACTTGGTGGCGTCGTAGCCCTGGCCGAACGCATCGAGCGTCGGCAGCGCCGAGGGATCCTGCCAGTAGGAGTAGGCCCGCAGATACTCGCGGCGGTTGATGGCATTGTAGAACGAGCGCAGCAGCGCCGTACCGTCGCTCCGATCGTCCAGATACACCGAGGAGTCGATCGTTGCGGGCGGGTCGATCGGGCGTGGCGCCGGCGTGCCTACCCCGTCGCACAGCTTCGCCAGACCCGCCCGATCCGGCGCGGCGCTGACCTGCTGCACCTTGGCCGATTCGATCGACAGCGGCATAAACGGGGGCGTGGCCTGGATCGCTGGGCTGCTCAGATGGAGCACGTAGCAGCCGGCGTAGTACTGCGCCCCGCCGCTGGTCTGCGATGTGATGCCCACCGGCAGCGAGTAGTAGCGCTGGCCGGCCCCCGCGTCGCCGCTGGCCTCGCCGTAGATCACCTGGACGGCGCTGGTATCGCTATACCCTTTGACGAAGGCGTCGAAGGCCGGCAAGCCAGCCGCGCCCTGCCGCCAGTAGCCGTAGGCACGGGCGTACTGGCGGCTATTGATGGCGTTGTAGAACGAAGCGACCACTGCCTGCGCGTCGCTGCGGTCGTCGCGATACTGCGCGGCGTCGGCCGGCGCGCTCGTCGGCTGCGCTGGCGCGCTCGTCGCGATTGGCGCGCTCGTCGGCCCGGGCGGGGAAGTCGGCTGCGCTGGCACGCTCGTCGCGATTGGCACGCTCGTCGGCCCGGGCGGGGCGGTCGAGCTGGTGCCAGCAGCCGGCGCGCCGCACCCTACAAGCAGCGTTAGCAGCCCCACCAGCAAGGCGCTATTGATGTGATCGATAGTTCGGTTCATGGTCATTCCTCAATAGCTAGAGCGATGTGCAAAAGGCTTTAGCAGATCAAAAGACGCTCGATGGCGTTCCAATGCAATTTTGCGCTACGTTCTACGTTCAGCCATTCTGCGTTTGGCGAGATGGCGGCGGCATCGCACGTGCGGCACCGTCGGGCGGGCCGTCAGACAGCCCGCCCCATATTTGCCCAACCATACTAACGCTGGCCGCCGCCGTTCGGTTCCATCGCCGCCGCCGCGCTCGCACCTACCGCCCGACCGCCGGGACGAACACCCGTGGCGTCAGGCCGACGGCCGGGGCCATGGTTCCGCCGCCGATCCACGCTGGCGCTGGATCTTTGGCGCTGATACCGATCGGCCGCAGTCCATCGCCGTCCGATCGCACCACCAGCAGCTCGTACTGCGTCGGGTCGCCCGGCGCCGAGTTTGTATCGCGGGCGAACACCAGCCAGCTGCCATCCGATGACCAGGCGGGTGCCGCCACCGGCTGGTTGGCCGGGCTGCGGGTCAGCTGCGTGAACTGGCTCAGCCGTCCGTCATCGCCGACGTACGCCTTCCATACTTCGGGCTGGCCGCTGTAGTCCGCCACGAACGCCAGCCAGCGGCTATTTGGCGCGAAGCTCGGGTCGCTCATCTTCGCGTCCTGGGTGCAGACGCTGGTCTTGCGCACGACATCGGTGATGCACAGCTTCGGCGGCAGGTAGGAGCCGAGCGCGGCGTAGTTGCAGAAGCCGGCGTAGGTGGACGCGATCCACCGCTTGTCGTCCGAGAGCGAGAGCGCCGTGTGCTGCTCGTAGGTCGTCTCGTACAGCTGCGTCGCCGGCGAGCCGAGCGTCCGCAGCCGGATGTCGAAGTTGTAGCAGACGCCGGTGGTGGTCGCCAGGAATTGCCGGTGGAGCGCCGCGAAGGCTGTGCCATCGCCGGTGACATCTAGCGTGCTCAGGCCGTCGGTATCGGTGTAGAGCATCTGTGGCATCCCGCTCGCCAGGTCGCGGGCGATCAGATTGTTATCGCTCAGGTAGAACAGCCGCTTGCCGTCCGGCGTCGGGTTAGCGTCGTACCCCTTGGCGATCGCGCGCACATCACCGCCTGCCACGCCGCGCGTCGCGATCGCCCCATCGTCGTTGTCGAAGTAGACCGTCCCGCTCAGCCCGGCAAGCCCGCTGCCCACCGTCACCGTCGCTGTGGCCTGGTTCGAAGCGGCGCCAGGATTGCCGGTGCCGTCGTAGGCCACTACCTGGTAGACGTAGCTGCTAGCCGCCAGCCCCACATCGCGGTAGAAGCTAGCCGTCACCAGCTGCGGCGTGATCTGCACGAACGGCCCGGCGGCGCTCGCCGCTCCCAACACGTGGTAGCCCGAGATGCCACTGCTATCGCTGGCCGGCCGCCACTCCAGCAGCGCCGATGTATCGCCGCCGCTGGCGGTCAGGTTGGCGGGGGCGCTCGGCGGCGTACTGTCCAGCTCGACCCGGCTGGCCCAGATCTGGTCGCTGGTGTTGCGGTCGTCCGACCATGCGAGGTAGGCGCGGCTGCCGGAGACCACCAGCTTCGGGTTGCTCTAGGTCGCCACCGTCGGGTAGGTGCCCTGGCCGTCTTGCACCGGCCCGTAGGCGGCGAAGCTGCGCCCGCCGTCGATCGAGCTGTACAGGTAGAGGTCGCTCTCGCGGTACTCGTTGAGCGGCGCGGCGAGCAGCAGCTGCCCGTTGGCATCGGTGGCCAGCGCAAAGTCAAAAATCTTCAGGCCCGAGTCGATGCTGGTGGCCTGGAGCGGCCCGCCCCAGCTGCCGCCGCCGTCAGGGGAGGCGCGGATGAGCACATCGCGCTGCGGCGCGTCCTGGTAGGCGAGGCACAGCGCACCAGATGGGGCGAACGCTAGCTTCGGCATATAGTCGTCGTCGCCGGTGATCGGCACGTTCGGCCCAAATGTCTGGCCTCTGTCTGCCGAACACGCGCCGTAGATCCAGAATCGACCCCCGGCCCCCCCGCTGCGTCGATCCTCCCAGGCGGCGCAGACCCGATCGCCGGCCACGGCCATGGTGATGCGCGGGAACTGGCTCAGCCCTGAGGAGGAGCTGTCGCGGCCATTGCCCACGCCCGCGCTGATCTTGACCGGCGCTGCGGCGCTCAGCCCGCCGGCGCTCGGCGTGACGGTGCGCAGATAGATGTCAAAACCGTCGCCGGCGGCGGTGATGCTGCCGTACAGCACATACGCCCGGTCGTTGGCGGCGATCACCTGCGGCGCCTGCTCCACATCGTCGAAGCTGTCCAGCCCATCGAAGACCCGGTACTCGGCGAACGTCGCGCCGCCGTCGGTCGAGCGCGCCAGCCGCACATCGTTGGCCAGCCCGCCGCCGTCGCAGGCGGTATCGGGTCTGGGGTAGTTGCAGGACTCCAGCCCCCAGACGATGTAGATATCGCCGTTTGGGGCCACGCTGATCGACGGCTGGTGGATATAGGCGTCGGCGTAGCCATCGTAGCGGTCGCTGCTGACGTCCTTGTTAGCGCTCCAGGTCATACCTCCGTCCTCGGAGCGGGCGAAGAAGATCTCGTGGTAGATGCTCGATTTGGTGAAGCGCGTGTCGAGCCAGGCGGCGTAAAGCGTGGTGCCGCTGATGGCGAGCGATGGGTCGGTTCCGTCCTCGCTGCGCAGCTCGGGGTCGGTGACCTGCGCGTTCGGGCCTGATGGCAGCACGCCGGCGAGCGCGCCGTGCGGGACGAGCAGCGGGCAAAGCAAGGCTATAGCGAGGCATAGGCGAGAGAGAAAGCGCATCCTCATGCTCTCCTCGTTGGGGCGCCGCGAGGGCTGAACGGACCCGGGAGCGCATAGCTACGTGTGGCGTCAGCGGGCGCGGCGCGGTTCGGGAACGATCCCCAGACGTATACGCTTCCAGATGGCACGCGGCAGTATAGCACGCGGCCTGTGGCGCGCACCTATCATGCTGAGCGCGCATACACCACGGTCGCGTCCGCCATCGGCACCCGCGCGCATAGCAACTGTGCCGCGCTCACGCCTCTTCGCTGCGCCGCATCAGCTAGCCGGGACGCCGCGCGCTGTGCGCTGGCTGTAGCCGCGCATCAGCGGCGTGACCGAGATGCCGTGGACGATGATCGACGCGGTGACGGTCAACACAGTCAGCGCCATCAGCGGGGTGCTATACGGCTCGGCGAGGCCGTGGGTGATGGCGTACATCAGGTAGTAGATCGAGCCGACGCCGCGGATACCGAACCAGGCGAACAGCGGCCGCTGCGCCCGGCCGACGCGCGCGCCTAATAGCGCAAGCAGCACGGATGCCGGGCGAATGACGAGGAACAGCAGCGGCACAAACCAGATCGCCGCCGGCGGGACGTACGGCAGCAGCGGAACCAGCAGCGCGCCGATCACCAGCACCACCGCCACCTCGGCGATCCGCTCAAGCTGCTCATTGAACGCCAGGATCGCCTGCGCCATATACGTCGGCGCGTGCTCCGGGTGGGTCGCCAGATCCTCCGCCGAGACCTCGCCGGGCAGATCGGCCATCTTCGTTGACTCGGGACCGTTGGCGCGGCGCTCGATGGCCCGCAGCGCGAGACCAGCGGCGAACACCGCCAGAAAACCGTAGGCCGCCACCGCATGCGCAACGCCGTAGGAGAGCGCGATCAGCCCCAGCGCGAGGAAATCGTCCAGCCCGACAGCTGCCTGATGCCGGCTGCGCAGGTAGACCACCAGCCGTCCACAGCCGGCGCCGAGCGCCCAGCCGATCGCCAGCCCGGCGGCTATAGCGTAGAGCACATCCACCGCCACCCAGCGCAAGCCAAACGCGCCGAGGTCGTGCAGGCCGAGCATACCAAGGCCGAGCAGGACGAACGGGAACGCCGTACCGTCGTTCAGCCCGGCCTCGCCCGTCAGGCCAAATCGCAGCCGATCGCGGTCGCTCGGGTCCTCGACCTGCACATCAGACGCCAGCACCGGGTCGGTTGGGGACAGGATCGCGCCCAGCAGCAGCGCCACCCCCAGCGGCAGACCGAGCCAGGTGGATCCGACGGCGGCGATCAGACCGATGGTGACGACCATCGCCACCACCGCCAGGCGCAGTGGGATGCGCCACATGCGGTCGGTGATCCGCGCGCGTAGCTTCAGCCCGGCGGTGAACAGCGAGACGAGCACCGCGATCTCGGTCAGGTGTTCGAGCAGCGCCGCATCGGCGATCGGGTCGATCCGCAGCAGCCCGAGACCGGCCGGCCCGATGCCGATGCCGATCAGCAGATAGAGCATCGCCGGGCTCAGCGGCAGACGCTGCACTAGCGATGTTGTCAGCGCCATGACGACGAAGACCGCGCCAACGATCACAAACCAAAGGGTGATTTCCAAACGATGATCTCCTCAAGCGCCGGTGCGCCGCGCACCACTGTAGCTGCGGCCACGCTGGCCGCCCGCTTCGGATGTGGCACATGCTGTGCCACGCCGCGCTCCTGTGCCAGTTCGGTCGCTCATCAAAGTGGAAGTTAGCCCAACTGCATCTTGCAGGAGCCTAAGAGGGTGTTTAGTAACTAACAGTATTTGGCCAGAAAGCCGATTGAGCAGCATGCGAATCGATGCAAGATAGATCATACCTTCCGATGTATCATAGCGTTGTTCATCGTCTTTACTCATCGACGATCGCGACCGAGCCAGGCAAACATACGTTCGACGCGCTATCTGAGCGGAAGAACGTTACATGGTATCCTCTCCAAAACTCAGGGATCAGGCCAGTGCGGGCTGGGGCAGACGTGACCGCGTGGCAATGATGGCGGACGACGAGCGGGGCGACGGTCAGCGCGCCGATCAGCGGCGCTTGTCCTGAGCGTAGCGAAGGACCGCGTGGGGCCAAGTGCGTGGCGGGGCGGCGGCGATCAGCGTCCGGGACGCTGATGCAGTGGGGCATCGCCGTCTGCCGAGGACAGCGTTCCGGAAGCTTGGCGGCGGACGACTGTCAGGCGTGTTCCGTGCGGACGGCGTGTACCACGCGCACGCAGCGGGGACGGCGGTTGACTATCCGTGAACAGGCCACCTTCGAAGTGCTCCACACGGCCCGGGCGCGCCAACACACCGCGCGCTTCGACGCGCAGTATACGCTGCACGCAGGAATCGAGGGGAGCCTCTCGCACTGGCAATAATGGCTGCACGGTGTTCCTGGACCGCATCGTGTTTATTCGATCGGCTTGCGCGCTTCGATGAGATACCCACGCGTGGTAAACCGCAGTGGCTCGCCGCGTTCGACGCGCGTGTGCAGTGCGAGGAGCGGCGCGATGTGGGTTGCGACGCTGAAATCTGGCACCAGCCAGGGGATCGCCTTCAGGAAGTACACGAGCGCGCCGACATCCGCAAAGGTTTCCGCACCAGCATACTCGCGTACCGTGACGACGTCGAGTCCGGCGTGTGCGATCAACGGGAGATAGCGTGCAGGCGTCGCGTCCGGCCATGATGGCGTGGCACCGAAAAGCGTGAGGAGATCACGCAGGGTCTGCCCATGCACCTGCTGGGTGAGAAACGTGCCACCCGGCGTGAGTACCCGCGCGATCTCGGCGATATGCATACTCCCACCGTGGCGATTGAGTACCAGGCCGAAGCTCGCATCGCTGAACGGCAGCACGGCCGTCTCGTTCGACTCGACCGCGACGACCCGCACCCCCAGCGGAGTAAGTCGCTCGGTTGCCAAACGAACGTTCGGTGGGTAGCCCTCGGTCGCGGTAATCGTTGCCGGCCAATGCGGGCGCAAGGCCAGCAGTTGCTCGCCGCCGCCCGTATCTAAATCGAGCACCGATTGGGCCTGCTGCATCAATGTGGCCGCGCGCAGTTCATAATGGAGGGGTGGTGGCTCTTCCCGCTTCCGCCCATCCAGGTACGAAAAGTCCCAGCCAACGAAGGGTTGCTGCGCCTCGTGCTCCCAAACGGCGATCAATTCGGTATCGTTCAAGCGCGGCCTCTGCTGTGAACACGCTGCCTTGGTCACGTTATACTATCACGTTTTGAGAGAAAGGTTGTTCGAGCGCGCGAACTAACGGCTTACGCGTCAGCCGCCGGCTGGAATGGATCATCAGGAATGGGCTTTTCCGGCTTCCAACTGCCAAAATCGCTCCGATCCAGCCGGTCGGGTGCACGCGCTTGTTAGCTGGCAATTTGCGGTATGTTTGTAGCAGCGAGATGCCGAGAGTGTTACGCGCGCTAGATACCTTGCTTCCGTTTCACAGGTTGTTTCGTTCGAGGATCGCGCTTCCCGAGTACTATCCAAATCTCATTTCTTCTATAACTGCTGCTCCAACAGTGAGATAGTATTTCACAGTTGGGACATTTAACATAAGGCATGATTGCTACCTCTCGATGCAAGGCAATTCTGCGATGTGGTGCGAGATCATACCA
The DNA here is from genome assembly GCA_043754595.1 of Roseiflexaceae bacterium. GTDB lineage: Bacteria > Chloroflexota > Chloroflexia > Chloroflexales > Roseiflexaceae > JAYUUK01. Next base: position 5,682 of record JAYUUK010000061.1, on the reverse strand, counting down.
TACACCCAGAGTGGGGTTGATCCTGAGTTCGATGGCTGCTGCCCCGTGTTAAACCCCTTCCTCGTGGGGCCATTGATCTCACCGCGCAGACGCGGCAGGGGCGCAAGGCGTCTGCGGCAGATCAGCTGCGACGCGCACGAGATGCCGCATGCTATGGGCTCGGTCATACGCTACGCCGTGCTACAATGTCAGCCGATGCCAGGATGCGCGCCGTGCCAAGCCGAAGGGCGCGTCCTGTGTGTGCGTGATGCGCTCCTCAACGGCGCGCCAGACGATGCGAAGGAGTCACGGCCATGACGACCGATACCGCCGATATCCTGCCGATCGTCGGCGCGATAACGTTGATCCCCGCGCCGGCCACCGGGCGCTGGAGCGTGGCTGACTACGAGCAACTCCCGGACGACGGGCCGCGCTACGAGATTATCGAAGGAGTACTGCGTATGCCCCCCGCGCCGATCCTCGATCATCAGTTTGCCGGTGGCACGCTCTTTTATCAGCTGTTTCGAATCGTCCAGATCGCCGGGCTTGGGCGGGTGCTGGCCGCACCGACCGATGTCGAGCTGGCGTTCGAGACTATCATTCAGCCCGATGTGCTCGTCGTGCTCAACGATGGCGCGGCGACGTTGACGCGGCGGCGGGTCGTCGGCCCGCCCGACCTGATCGTCGAGATTACCTCGCCGAGCACCGCCAGCTACGATCGGCGTGAGAAGCGCGATGCCTACGCCGCCGCTGGGGTGCGTGAGTACTGGATCGCCGATCCAGCCAGCCGCAGCGTCGAGCTCTTCATCCTCGACGGCGACGCCTACCGCCCGATCGCGGTCTACACCGCCAGCGCCATCATCCCCAGCAGCGTCATCGCCGGCTGGGACGTGCCGACCGGGCGGCTGTTTGCGGACTAGCGGCGCAGCGCGCGAGTCCTCCCGATCTCCAATGTACGCCACCCGCGAAACCGACACGTTGATTGTCCGTTCACTCGACGCGACGTGGACGTATGTGCGTTGGCAGCGGCTGCCAGATGATGGGAACCGCCACGACGTCATCGACGGCGTGCTCTAACTGACCACCGCGCCGAGCTTTTTTCATCAGCGGATCACCCGCTGCGCCAGCGGGTGCTGACGGCGATGCGCGCTGGCGCTAGCTTTGCAATCACCACGCTCGTCCTCGCCGAGACGTTCTACGGAATCAGCGTGCTCCCACGGGCGGTACAGAATCGGGCAGTCTGGGTGCATCTTCAGCCACAATTCCGCCTGGCCCATTAGCGTCTTCACCGCTGGCGGGAGCATCGTCGCGCTGCCGTGGCTGCGCACCCACTGGGTCGAGCGGCGGTTCCAGCTCGCCCCAGTCCTCGCGCTACCGACGGTGCTCGCTCTTCAGGCGTTCGTCGCGGCGCACGGCTCCGAGCTTGCGCTCATCGGCAATCTTCGACGCGGCGGTGCGTTCGCTCCAGGCTCTGCCAGATCGCCCGCGTCGTCACGCCGAACTCGCGCGCAAGCGCGCTGACCACCACGCGCCGATCGGCGCTGATAGAGTAATCCTACGCGTGTAGAAAAAGATGATCTTGGGGCGCAGCCCCCAAACCCCCGCTGTGCGCTTCGCGCGTCTACACAGCACAGAGGATAGTTGTACTCCACCCACTCGCTCACGCTGCTGCTCAGACCGCTCGAACTTCGGCGAGCCGCTTGACTGCGTGCTCGTCGTCCCAGCAGACGGCGGCTTCCCATGCGGCCCACGCTTGCGCGGCGATGTCGTGCATCTCGTCGTCGAGACCGGCAGCGTTGTGGGGCATCACCAGGTCGAGGTTGGGGACGTCGACGTGCGCCTCGTCCCAGTCGATCAGCGCGACCCGATCTGCGGTCATGCGGATGTTGCGCGGGTTGGGGTCGCCGTGGACGACGCAGGTCTGACGTCCGACGAGCCGCGCCCACGCGGCTCGGCATCGAGCAACGCCCTCAGGCGGCATCGCGCCGAGGTCGATCCTCGTCCCGGTCTCGGCGTGCAGGAGGTCGGTCGACGATCGCCAGCACGGGCGCTGCGGCCACCCCGGCGTCAAACCATGCAACTGACGGAGCGTGTCGGCCACGCGACGCCAGTCGGCCTCCGTCTCGGGCGGTCCGCCCTCGACATAGGTCATCACCACTACACCGTCGGCGAACAGCCGGCCGTCCGTCGTCGGGATCGGCACCGGCACGGTCAGACCGGCACGGTCGAGGCGTTTGAGGAGCTCGGTCTCCCACGCGAGATCAGCGTCGCTCCTGACACCGCGACGACCGACCGCGAGGTGCCCGTTGACGCGCACGGTCCACACGTCGTTGGCCACTCCGCCAGCGAGCGGTTCGATGCGAGCGACGTCGTCACCCCACTGATCGAGTGCCTCCCATCCCACTGGCCACATCATCCCCTCCATGCATCGCACGATCACGCCCTATCGACACAAACGAAATGCTTTCCATTCGCCGAGCAGTAATAGCCGAACTTACCCTGCTTGAGCTGCACGTGATGCGGAGCAGGCGAACGTCCTGCTGCTCACGCTCGATGCCGCTGAGCGCAATCGGAAGACTGGCGTGGTACAGCCACACCGTCTCGCCGCGCTGTACCACGTCGCCATCCGTTGTGGACTGCGCCAAGGCGAACTGTTCGGGCTGCGGTGGCACAACGTCGATTTGACGGCGCGTACCGTGCGGGTCACCGAGGCGATGCAGCGCATCCCAGTGCGCTCCTGTTCTCCGTTGTGCGCTCAACCGTTTTGCGTTTAGCTATAGGTGACGATCCTCGACACACACCGCGAACGACTCGCACAAGAGCGCACGGTCGCCAATATTTTGGGCCACAGCTCGCCGGATTTTACGCTCCGGCAGTATGCACATAGTTTTGCCGAAGTCCGCGAGCAAGCCGTCGCCGACGTAGGCAAGCTCCTGCGCACACCGTCAGTCGTCGCATCCGATACAGCTGATGGGCAGGCGTAACCTACAATAGAGGAGCCAGCCGGTGGCACTTACAGGTGAGGGCAAAAGGGTCAGGTAGCACAGCTGCCTGACCCTTTTGCATTGGCGCGCACGGGAAACACTTTACAAACGAATTGCCTAAACCGGCGCATATTTGGCGCTGCGCATCGTGGTGGGGGCGCTGCGGGCTCGCCTCTACCGGGCGGACGCAGATCGGCATTTCAAAATAATGGTTGCACCAATGGTTGCACCAGAGGCGATTTTGCGTTAAAGGTGCTGGGGTGTAACGACGCTGGATCGCACTGGGATGCGGTATACTGTGGTGCCCTCGGGCCGACTTGAACGGCCGACCTGCGGTTTAGGAAACCGTCGCTCTATCCACTGAGCTACGAGGGCGTGACGCTATTATAATGCAATGTGACGCGACTTGTCCACCGTCGATGTGCTGAACCCAGCCAGAAAAGGATGCGAACGTGCGAGTGGGGATGCGGGGGTTCTGGCGCAATCTGCGCGATCTACCAGGGGCGATGATCCCTTCGGCCGCGCTGGCGGGCCTGGTGGTGGTGCTGGTCTCGTACACTGGGCCGGTGCTGATCATCATCGAGGGGGCCAAGGCGGCGGGTCTGACGCAGGCCGAGCTGGCGTCGTGGCTGTGGGCGCTGACGGTCGGCTCGGGGGTGACGAGCCTGCTGCTCAGCCTGTGGTACCGGCAGCCGATCATCACCGCCTGGAGCACCGCCGGCGTGGCGCTGCTGGTGACGAGCCTGCCGCACTACGGGCTGGGACAGGCGGTCGGAGCCTATATCGTCGCGTCGCTGGCGGTCACCCTGGTGGGCATGACGCGGGTGTTCGGCCGGGCGATGGGGCTGGTGCCGCAGCCGATCGCGCTGGGGATGCTGACCGGCGTGCTCGTCGGCTTCGGCCTCAATCTGTTCAAGACGCTGCCCGATCGGCCGCTGATGGTGATGGCGATGCTCGGCGCGTTCTACGGGCTGCGCCGCCTCGGCTTTCGCGCGCCGTCGATCGGGGCGCTGGCGGCGGGGGCGCTAGTGGCGTGGCTCAGCGGCGACCTGCATATCCCGCCGATCGCGCCGCAGCTGGTGATCCCGGTCTACACCGCGCCGATCTTCTCGCCCGCCGCGCTGCTGGGGCTGGCGCTGCCGCTGTTCATCCTGACGATGACCTCGCAGAACGCGCCTGGCTTCGCGGTGCTGCGCAATGCCGGCTACACCACGCCCGTGGACGGCCCGATCGCGTTCACCGGGCTGATCTCGCTGCTCGGCGCGCCATTTGGCGGCTCGGGCGTCAATCTGGCGGCGATCACGGCGGCGATCTGCGCCAACCCCGAGGCGCACCCCGACGCCACCAAACGCTACACGGCCGGTGTGGCCACCGGCGTGCTCTACATCATCTGCGGCATGTACAACACCGCAGCGCTCAGCCTGTTCAGCGGCTTCCCGCGCTCGCTGAGCGCTGCGGTGGCCGGGCTGGCGCTGCTCGGCGCGATCGGCAGCTCGCTCAGCGGCGCCATGGCCGAGGGCGCGACCCGCGATGGCGCGCTGGTGGCACTGCTCGTCACCGCCTCGGGCATGAGCCTGCTCGGTATCGGCGCGCCGTTCTGGGGCCTGGTGTTCGGCATGGCGGTCTACCTGGCGCTGCGACGACGGGCGTAGCGGCGTGGGGCGTAGCGGGGCGATGCAGAAGGGGCGAAGCGCGCGCGATCCTGAGAGGAGTGGCGAGCGCTTGCTTCGCCCACACGGGCAGCGCGGGCGGTGCCGGGTAGGGGCGACGCGGTGCTGGTCGTCGCGCCGGTGGTCTCGCTGACGAGCCGAGCAGGTCTAGGGGCGACGCGGTGCTGGTCGTCGCGCCGGTGGTCTCGCTGACGAGCCGAGCAGGTCGCGGTGCGGGTGGGATTGCTCGGCCGTGCTGCGCTGACGTATCGAGCACCAGCCACCCGCGTACTGATGGGGACGCGGGTGGCTGGTGCGGTTACGGCGCAACAGGGGAAGCCGGTTTGACTGCAGCGGCTTTCCATTCCATCAATACATGACTTGTCTCTACGTCGTCGCGCGGGAATATCAGCATCAGCCCATGCGGGCTGTTCGGCGCATCCATCACAGCGAGCCGCACATATCCGAGCATTTCACTGATCGCCTGATCACACGGATCTTCAAAATGTAGCGTAACCCCCGTGCTCGTTCGGTTCCCATGCTCTGCGGTGTAGGTCTCCGATTGATAGTAGCGCATCCCGTCAAGATAGACGGAGACACAGCCATTGGGCTGCCGCTTTAACCACCATTTTCCACGCCCCTCATAATGATAGGGCAGTGTCGGACTATCATAAAGATGATGGTATTGGCCATTGGCAAAGAGCGTGACCTCTTCGGTTATCGGATAGACATCGCTTGTCACTTTCCACGTGCCAAGCAGCTCTGCCTCGCGAACCGTTGGCGGGGAGAATCCTGTGCTGACAAGTGGGGTTGCTTTCGCACACCCCGCCAACAACACAGCGATGAACAGGTAGCGCGTGGTTTTGCGAAGGAGGCCCATGCTTCACCTCGTTATCTGTGATTTCGTTAGATCGAGATGATACTTTATTCGGTCGGGAGGATCTGTCCTGGGAATTTGTTATCCAGTGGCATCTATTATAGTCCGCTTCCCAGAGAATGGTCTGCGAGATTGTACCAACGCGCGCGGAGATAGACGGTGCTGCCCTGCTGAAGCTCGCCGGTGAAGCCGG
>JAYUUK010000060.1:0-5899 GCA_043754595.1 Roseiflexaceae bacterium | reverse complement strand
CGTACGCATGGATGCTACACACTTGGCGCTTCGGTGTCAATGGAGTATGCTGCGCCGAGATTAAGATCGGGGCGCGCAGCGCGTGCGCGCCCCAACGAGCAGACTACGGCGTGGGCGGGTACGGATATCCCGGCGACGCCGTGGCGTTTGTGCTGGGAGATGCTGGCGCAGAAGTGGGCGGGGGTGTCGTGGTAGTTGTGTCACAGCTCGCAACCAGCACAGCGATCGATAGGGCTAAAAGTATCCGACGCAGAATGATCATGTATGCTCCCAGATCAAGAAGGTTGCTGGAGCCGACCCATTGCGGCTTCCCAGCGCGCATCGCTTGCCTCGGGGGCGTGGTGCGCCACCGTCGCATCGAGATGCTGATCTAGTGTATCACGCCCCTTCAGGTTTTGCATCATCGTCGGCTGGACGTGGGCGCGGCGCGGCGCGGCGAGGCGGCGGCGCTCATTGCGCTCGCGGGCCTTGATCGCCAGACGCAGCGCCTTCTTATCGCCGTGCTTATTGACGGAGAAGCGCGTCGCCTGGCGCTTGCCGTGCTCGTTGATCCAGGTGGCCTCGTAGTAGGCGGTGTGGTTCTCTTGGAGCCGGCGGATGCCGAGATGGCCGCTCTTGTTGCGCACCACGCTGACGATGATCTGCTCGCTACGCGGCTTGCCGAGGCTCTTCTCGGTGGCATCGCGCCACTCGAGCGCGGCATCGAGCGACGCCAGCCGATCACCGTGCTTCTTATCGCTAAAAAACTTGCGGTGTTGCTTGCTCTTCCAGCTGATGCGGACGAAGTAGCCGACGGCATGGCTCTCCGGGTAATCCATCCGCGTGATACTCTTGTATTTGGACGTCCGTTTCTGCGGCATAGATGCTCCTGTGTGGATGCGGGGGTCTGCTCGACGCGCCGTGGCGGCGAGCGACCAGCGACGGTTCCATTCCTTGCGCTGTACGTACAGCAGCAGCAGTTGGTTTTCTCTCGATGCGGCTGTATCCGTTCTTGGATTTCCGACACATGCTGCGCTGAGCCCACTCGGCATTGTCGCTTCTCTATCGCTGCGCTGCCGCCTCATGTGATCCGCCCGAGCGTGGGCGCGCGTGCCGCTCGGGCGTGGGCCGCTGCGCTGTCCGGGCCATGGTCAAACAGTGCCCGGCGTAGAGACTAGTGTCCAAGTACCGGGTGCGGCCGATACGGCGCTTCGAGTAGCTGGCAGTCCTCGTCAGAGAGGCGGACCTCAAGCGCCGCGATGGCGTCATCGAGGTGATTCATCTTGCTGGCGCCGATGATCGGGGCGGTGACGCCTGGCTTGTGCAGCAGCCAGGCCAGCGCGATCTGCGCCATGGGCCGGCCGTGGCGCTCAGCCACCTCGGCCAGCCGATCGACGACCGCATCGTCCTGCTCGCCGAACAGCGCCTGCGCGTAGGCATCGCTGCGGGCGCGGACGGTCGCCTCGGCGTTGCGCGGCCGGCTGAGCACGCCGCGCGCTAGCGGGCTCCACGGGATGACCCCGACACCCATGTCGCGGCAGAGCGGCAGCATCTCGCGCTCTTCCTCGCGGTAGGCCAGATTGTAGAGGTTCTGCATCGTCACAAAGCGGCTCCAGCCGTGGCGCTCAGCCACGTGCTGCGCCTTGGCGAACTGCCAGGCGGCCATGCTCGAAGCGCCGATGTAGCGGGTCTTGCCGGCCTTGACCAGATCGTGCAGCGCCTCCATCGTCTCCTCGATCGGCGTCTCAGTATCCCAGCGATGGATCTGGTATAGATCGACATAATCGGTATCGAGCCTTTTGAGCGATGCGTCGATGGCGCTCATAATGTGCTTGCGCGAGTTGCCGCGGTCGTTCGGTCCTGGCCCCATCGGGTTGAAGACTTTGGTGGCGATCTGCACATCGTCGCGCCGCGCCACCTCGCGGATCACCCTGCCAACGATCTCCTCGCTGACGCCGAGCGAGTACATATCGGCGGTGTCGATGAAGCTGATGCCGAGCTCGATGGCGCGCTTGATCAGCGGGCGGCTGGCGGTCTCGTCTAGCACCCACTCGCGCCAGCTGCTGCTGCCGTAGGTCATCGCGCCCAGGCAGATGCGCGAGACTTTCATGCCGGTGGTCCCGAGGCGGATGAAGTCCATTGTTGTGATCCTCTTATTCCGTGTCGAAGCTGACCAGACCGATATCCAGCCAGGCCGGCCCGCGCGATGGGCGCAGCCCCCAGCCGAAGCGCCCCTGCGGTGTGGCGATCAGATACTGGTTGTCGATCCAGGCGATGAACCCCAGCGGCACCTGCGGCGGCCGGTCGGTGCGCCCCACGAGCGCCCCATCGATGGACCATGCCGCCGATTCTGCCAGCCAGCGGATCTCGTAGGTGTGCCAGCCATCATCTGGCGTCTGGAGCGGTGTTTCGTCGATCCTGAGCGCGCGCTGGATCGGCGGCCAGACCCGCGCCGCCAGCCGAGGGATGCGGCTGAGCACAATCGCGAGCGGTGCCAGCGGTGCAAGCCTAAGCGCTGCGGCGCCCGTCGCGTCGATGGTGGCCGCCTTCCAGCCGTGGCCCGCCACCCCTCTTGCCAGCGGCATATCGTTGGGCGGCGCGGCGTGGAGAAACCAGAGCGCCGCTGGGAGCGCCGGTAGCACCTTGCCGAGCGGCGAGAGCGGGCTATTCCACAGCCCAAATCCGGCCGTGCCGACGATGGTGCCGCCGAATCTGGCACGGACCGTCAGGCGGAGCGGCGGGTGCCAGGGAAACACAGCGCGGGCGATTGCAGGATAGTCATCGATCTGCGCATTGGCGTAGCGATGCTCCGTGGCCCCGGCGAGCGCCAGGCGCAGGCCATCGGGAAGCAGCGCCAGCGAGGCACTGCCGCCGTGGGTCAGCCGCCAGCGGGCGCTGGGGCGCGGGGGAAACATGTCAATCTGCTTAGGCACGACGCTACTATACCACCAACGCCGAAGGGCGTCGCAGCTGCGACGCCCTTCGGCGTTGGTGGTATAGTAGCGTCGTGCCTAAGCAGATTGACATGTTTCCCCCGCGCCCCAGCGCCCGCTGGCGGCTGACCCACGGCGGCAGTGCCTCGCTGGCGCTGCTTCCCGATGGCCTGCGCCTGGCGCTCGCCGGGGCCACGGAGCATCGCTACGCCAATGCGCAGATCGATGACTATCCTGCAATCGCCCGCGCTGTGTTTCCCTGGCACCCGCCGCTCCGCCTGACGGTCCGTGCCAGATTCGGCGGCACCATCGTCGGCACGGCCGGATTTGGGCTGTGGAATAGCCCGCTCTCGCCGCTCGGCAAGGTGCTACCGGCGCTCCCAGCGGCGCTCTGGTTTCTCCACGCCGCGCCGCCCAACGATATGCCGCTGGCAAGAGGGGTGGCGGGCCACGGCTGGAAGGCGGCCACCATCGACGCGACGGGCGCCGCAGCGCTTAGGCTTGCACCGCTGGCACCGCTCGCGATTGTGCTCAGCCGCATCCCTCGGCTGGCGGCGCGGGTCTGGCCGCCGATCCAGCGCGCGCTCAGGATCGACGAAACACCGCTCCAGACGCCAGATGATGGCTGGCACACCTACGAGATCCGCTGGCTGGCAGAATCGGCGGCATGGTCCATCGATGGGGCGCTCGTGGGGCGCACCGACCGGCCGCCGCAGGTGCCGCTGGGGTTCATCGCCTGGATCGACAACCAGTATCTGATCGCCACACCGCAGGGGCGCTTCGGCTGGGGGCTGCGCCCATCGCGCGGGCCGGCCTGGCTGGATATCGGTCTGGTCAGCTTCGACACGGAATAAGAGGATCACAACAATGGACTTCATCCGCCTCGGGACCACCGGCATGAAAGTCTCGCGCATCTGCCTGGGCGCGATGACCTACGGCAGCAGCAGCTGGCGCGAGTGGGTGCTAGACGAGACCGCCAGCCGCCCGCTGATCAAGCGCGCCATCGAGCTCGGCATCAGCTTCATCGACACCGCCGATATGTACTCGCTCGGCGTCAGCGAGGAGATCGTTGGCAGGGTGATCCGCGAGGTGGCGCGGCGCGACGATGTGCAGATCGCCACCAAAGTCTTCAACCCGATGGGGCCAGGACCGAACGACCGCGGCAACTCGCGCAAGCACATTATGAGCGCCATCGACGCATCGCTCAAAAGGCTCGATACCGATTATGTCGATCTATACCAGATCCATCGCTGGGATACTGAGACGCCGATCGAGGAGACGATGGAGGCGCTGCACGATCTGGTCAAGGCCGGCAAGACCCGCTACATCGGCGCTTCGAGCATGGCCGCCTGGCAGTTCGCCAAGGCGCAGCACGTGGCTGAGCGCCACGGCTGGAGCCGCTTTGTGACGATGCAGAACCTCTACAATCTGGCCTACCGCGAGGAAGAGCGCGAGATGCTGCCGCTCTGCCGCGACATGGGTGTCGGGGTCATCCCGTGGAGCCCGCTAGCGCGCGGCGTGCTCAGCCGGCCGCGCAACGCCGAGGCGACCGTCCGCGCCCGCAGCGATGCCTACGCGCAGGCGCTGTTCGGCGAGCAGGACGATGCGGTCGTCGATCGGCTGGCCGAGGTGGCTGAGCGCCACGGCCGGCCCATGGCGCAGATCGCGCTGGCCTGGCTGCTGCACAAGCCAGGCGTCACCGCCCCGATCATCGGCGCCAGCAAGATGAATCACCTCGATGACGCCATCGCGGCGCTTGAGGTCCGCCTCTCTGACGAGGACTGCCAGCTACTCGAAGCGCCGTATCGGCCGCACCCGGTACTTGGACACTAGTCTCTACGCCGGGCACTGTTTGACCATGGCCCGGACAGCGCAGCGGCCCACGCCCGAGCGGCACGCGCGCCCACGCTCGGGCGGATCACATGAGGCGGCAGCGCAGCGATAGAGAAGCGACAATGCCGAGTGGGCTCAGCGCAGCATGTGTCGGAAATCCAAGAACGGATACAGCCGCATCGAGAGAAAACCAACTGCTGCTGCTGTACGTACAGCGCAAGGAATGGAACCGTCGCTGGTCGCTCGCCGCCACGGCGCGTCGAGCAGACCCCCGCATCCACACAGGAGCATCTATGCCGCAGAAACGGACGTCCAAATACAAGAGTATCACGCGGATGGATTACCCGGAGAGCCATGCCGTCGGCTACTTCGTCCGCATCAGCTGGAAGAGCAAGCAACACCGCAAGTTTTTTAGCGATAAGAAGCACGGTGATCGGCTGGCGTCGCTCGATGCCGCGCTCGAGTGGCGCGATGCCACCGAGAAGAGCCTCGGCAAGCCGCGTAGCGAGCAGATCATCGTCAGCGTGGTGCGCAACAAGAGCGGCCATCTCGGCATCCGCCGGCTCCAAGAGAACCACACCGCCTACTACGAGGCCACCTGGATCAACGAGCACGGCAAGCGCCAGGCGACGCGCTTCTCCGTCAATAAGCACGGCGATAAGAAGGCGCTGCGTCTGGCGATCAAGGCCCGCGAGCGCAATGAGCGCCGCCGCCTCGCCGCGCCGCGCCGCGCCCACGTCCAGCCGACGATGATGCAAAACCTGAAGGGGCGTGATACACTAGATCAGCATCTCGATGCGACGGTGGCGCACCACGCCCCCGAGGCAAGCGATGCGCGCTGGGAAGCCGCAATGGGTCGGCTCCAGCAACCTTCTTGATCTGGGAGCATACATGATCATTCTGCGTCGGATACTTTTAGCCCTATCGATCGCTGTGCTGGTTGCGAGCTGTGACACAACTACCACGACACCCCCGCCCACTTCTGCGCCAGCATCTCCCAGCACAAACGCCACGGCGTCGCCGGGATATCCGTACCCGCCCACGCCGTAGTCTGCTCGTTGGGGCGCGCACGCGCTGCGCGCCCCGATCTTAATCTCGGCGCAGCATACTCCATTGACACCGAAGCGCCAAGTGTGTAGCATCCATGCGTACGC
>JAYUUK010000059.1:0-2015 GCA_043754595.1 Roseiflexaceae bacterium | reverse complement strand
GGCCCATCGGTGGTGACGATCTACGACCTGGCGTACTTCCCTGTGCCGCAGATCCCAGCGCGCGAGTACGCCCCGCTGGACGCGGCGTACATGCGGCTGGCGATCCCGCCTTCGCTGCGATCAGCCAGCAGGGTGATGGCGATCTCGCGCTGGACAGCCGATGAGGCGGTACACTGGTGCGGTACCGATCCGGCGAAGATGGCCGTCATCCCACTCGCGGTTGACCCACTGTTTCGCCCGATTGTGCCGGAGCTGGCACGGTCAATCGTCGAGCCGCTGATCGGGGACGGACCTTTCTTTCTCTACGCCGGCGGGCTCTCGCCGCGCAAAAACATACGCATGCTGGTCGAGTCGTTTGGCGCAGTGGCCGCGTATATTCCGCACCGTCTCGTCATCACCGCCGGCATTTTATCTGGCGAAACATCGATCGCCGATCTGATCGAGCGATACCAGCTCCACGGCCGGGTGCTCCAAATCGGCGAGGTCGGCGGCGAGCAGCTGCGTGCGTTGTACAACACCGCCGATGCGCTGGTCTACCCCTCGCTCTACGAGGGCTTCGGTCTGCCGCCGCTCGAAGCGATGGCCTGCGGCTGCCTAGCGATCTGCTCAGACGCCACATCGCTGCCCGAGGTGGTGGGCGATGCAGCGTTGCTGCTCGACCCACACGACGGCGCGGTCTGGTCTGACGCGCTGCTGCGCTGCGCCAACGACGACGCGCTGCGCCATGAGCTGCGCGCGGCCAGGCTGCGCCGCGCCGCGCAGTTTTCATGGGCACGGACGGCGCGTGCGCTGCTTGGGCTGCTCGAAAATGCCGTGCGAGAGAGGGACGTATGCCTGAGCTGAGCGAGTATTCGCGCTTCGCCTGGGCGCTGGCGATCGGTGCGGCGCTCGCCGATCCCATCGTGGCGAGGCGACGAGGCGAGGCGGCGTACCTTCGCGCACGCACCTTTCATGATGAGCCAGCGATGATCGATGCCTGGGAACGGCTGTTGACCGCTGAACTGGAGCGCTGCAATGCTCGCATCTACTGATCGCTCGCCCCTCACCGCGTCTGGTATAGCAGCCCGCTCGATCGGTGCGCCGATCCTGATCTTTTGTGGCCTTTTGGTGCCGGCCATCTGGCGTCTCGACGCCATCCCGCCGTGGTGGGACGAGGGCTGGACGCTCAGCGTGGCCCGCCTGTGGACCGAGCGCGGCTTCTACGGCCGCCTGCTCGACGGCCAGCCGATCGGGGCGGGGCTCAACGCATCGCCGCTGGTGACGCTGCCGGTCGCTTGGCTGATGCATATCTTTGGCGTCGGGCTGTGGCAAGGGCGGCTGTTCGGCGCGCTCTGCACCGCGCTCGCGCTGACGCTGCTGTTCCTGATCGCCAAGCGCGGCTGGAATGCGCGTATCGCCTATGGCGCGCTGGCGGTCGCGCTGCTGCTCCCCAGCTACCCCCAGCTCAATACGCTGATACTCGGGCGGCAGGTGCTCGGCGAGCTGCCGATGCTCGCCGCGCTGCTCGGCGGCCTCGTGCTGCTCCCGCCGCTGCTGGCCCGCCGCTGGGGGCCGCTGCTCATCCTGCCGATCGGCGCGCTCTGGGCCTGCGCGCTGCTGATCAAGGCTCAGACCGAGCCGTTCTGGCTGGCGAGCATCGCCACGCTGCTGCTCGGGATGGCGCGGCGACGCGCCTGGCGCGAGCTGGGTCTGGTGGCGGCCGCCGCCATCACGAGCTGGCTCTTGCGCGCGCCGATTATCGGCGCAACCACCGCAATCTACGCCGGACGCACCGCTGAAGGCCAGCAGCTGATCGGTCTGTACAATGTCACCGCCTTCGTCCCCGACATCCTCAACCGCCAGTACGCGCTCACCACGGTGCTCGAGTTCGCCATTATCCCGGTGGTGGCGCTCGGAATCGCGTGCTGGGCGTGGCTGCGCGGCGGCTGGCGCGGGCTGGATGCGCCGGCCTATGCATTGCGCGTGGTGCTGCTGGGGTTCGCCGGAAGCTGGACTGCCTGGTACCTGCTGCTCTC
>JAYUUK010000058.1:0-5936 GCA_043754595.1 Roseiflexaceae bacterium | reverse complement strand
TGATGATCGCGCCGTCCGAGTAGATCGTGTACGGGATGAAGATGTCGTCGCCCATCAGATGCGTGATGCGCTCGGCGATGGTGGTCTTGCCGTTGCCGGGGAAGCCGAACAGCATCATCGACGATGCCGAGTTGACGGCGGGGCCGACCTGATTGAGGATCGCCTCTTCAATCACCAGGCCCTCGAACGCGTCGCGGATGTTTTTGCGCGTGACCACCACATCCCTGACGGTCTGCGCCTTGACCGACGCGATCCAGGTGTTGAGCGGCACCGGGCACGGGCCGGTGTACATCGTCTTGATCATGGCGTCGGTGGCGGCGATGTTGCCGCGCGGCGTCAGGACGTACTCGTAGTTGATATCGCCGTAGCCGCGCTGCCCGCCGATATCGACGAGCTCCTGCTGCCGCAGGTCGCGCAGCAGCACATCGATGATCCGGTACGAGATGCCCATCTCTTCCGACAGCTCGGCCCCCGTGACCCGCCCCTTGTTGTAGATGATCCGCAGCGTGTGGTCGTAGAGGAACGTCCGGTTCATGCCGGTCTCTTCGATCGTCTGCGGCTCGACCGGCAGAAATGAGTTGCTGAGCTTGGGCCGCGCGAGGTCGTCGCTTGGTGCCGGGTCGCCAAGTTCGCGCGCGGTGCGCACATCGACGCCGTGGTTGCGCGCGTCGGCCACCGCCCGATCCAGCTCGTCTTTGTGAAACAGCAGGTGGAGCAGCGCCTCCTGGTCATCGTTAGCCTGCGCGGACTTGATGCAGTCGTAGACGGCGCGCGCCACGACGTATTTGACCCCGTCGACGTATAGATGATGGAGCATATCGTGATTGCGGACGTAGCAGTCGCGCGGGTGACTCTTGCGCGACATCATGTCTTCGTACGAGCGCTGATCGACCAGAAAACGCATTGGGATTTCCTCCAGCCCACCGGTTGCAACCGCGAATAACGCGCGACCTGCTGCCGATTGTAGCACTGGAGCGAGGGGTTAAACCGTCCGGATTCGCAACAAAATAGCTACAGTTCGGGCCAGCCGCCGAGCGCGCCGGAGAGCGCGGCGAGCGGCGCGGTGCCGACGGGGGCGGCCATGGCGGCCACGGCGGCGGCGATGGCGGCGACCTGCCCTGGCCTGGGCGGAGCGGCGGTGAGCGCGAGCGCGGCGCGCAGCACGCCGAGCAGCGCCGGCGCCAGATCGGACGGGCCGGCGGCGGCGGCGGCCAGCTCGGTGTCGCGTTCGAGTTGCGTGCGCGCCGCGCCCCAGTCCACCACCTGCGGCATGGCCTGCACGAATGCCAGCAGCTGCAGCATGCGCTCGACAGCGGCGGCGCGCTCGGGGGCGACGGTGGGTTCGGGCACTACATCTGGCGCAGGCGCGGCAGCTGGCGAAGCGGGGCTGGCGACGCTCGAAGCGGCGGCGGCGGCGGCCAAAGACGTGGCATTTGGCGAAGCGGGGCTGGCGTCGGCCAAAGACGTGGCATCTGGCGCGGCGTCTGGCGCGAGCCCGAGGCGGCGCACGATCTGCGGCACGGCCCTGACCAGCGCGCGCTCGATCTCGGCGGCGTACAGCAGCCACGCGCCGATCTGCATCTTGAACGGGTCGGGGATATCGCGGCTGGTGCCGGCTAGCTCGCCCAGCGTGACCAGCGCGCCGGCCCGATCCGGGAAGCGCAGCCGCACCACCCGCGCCACGCCGCTGTCGATGGCGATCAGCAGATCGGCCGGCTCGCCGGCGTAGGTGTGCGCTACATAGTGCGAAAGATCGAGCCCGAGCTGCTCGGCGGTGGCCATCGCCTCGGTGCTCGGCGCGTCCCCGTCGTCCGCCAGCACCCCCCCCGAGCTGACGGCGACCTGCGGGTGGGGCGCGGCCAGCAGGCGGCGCAACATGGCGGCGGTGAGTGGGGCGCGCCCGGTGTCCGCGGCGCCGACGATGACGATCTGCATATGTGGCTATTATGGCATAAAAAACGGCCGCCGTGTGGCGACCGTGAAAAAAGGGGGTTGTGGCGGCTGGCCGATGACGAATGGAATGTCTGAGATATCGCCGCCCGTATATACTTATAGAACGAGCAAGAAGCGTGCCTGGATGCAGCCGCAGATGAGCGGCCAGTGAGAGCTATGAGCCGTGCTACAATATGGCTATGACAGCTACGTATAGTGGATTGCAGGCGCGGCTGATGGCCGGCCAGCCGGTGATCACCGGCGAGATCGCGCCGCCGCGCGGGGCATCGCGCGCGACGCTCGAGCGTCTCGCCGGCGGCATCCGCGGCGCGGTGGACGCCATCAATCTGACGGACAACCAGCGCGGCCTCGGCAGGATGTCGGCGCTCGGCGCTGGGATCATCCTGCAGCAGATGGGGATCGAGCCGATCGTGCAGATGACCTGCCAGCACCGCAATCGGATCGCACTCCAGGCCGATGTGCTCAGCGGCGCGGCCTGCGGCATCGCCAACTTCCTGTGCATGACTGGCGACCACCCCAAGATCGGTGACCACGCCGAGGCCAAGAATGTGCTCGATCTCAACTCGTTCCAGCTGATCAAGATGCTGCGGACGATGCGCGACAGCGGGACGTTCGACTCGGGCGTCAAGCTCAGCGACCCACCGCAGATCTTCATCGGCGGTGTGTCCAACCCGAATGTGGAGAAGGTGGCACGGCTGGAGCGCAAGATCGCGTTCGGCGCCGAGTTCATCCAGACGCAGATCCTGTTCGATATGGATCGCTTCCGCGAGTGGATGACCGATGTGCGCGCCGCCGGGCTGCACCAGCAGGCGCATATCATCGCCGGCGTGATGATCATCAAGTCGGCCCAGTCGGCCACATTCCTGCGCGACCATCTGCCCGGCTCGCGGGTGCCAGAGCCGCTGATCGAGCGTCTCTCGCGCGCCGAGGACCCCGAGCAGGAGGGGATCGCCATCGCTGCCGAGTTGACCCAGGAGTTGCTAGGCATCGAAGGGGTGCGCGGCGTCCACCTAATGACCGTCGGCTGGACCAAGGCCATCCCGCTGGTGGTGGAGCGCGCTGGGGTGCGGCGGTGAAGCGGTGACAAGATGACAGAATGGACGCAGCGCGCGGCAGGGCCTGAGGCGCAGTCCCCAACGTATGTTCCCACGTGAAGTAGGATCGTTCTATGGCAGGCAACACATTTGGGCAGATCTTCCGCCTCACCACCTGGGGCGAGTCGCACGGGCCGGCGGTGGGGTGCGTGGTGGATGGGTGCCCTGCCGGGCTGCCGATCGATGAGCCGCTGATCCAGCGCGACCTCGACCGGCGGCGGGTGGGGCAGAGCCGCATGACCAGCGCGCGACAGGAGGCTGATACGGTCTCGATTCTGTCTGGCTGGTTCGAAGGCCGCACCACCGGCGCGCCGATCGCGATGATGGTAACGAACACCGACGCCAAATCCGGACACTACGAGAACATCAAGACCATGTACCGCCCAGGCCACGCCGACTTCAGCTGGGACGCCAAGTACGGCTTCCGCGACCACCGCGGCGGCGGCAGGAGCAGCGCGCGCGAGACCATCGGCCGGGTGGCGGGCGGCGCGATCGCCAGGGCGCTGCTGGCGCTCCACGGCGTCAGCATCGTCGGCTGGACGGCGCAGCTCGGCGATCTGCGCGCCGAGGTGATCGATGAGACCACCATCGAGCAGAATATGATGCGCTGCCCAGATCCGGCGGTGGCCGAGCGGATGGTGGCCATGGTGGATGCGGCGCGCAGGTCGCTGGACTCGCTCGGCGGCGTGGTCGAGGTGCGGGCGCGCGGCGTGCCGGCCGGCCTCGGCGAGCCGGTATTCGACAAGCTCCAGGCCGATATCGGCAAGGCGATGTTCTCCATCCCGGCGATCAAGGGCGTCGAGATGGGCGAGGGCTTCGGCGTGGCTAACATGCGCGGCTCGCAGAACAACGATAGCTTCATCCGCCGCGACGACGGGAGCATCGGCACCGCTACTAACCACCACGGCGGCATCCTCGGTGGCATTAGCACCGGCGAGGAGATTATCGTGCGGCTGGCCGCCAAGCCGCCGGCCAGCATCGCGCAGCGCCAGCAGACGGTGGATCAGTCCGGCGACGCCGCCGATATCGAGATCCACGGCCGCCACGACCCGACGGTGCTGCCGCGGCTGGTGCCGGTGGCCGAGGCGATGCTGGCGCTGGTGCTGGCCGACCACCTGCTGCGGCAGCGTCTGGCGCGCGTCTGATGGTCAACGATGAGACGACCGCCGAGCACCACCGGCTGCGCGCCGCGCGCCACGACGCCGAGCCGTGGAAGCTCTGGGGGCCGTACCTGAGCGAGCGCGCCTGGTCCACGGTGCGCGAGGACTACAGCGCCGACGGCTCGGCCTGGACCTCGTTCCCCCACGACCACGCCCGCTCGCGGGTCTACCGCTGGAACGAGGACGGGCTGGCCGGGATCTGCGATAAAGAGCAGCGGCTGTGCTTCGCCATCGCGCTGTGGAACGGCCAGGATCCGATCCTCAAGGAGCGGCTGTTTGGCCTGAGCGGCCCGGAGGGCAACCACGGCGAGGATGTCAAGGAGTGCTACTACTACCTGGACTCGACGCCGACCCACAGCGCGCTGCGGATGCTCTACAAGTACCCGCAGCGCCCCTTCCCCTACGCCGACCTGGTGGACACCAACCGCAGCCGCAGCCGCGAGCAGCCGGAGTACGAGCTGCGCGACACCGGCATCTTCGACGATGACCGCTACTTCGATGTGCTGGTGGAGTATGCCAAGGCCGCGCCCGAGGATATCGGCGTGCGGATCAGCGTGACGAACTGCGGCCCGGACGCCGCCACGCTCGACCTGCTGCCGACGCTCTGGTTCCGCAATACCTGGAATTGGGGCGACGACGTGATGCGCCCGCTGCTGTACGCGCCAGCTATGGCTCCCGCCGAGACGACTGACGCGACGATCCTCGCCGAGCACGCCACGCTCGGCCGCTACGCGCTGCGCTGCGACCCAGATGGCCTCGGCGATCTGCTGTTCACCGAAAATGAGACCAACCAGGAGCGGATCTACGGCGCGCCAAACCCGACGCCGTACGTCAAGGATGGGATCGGGGATGCGGTCGTCGGCGGGCTGACGCACGCCACCAACCCGGCGCGCCACGGCACAAAGGCCGCGGCCCACTACCGCCTCAGCTTCGCCCCCGGCCAGACGCGGGTGGTGCGGCTGCGGCTACGCCGCGAGGAGCTGCCGACGCACGAGCTGGACGAGACCTGGCTGACGACGCACGACGCGCTGTTCGCGCTGCGCGCCACCGAGGCCGACGCCTTCTACGACGCGATCCAGCCCGCCGATCTGGACGACGACCGGCGGGCGATCCAGCGGCAGGCGTTCGCCGGGATGCTGTGGTCCAAGCAGTTCTACCACTACGATGTGGCGCGCTGGCTCAGCGGCGACCCGGGCCAGCCACCGCCGCCGCCCGAGCGCCTGCGCGGCCGCAACAGCGACTGGCCCTACTTCAACACGAGCGCGATCCTCTCGATGCCAGACGCCTGGGAGTACCCGTGGTTCGCCGCCTGGGACCTGGCGTTCCACTGCATCCCGCTGGCGCTGCTGGACAGCGACTTCGCCAAGCAGCAGCTCATCCTGCTCGGGCGCGAGTGGTACCAGCAGCCAAACGGCCAGACCCCGGCCTACGAGTGGGCGTTCGGCGATGTCAACCCGCCGGTGCTAGCATGGGCCGCCTGGCGCGTCTACAAGATCGAGCAGAAGCAGCGCGGCGTCGGCGATATGGCGTTTCTGGAGCGGGTATTCCACAAGCTGATGCTCAACTTCACCTGGTGGGTCAACCGCAAGGACGCCGGTGACCGCAATGTGTTCCAGGGCGGCTTCCTCGGGCTGGACAACATCGGCGTCTTCGACCGCAGCAAGCCGCTGCCTGGCGGCGGGCACATCGAGCAGAGCGACGGCACAGCTTGGATGGGCATGTTCAGCCT
>JAYUUK010000057.1:0-17928 GCA_043754595.1 Roseiflexaceae bacterium | reverse complement strand
GACCATTGACCATTGACCATTGACCATTGACCATTGACCATTGACCATTGACCATTGACCATTGACCATTGACCATTGACCATTGACTATTGACTATTGACGATAGCAATCCTACGTGCGTTGGAAACGCGCGCAGCGCACAGCGGGGGTGTGGGGCGCAGCCCCCATGTGCATCAAGCTTGTTCTACGGAACCGGTTTTGACGCTGCGCGGTGCGCTTTTGTGGCCTGCGGCAGCGCGGTAGCTCCGGTTTTACTGCTGCTACGCAGCAGCAGAAAGAAAAATTACTTCCGCAGCGCCCCGCGCCGAGCGCGTCAGAAAAGAAGCTTGATGCATATGGGGGTGTGGGGGTCGGGTACCCTCTGGGTGTCCCCGAGATCCTCCCTTTTCTACCCTTAGCTAGCGGTCGGGCGATCGGCGACCGGCGGCGCGGCATCGCTGGCGCGGAGTCTGCTATGATGCGCGCAGCACCTAACAAGCAGAGGAGACCGATCGATGCAGTACACCCATCTGGGCCGCACCGGCCTGAGCGTCAGCCGACTGTGCCTCGGCACCATGAACTTCGGCCCACAGACCAGCGAGGCCGACAGCTTCGCCATCATGGACCGCGCGCTCGAGCTCGGCATCAACTTCTTCGACACCGCCGATGTCTACGGCTGGAAGCTCGGCGAGGGCATCACCGAGCAGATCATTGGCCGTTGGCTGGCGCAGGGCGGCGGGCGGCGCGAGAAGATCGTGCTGGCCACCAAGGTTTACAACGCCATGGGCGAAGGTCAGAACGACCGCGGCCTCTCGGCGTACCACATCCGCAAGGCCTGTGAGGGCAGCCTGCGCCGCCTCAAGACCGACCACATCGATCTGTACCAGATGCATCACATCGAGCGCACCACGCCGTGGGAGGAGATCTGGCAGGCGATGGAGCAGCTCGTCCGCGAGGGTAAGGTGGTCTATGTCGGCAGCAGCAACTTCGCCGGCTGGGATATCGCCACAGCGCAGTGTACCGCCACCGCGCGCCACTTCATGGGGCTGGTGGCCGAGCAGAGCCTGTACAACCTCAACGCCCGCACCATCGAGCTTGAGGTGGTGCCGGCCTGCCGCCACTACGGTCTCGGCATCATCCCCTGGAGCCCGCTCGGCAGCGGCCTGCTCGGCGGCGCGCTGCAGAAGGCCACCGAGGGTCGACGAGCCGAGGAGAGCCAGCAGAAGACGATCGAGAAGCTCCGTCCGCAGCTCGAAGCCTACGAGAAGCTCTGCGCCGAGCTCGGCGAGAAACCCGCCGATGTCTCGCTCGCCTGGTTGCTGCATAACCCGGTGGTGACCGCGCCGATCATCGGCCCGCGCACCATCGAGCAGCTCGACGGCTCGGTGCGCGCCACCGAGATCGTGCTCTCCGATGAGGTCATGGCCAAGATCGACGCCATCTGGCCTGGGCCGGGCGGCGAGGCACCAAAAGCCTACGCCTGGTAGCGCGGGGCGGACGCGCGCGACGCGGTAGGGGCGAAGCGCGCCGGATCGCATCCATCGCGGCAATTGATGCGTGCGCGTGCTTCGCCCATACGACGCGCGCGACGCGGTAGGGGCGAAGCGCGGGCACCATATATCACCCCAGAAACACCGAGCGCCGCTCGGCGGTGCGCCTGTCCAGCAGCGCCTGGATCGTATCCTCCACCAGCCCCGCCAGCCGCGCCACCAGCGCCGCATCGTCGGCCGCGTCCGGGCCGTACTCCGCAGTGGCGATCGGCGCGTCGAAGCTGATAGTCCACTTGCTCGGCAGCGGCAGCAGCCCGAGCGCGCCAAACCACGGGAACAGCGGCGTGATCGGCAGATAGGGCGCGCGCAGCAGACGCGCCAGCGGGGCCAGGTTGGCCAGCACCGGGTAGCTCTCCTCGCCGCCCACCACCGCCACTGGCACGATAGGCGCCCCGTGGCGGATCGCGGCGCGCACGTACGGCTCGGCGGCGAACCCGCTGAGGTTGTAGCGGTTGCGGAATAGCCGCGCCGCGCCCTGCGCACCCTCGGGGTAGGCGCAGACCAGCTCGCCGTCGCTCAGCAGCCGCGCCGCGTTCTCCGGCATCGCCGGAACCTGCCCGAGCGCCGCCAGCGCCGGCGCGACCCCTGGCACCCCAGCCAGCCACGGCTCGTGCAGGCTGCGCACCAGCCGCCCAGGGCCGGCCTCGAACGATGCCATCGCGATCATGGCGCTGTCCCACGGCAGCACGCCGCCGCGGTTGGATAGCAACAGCGCCGCGCCATCGGCTGGCAGCGTAGCCGCGCCAGATGTCTCGACCCTGAACCACGAGCGGTAGATGAACCCGGCGATCGGCTTGACGATCTCGATCGCCTCGACATCCATCCCGTACGAGTCGAGCGCGTAGTCGCCGCGCCGCCGCCGCTCGATCAGCGCGCGAGTCTCGTCGATCTGATACTGCAGCACCATCCCGACGCCGCGCCAGAAATCGGGGTCGAGGTAGTCGGCGTTGAAGATCTGCTCGCGCAGCATGGTCTGCACCCGCTCGATGCCGGGGCCGCTCATCCAGGCCAGGTTCTCGCGCACCAGACGCAGCAGATCCGCCAGCAGGTCGCGCGACCCTGGCCGCCGCGGGTCGTCGTCCAAGCTGCGCACCTCGACCTCCATCGCCCGCACGTCGTGCTCCACCGCATCGCGCAGCCCGCCATCGCCAGCGTCCCCGATCGGCAGATCGACGGCCGCTCCGGCGCTCGACGATGCATCACTACCGAGCGTCGTCGGCATTGGCGGCGAATTGGGCTGCGCGACGACGCGCGGCTTGCGCGGGCGTTTTGGCGTCGGCTCGGCGTCGGGCTGCGCGGCGCGCGGTTTACGCGGGCGTCTTGGCTTGAGTGGCTCGTCGGTCATCGCTCGCTCCGTTTCTAGAGACTCCCCTATACCGCCGCGTACGCTGCTGCCTCTGACGTCCGCTCACACCCGCTCGGCGAGCGCCGACCGCAGCGCAGCGGCCGAGTCTGTCACATCGCTGCTCCACCCAAGCGCGCTGCGGGCCAGCGCCACATCGGCGACGCAGCCGTAGCGCATCGCCGACGCATCGACCCACACCGCGCCGACCCGGCCCGCGCCGAGCGGGGATGCCCCGCCTCCAGCGCTGAGCAGCGCGGCCGGCAGCGGAATCGACGCGCCTCCCGCCAGCCCGATCGCCTGACGCAGCGTCAGCGGCGCGGCGCAGCCGAGGTTGATCGGGCCGCGCACGCCATCTGCCAGCGCCGCCACAGCGAACGCCACGGCCGCATCGCGCGCCGGCAGCAGCTGGACGCGCGGGTTGAACCCAGCCACCACCGGCGGC
Source organism: Roseiflexaceae bacterium (assembly GCA_043754595.1). Classification (GTDB taxonomy): domain Bacteria; phylum Chloroflexota; class Chloroflexia; order Chloroflexales; family Roseiflexaceae; genus JAYUUK01. The sequence goes on along the minus strand of JAYUUK010000057.1, from coordinate 14,612 downwards.
GTCCTCTGCTCCAAATAGCGCAGCAGTGGCGAGCTGATGCCAGCCCCCACCAGCGCGGCGCAACGCAGCAGCGCCAGCTCGATCGCCGGGTGGCGCGCGGCGAATTCGGTGGCGATCCGCTCGACCTCGACGTAGTCCGCCAGCGCGCCGCCGCTCATCTGCTGCGCGATCGGCTGTGTCTCGGGGACGAACAGCGGCAGGCCGGCGAGCGGCCCGTAGACCAGCGCGCTGCTGCGGATCACGATCCGCCGCACGCCCGTCGCGCTGCACGCCGCAAGCAGCTCCACGCTCCGCGCCACCCCGCCGCGCCGCTGGCCCTCCTCGGCTGGCTGGTCCAGATGCAGCACGGTCTCCGCGCCAGTCTCGGCCAGCGTCGCCCGCAGCGCGTCTGCGTCATCGCAGCGGAAGAATGCCACGCCGTCGGGCGCGGCGCACGGCGCAGATGCCACGCCGATGACCCTCGTCCCCGGCTGCGCCGCCAGCGCCGCCGCCACCAGCCAGCTAAATCGCAGGTCCAGCCCGGTGATCAGTATAGTTGTCATAGTTGGGTGTTGCGCCGCAGCCAGGCTTCGAGCCCCTCGCGCTGCAGGTCGGCGTGGTTGATCGAGCGCACGATCCAGAGCAGGTCGTTATTGTCAACTGAATCGGACAGCTGGTGGCCGTTGACCGCCAGGAAGCGCAGCATGACCAGCAGCGCCGTCGTCTCGTTGGCCCCGACGAACGGCCGGCTCTTGAGCAGCAGGAACACCAGCGCCGCCGCCTTGCCAGGCACATCAAGGTAGATCTCGGCGCCGAACAACACCTGCTGCGGGGCCTCGACCACCGCGATCAGCCGATCCTGGCTGGCGATCCCAAATCTGCCGCCGTGCTCGGTCACCGCAATAGTATGCAGATCGAGGATATCATCTTTTGTAAGATACGTAGTGATGGCTTCCCTACAGCCCGGCGAGCTCGCGGAACGCCTTGTCGTAGCGGTCGCTTATGCTGCGGGCCCACTCGCGCAGCTGCGGGCTCGTCGGCTGCCGCAGCAGCACTTCGCCATCGGTGAAGATCAGCTCGACCAGCTCGTGCTCGCTCAGATTGACTGCCCGCAGCCAGCCCTGCACCACCTCCGGCAAGTTTTCGCGCTCGACGGTGAATGACTTCGGCATCTAAGCCTCCGCTCTGTTGGTGAATGCCACGATGCGGCGCGACCCGTCGCCGCTCGGCACCCGTGTCGGTTAGCTCTCGCGCTGCCGCAGATGTGGGAAGAGAATGACCTCGCGGATCGTCGCCTGGTCGGTGAACACCATGGCTAGCCGGTCGATGCCGATGCCAAGCCCGCCGGTCGGCGGCATGCCGTACATCAGCGCGTTGAGATAGTCGGTGTCCATCTGGTGCGCCTCGTCGTCGCCGGCGGCCGCGTCGCGCCCCTGCTCGATGAAGCGCTGCTCCTGATCGAGCGGGTCGTTCAGCTCGGTGTAGCCGTTGCCGATCTCGAACGACGCCACGTACGCCTCGAAGCGCTCGGTGGTCAGCGGCTGGTCGGTGTGACGCTTGGCCAGCGGCGACATCGCCGTCGGGTGGTCGCAGAGAAACGTCGGCTGGACCAGATCGGGCTCGATGAACGTGCCGATCAGCGCGTCCACCTGCTTGCTCCACGGCCCCTTGCGCTCGACGCGGAGACCAGCCGAGGCGATCGCCGCCTGCAGCGCGTCAAGCTCGGTCAGCTGCAGGATATCCAGCCCGGTGCGCTCAAGGATCGCCTCGGGGATCGAGACCCGCCGCCACGCCGGGCCAAAGTCGATCGTCGTGCCCTGGTACGGTATCGCCGTCCCGCCGGTCAGCGCGATGGCCGTCAGACGGCAGACCTCCTCGACGATCTCCATCATATCGCGGTAGTCGCCAAACGCCTGGTAGCACTCCATCATGGTGAACTCAGTGTTGTGGGTCTGGTCCACGCCCTCGTTGCGGAAGTTTTTTGAGATCTCGAACACCCGCCCCATCTGCCCCACGATCAGCCGCTTGAGGTACAGCTCGACGGCGATCCGCAGGTAGAGATCCTGGTGCAGCTGGTTGTGGTGGGTCACGAACGGCCTGGCCGTCGCGCCGCCGTAGATCGGCTGGAGCGTCGGCGTCTCGACTTCGAGAAAGTCGCGTTCCTCAAGCACCCGGCGCATGGTGCGGATGAGCGTGGCGCGGGTGCGGAAGTTCTGCCGCACCTCGGGGTTGACGATCAAGTCGAGGTAGCGCTCGCGGTGCCTCGCCTCGCTGTCGGTCAGGCCGTGCCACTTCTCAGGCGGCGGGTTGAGCGCCTTGGCCAGCAGCGTCAGCTCGGTCACCAGGATCGAGGCCTCGCCGGTCTTGGTGCGCCTGAGCGTGCCGCTGGCCTGCACGATATCGAACGTGTCCAGGTCATCGCGAAAGCGCTCGAACCACTCGTCGCCGAGGTCTGCGCGGCTGATCCATAGCTGGATCTGCCCGGTCTCGTCCTCGATATGGGCGAACGCGAGCTTGCCCATCACCCGCCGCGCGCCGACGATCCTACCGCTGGCGACCACCCGCGCGCCGGCCTCGGCCAGCGCATCAAACGCGCCGAGGATGGCGGCGATGGTGTGGCTACGCTCCGCCCGCGTCGGGTACGGGTCGATGCCGGCGGCCCGTAGCCGCTCGAGTTTGATCAGCCGCTGCTGCTGAAGTTCGTTAAATTCCACGTGCTCTCTCACCGCCAGCGCGCCAGCGCTACTGGATCTTGACGATCGTCAGCTTCATTGGACCGGACGGCGTCTGCACCGAGACCTTCTGCCGCAGCCGCTTGCCGAGCAGCGCAGCGCCGATCGGCGACTCATTGGAGATCTTGCCCTCGCGCGGTTTGGCCTCGGCGCTCCCCACAATAGTGTAGGTCTCGTCGTTGTCCTCGCCATCAACTTTGACCGTCACCCGCGAGCCGACGTGGATCGCGTTGCCGATGATGGTCTCATCTTCGATCAGTTGCGCGCGCGACAGCAGGCTCTTGATCTCGCGGATGCGCCCCTCAAGATGCGCCTGCTGGTTCTTGGCGTCCTCATACTCACCGCTCTCGGAGATGTCGCCGAGCTCTTTGGCTGCGTTGATCCGCTCGGCGATATCCTTGCGGCCAAGCGTCACGAGCTCCTCGAGCTCGACTTCGAGCTTTGTGCGGCCATCGCGGGTGAGATATGCAGGTTTGTCGCTCATCTTCCGATACTTTCTACCACAGGCGCGAGCTGCGAACGTTGCAGACGCGCAAAAAAATGAAAGAACTGAGAGATCATCTCTCAGTCCAGCCGTGCGGGCGTCTGCGGTATTTGGAATGCCGTAGACCCATTCATTATAAAAGATCGCGTATGCTTTGTAAAGAAATTGCCTGGCATCTCAGCTGTATATCAGCCGCGCGCAAGATAGTACGTCATACTATGCAGCACCGCAACTGGGTCGATATAGCGCACCCAGACGTCTTCTGGCACCTGGATGACGGTGGGCGCGTAGCTGAGGATGGCGCGCACCCCGGCGGCGATGAGCTGCTCAGAAACGGCCTGCGCGGTGGCGGCGGGCACCGCGATGATCGCCATCTTTATCCCGTTGGCGGCGATGAAGCTGGCGGCCGAGGCGAAGTCGTGGACCGGCATATCGTTGACGATCGTGCCGATCTTGTCGGCGTCGCTGTCGAAGAGCGCGGCGATCTTGATCCCCTGCTGCTGGAAGCCCTCGTAGCGCGCGATGGCCTCGCCGAGGTGGCCGATCCCGATCAGCACCACCGGCCACTCGTGATTGAGACCTAAAATGCTCTCGATCTGGTCGAGCAGCTTGCCGACGTCGTAGCCGATGCCTTGTTTGCCAAACTCGCCAAAATATGAAAGATCTTTGCGGATCTGCGCTGCCGTGACGTTGATCCGCTCGCCGAGCTCCTGCGACGAGACCGATGTTTTGCCCTCGGTGAGCAGATAGCGCAGACTGCGGGCGTATAACGGCAGCCGGCGGACGACGACATCCGGCGGTGGTTCGATTCGTTCCACGCTCGCCTCCGAACCTACCCTAGAGAAGAATCCAAATATCCCGTCGATCGCTTGGACGGATTTGTGAATTGTAGCACTACCGGTGATCCCGTGTCAAGGGAATGGCCCGCGCGCACCGCCACAGCCCGACGTGCTATAATTTGGAGCGCCAACGATGGCTGCCTGTGAGCCGCCCATGCTACTCTGGAGCCAGATAGTGGAAGCTTCTGACCAGGATGTCACGGCCATCCACCCTGTCGCACAGCTACCGTCGTCGCTGACCGATATCCCATCGGCGGTGCTGGCTCTGGCCGCCGACCTCGCCGCATCCTTCATCACCTCCCTCGACGACCGGCTGGCGGCGCAGATCCGTGAAACTATCGGCTGGGATGGTGCCATCGTGCTCTGGGGCGTCGCCGCCCATCCGTCGCCCACCGAGCAGGTTGCAGCGGGCGAACGAATGGTTCGCCCGCTCGGCAGCGCACACATGCCGCTCGCGGCGCTTGGGCCGCTCGCGGCGCTCGCGCTGCAGCGCGGCGATGGCTTCGTCGGCGCTGCGCTACGCCAGCGCGCTGCGCTCGCGGCGTGGGGCGCGGCCAGCTATCGCGCAACATCCATGGCGCGTGGGCTGCGCGCGCGCCACGCGATGCTACGCTACCTCGAAGCGCTGCCAGATGTCGCGGCGGCGGCGATGATCCCGCTGATCAGCGGCGGCGAGCAGGTCGGCGCGATCGAACTGCTCAGCTTCGCCGCTGCCGTGCTGCCGGTCGCCGCCGAGCGGGCGCAGGTCATCGCCCCGTTTGTGGCCAGCGCCGTGCTCAGGTCGCAGGCCGCTTCGGCCAGCGCGGCGCAGCAGCGGCGCTTCGATGCCGTCAGCGCGATCGGGACGGCGGTCAGCACCACCGCCGATCTCGCCGAGCTCGCCGCCAACGTCGTTGGCATCATCGTCAACGCCACGTCGGCGGCGGCTGGGGCGCTCGCGCTGATCGATGATGCGGCGCTGACGATGACCACTATCGCCGCCATCGGTCCGGCGGCGGCCACCGGCCAGCCGCCGGTGGTCAAGATCGCCGGCTCGGTTGCCGAGGAGGTGATCCGCTACGCCCAGCCGCTGCGCGGCCCGCTCCGATCGCCGCAGTGGGCGTATGGCGCGCCGGCCAGCCTGACCGACTGCCTCCAGCTGCCGCTGCTCGCTGGCGGCACGGTGGTGGGAGTGCTGAGTCTGTACGGCAGCGAGGCGACGATCGACCAGACCGAGATGACGACGCTGATGATGATCGGCAATCTGATCGGCTTCGCCATCGCCAATATCCAGCTCTACCAGGAGAGCCAGATCGAGCGGCGCAAGCTCGCCGCGCTGATCAATAGCATGGCCGAGGGCGTGGCCTTCTGTGATGGGCTCGGGCGTATGGTGCTCACCAACCAGCGCGCCCGCGATATCCTGGGGATCGAGCGCTTCCCCAAGGATCAGTCGCTCGACGATATGCCAGACTACTATGGCATCCGCGAGCTCAATGGCACGCCGCTGCCCGCCGAGCGCCTGCCGCTCGCCCGCGCGCTGGCCGGCGAGGTGTTCTACGATTTTCGCCATCTGCTGCGGGTCGGCGATGGCCCAGAGACGATCGTCGCCACATCCGGCGCGCCGGTCTTCAGCGAGTCGGGCGAGATCGAGGGCGCCGTGGTACAGTTTCGCGATGTGACGCAGATCGAGCGGCTCGACCGCGCCAAAGATGATTTTCTGGCGGTGGCAGCGCACGAGCTCCGCAGCCCGCTCGCGGCCATCCAGAGCTACACCGAGCTGCTGATGCGGCGGCAGGCGGCCGCGCCGACGCCGGGGTTCGCGTTGCTGGCCCGTCAGGTCGAACATATGCTGCAGCTCGTCGATAATCTGCTCGATGTCTCGCGGATCGATGCCGACCAGTTCACGCTCTCGCCCCGCCCGTCCGATCTGGTGGCGCTGGCGCAGCGGGCAGTTGAGCAGTTCGCCGCAGGCGATGGTGGCCGCCGCATCGCGCTCCATGCCGAGGCTGACGCACTGCCGCTGGACTGCGACCAGATGCGTGTCAGGCAGGTCTTGACCAATCTGCTCAGCAATGCGCTGCGCTACACGCCGCAGAGCGCCGCGATCGCAGTCAGGGTCTGGCGCGCCGAGGCCGAGGCGCTCGCGCAGCGCCACCCGTCATTCGCCGCGCTCGCCACCGCCCCAGTTATCGCCGAGCGCGCGCCGCTCGCGGTCATCGCTATCAGCGACGATGGGCCAGGTATACCGCCGGAGCGGGTCGCCACGCTGTTCACCCGCCCCAGCCGCGGCCGAGACTACGCCGGCAAAGGTCTGGGGATCGGCCTGTTCATCAGCGGGCAGATCGTCTCCCACCACCGCGGCTGGATCTGGGCCGAGAGCGAGGTCGGCGTGGGAAGCACGTTTCTGGTGGCGCTGCCGGCCTATACCAATCCTACGTGAGTTGTCCATGCGCGAAGCGCACAGCCTCGCTCGTCACAGCGTGAGCCGCTGATACCATATGGAGATCTGGCCGCGCGTCAGGCGCTGCGGCCGCTACAGGAGACCGCGCATGTATTTCAAACCGTCGATCCTCAACCTCCCAGCCTACAAAAACCCAAAGCTGACTCGCGCGCAGCCGGCCGGCATCACCAAGCTCTCGTCGAATGAAAACCCGCTCGGCCCATCGCCGAGCGCGGTTCAGGCGATCGCGGCGGCCGCGAGCGGGCTGCACCGCTACCCCGACGCCGGCTCGCAGGCGCTGCGGCAGGCGCTGGCCGCCAAGTATGATCTGGCGCCGGAGATGGTGCTCTGCACCAATGGCTCGGACGAGATGGTCTTCCTGGTGTGCTCGGCATTCCTCAGCGAGGGCGATGCGGCGGTGATGGCGCAGGGTTCGTTTATCAGCTACCTGCTGCGCACCACGCAGATGGGCGGCGTGCCGCTGCGCGTGCCGCTGCGCGATGCCACCCACGACCTCGACGCCATGGCCGACGCCATCACCGAGCGGACGCGGCTGCTGCTGCTGTGCAACCCCAACAACCCCACCGGTACCACCAACGGCGCAGCCGAGTTCGCCCGCCTGCTGCAGCGCGTCCCCGAGGATGTGCTGGTGGTCTCCGATGAGGCGTACGTCGAGTTCGCCACACGCCAGGATTTCCCAGATACGCTCGCCGAGATCCGCGGCGGACGCTCGAACCTGCTGGTGCTGCGCACCTTCGCCAAAATCTATGGCCTCGCAGGGCTGCGGCTCGGCTACGCCTTCGGCCACCCCGATGTGATCGCCTACCTGGACCGCGCCCGCCCGACGTTCAACGTCAACGCGCTGGCGCAGGCCGCCGGTCTGGCAGCGCTCGGCGATGAGGCCCACGTGGCCCGCTCGCGCAACCACGCCGACCACGCCCGCGCGCGCTTCATGGCCGGTCTGGCCGCGCTCGGCCTGAGCCCCATCCCCAGCGAGACCAACTTCATCGCGGTCTTCGTCGGCGATGATGCGGCGCTCGCCGCCGATCTGCTCGACCGCGGCTTCACCGTCAACCCGATCTCTGGCTGGGGCGTCCCAGGCCATATCCGGATCTCGTTCGGCACCGATGACGAGAACGAGCGCTTCCTGCTCGCGCTGCGCGACGCCCTCGTCGCCTCGTAGCTGGGGCGCAGCGCGGTGCCGCAGAAAACACGCGTGTTGCGTATGGGGGGCCGGGGGCGCAGCCTCCGATCGTTCTCCGTTTATCCTCCAATGAGGAACGTACTTCGTACCGCCGCACAGGCGGCGAATAAAGGATACAAAGGATGAAAATAATTGTCGCCGGCACCGGCTTCGTCGGGCTGACCCACGCGGCGGTCTGCTCGGAGTACGGCCACGAGGTTTACGCCTACGATATTGACACCCGCCGCATCGCCGCCTATCGCTCCGGCGACCCTGACCAGATCAATGGCTACGTCAACGAGCCAGGGCTGCCGGGGATCATCAAAGAGAATCTCGGCCGCTATCTGTTCTTCGTCGAAGACATCACATCGGTCATCGAGGGCACCGACGCGATCTTCCTCTGCCTGCCCACGCCACCCAAACCCGATGGATCGTCGGACCTCAGCTACTACTTTGACGCCGCCAGGTTTCTCGCCGGTCTGCTCGCTAGCCGCAGCGATACCCGCCGCGTGGTGCTGATCAACAAGAGCACCGTCCCGATCGGCACGGCGCGCAAGCTTGAGGCGGCGCTGCGCGAGTACAACGTGCCAAATGCCGGCGTCGCATCCAACCCCGAGTTTCTGCCGGAGGGCGATGCCGTCGAGAAGTCGCGCCGCCCAGACCGCGTGGTGGTCGGGGCCGATACCGAGGACGACTTTCGCATCATCAGGCGGATCTACTCGCAGTTCGTCAACCACGTCCGCATCCGCTATATCGAGACGACCCCCGAGACCGCCGAGTCGATCAAGTATGTGGCCAACACGCTGCTGCTGACGTACGTCTCGTTCTGGAACGGCGTCGGCGCGCGGCTCGGCGAGACCTTCCCGAACATTCGGATGGAAGATCTCAAGCGCGGCGTCACCGCCGACGCCAGGATCTCCACCTGGGGGTCGTACGTCTCGAATGGGGCCGGCGGGTCGTGCTTCGGCAAGGATATCCAGAGCCTGATCTATCAACTCAAACGCTCCGGCCAGTCTACCAGCATGCTCCAGTCGGTCTACGATATCAACGAGTACCAGAAGACCTATCTGATCGAGCGGGCGGTGCGCGAGGGCGGCGTCAGCTTCAACCAGAAGACCGTCGCGCTGCTCGGGCTGGCCTTCAAGCAGCGCACCAACGATATCCGCGACTCATCGGCGCTCAAGGTCGTCGAGGCGCTGCTGGCGCGCGGCGTGCGCGAGATCCGCGCCTATGACCCGATGGCGATCCACGAGGCGCAGCGCTATCTCGACCCCGAGAAGAACCATCTGTTCGAGAAAATCAGCTACCATCACTCGGTCCGCGAGGCGCTCGACGGCAGCCAGATGGTCTTCATCTCGACCGACTGGGAGGAGTTTCGCGGTCTCTCGCGCACGATCGAGCAGGTGGTCAAGCCGCCGTATCTGGTGATCGATGGCCGACGCATGATCCCCGATTACCACGAGCTAGTGGCGGCCGGCTACGGCTACATCGCGGTCGGCTCACCGTACCTCGCGGCGGCCTAGCACGCTGAGGCGCAGCGCGCACACCGAAGGTGTACAGCTTTCCCGCGCACCTCTGATGACAGTATCGTTACAAAGCGTTGGCTGAATGTCACCATGTTGTAAACCGAAGCGAGCGATCACGCTCGCTTCTTGCTTTATAATAGGGAGAAGAGTGTCAATTCGCGGCTAATCGAGCGCTCGTGACTTTATGACCACTATCGCCAACCACGAACGCCAACATATTGCCGAGACGAGTTCTCCGCTCATTCGCCTGAGCGGTTTTGTCGCGTCCGCGACCTCGTTCGACGATCTGGTCGGCGGGCTGCTCGGCGATCTCAGCGGCGCGCTGCCGCACGCGCGTCTCGGGCTGCTGATCCTCGGCAGCACACAGCCGCCCTATCTGCCGGCGCTCGCCGCATATGGCATCGGCCTCGTGACGGAGGCGGCGCTGCCTGGCTCGATCGCAGCGATCCTCGATGCGCACGTCGGCGGTCAAGTCGCCGTTGACGATCTCGCGGCGGTCGGTCGGCTTATAGGCGATCCGCAGATCGCGTCGGCGTTCGCCGCGCCGCTCGTCGCGCAGCGCAAAGCCGTCGGCGTGCTGATCGCGGCATCGTCGCTGCCGGCCGAGATCTGCGGCGTGGATGTCGAACTGCTCGATGCCTACGCCGGTATGTTGGCGCTCGCCGCCGCCGCGCTGCGGCAGCAGGAGCTCGCCCGCCGCCGCGCGCAGGAGCTCGCCACGCTCAATCAGATCGCCGCCACTATCACCTCGACGCTGGATACCCGCGAGGTCTACCGGCTCGTTGTGCAGCAGCTGCGCTCATACTTCAACGTCGAGGCCGGCTCGCTGCTGCTCCAGAACGATGGCACCGGCGACCTGGAGTTTGTGATGACGATCGAGGGCGGCGAGGAGAAGCTCGCCGGCGTGCGCGTCCCGGCCGGGCAAGGCATCGTCGGGGTCGTGGCGGCGCGTCAGTCGTGGCTGATCGTCGATGATGCGCTCAACGACCCGCGGATCTATCAACAGGTCGGCGAGCAGACTGGGTTCGTCACGCGCTCGATCTTATGCGCGCCAATGCTGCTCACCGGGCGGGTGATCGGCGTGGTCGAGCTGCTCAACAAGCTCGATGGCGCATTCACCGAAGATGAGGCCGAGCGGCTACAGCGCATGGCGGCGTTCATCGGCGTGGCGATCGAAAATGCCAGGCTGTTCCAGCAAATCTCTGGCGGCCGCGATCGGCTGGCGGCCATCCTGGACTCGACGGCCGATGGGATCGTGATGGCCGGCACCGACGATGTGGTGCAGATCGCCAATCTGCGCGCCGCAGCGATCTGCGGCAGGGCGATGAGCGCGCTCGTCGGCCGCCCGATCGATGCCGTCGCCGGCGAGATCATCGGCCGCGCCCACGAGGTCGCTCGCCGTCCCGATGCGATGGGCGATCTGTCGGTCACCGAGCTGACGCTCAGCGGCCACCCGCGGGTGGTACGGCTGTTCGAGTTGCCGGTCCGCGATGCGAGCGGGGCAACCTATGGCCGCCTGCTGATCCTGCGCGATGTCAGCCAGGAGCGTGAGCTGGAGGAGCTGCGCGATGACTACACCTCGATGCTGGTCCACGATCTGCGCGCGCCGCTGACATCGATCATGAATGGCGTCTCGATGGTGCGCCGCGGCATCGGCGGGCCGCTCGCGCCGACGCAGGAGAAGCTGCTCAGCATCGCCGCAGATGGCAGCCAGACGCTGCTCGATCTGGTGAACACGCTGCTCGATATCGCCAAAATGGAGCAGGGGCACGTCATCATCGAGCGGCAGCGCGTGGATCTCCATGCGATCGTCGGGCGGGTCTTCGACCGGCTGAACGCGTCGGCCGCCGGGCAGAAAATTGCGCTGGAGCGCGTCCTGCCGGACGATCTGCCGCCGATCTATGTCGATGGCGAGAAGCTGCAGCGCGTCTTCCTCAACCTGATCGATAATGCGATCAAGTTCTCCCCGCTCGGCAGCGCGGTCACCCTCGGCGCCGCCGTGCTGCCGAGCGCCGCCGCGCTGCCGCTGCGCGAGATCTCGCGCGAGGCGCGCGGGCTGCTGTGCTGGGTACACGATCGCGGCCGCGGCATCCCGCGCGCCTACCGCGAGCGGATTTTCGAAAAATTTGGGCAGGTGCGCGGCACCAACGTCCGCGGCACTGGCCTGGGTCTGGCATTTTGCCGCCTGGTGACCGAAGCGCACAACGGGATTATCTGGGTCGAGAGCGAAGAGGGCTCTGGTAGTATTTTTGGTATATTGTTGCCCGAGACCACCTTCCGTGATGAACGGCGATAGGCATTTATGCGAAGATTGCTCGATACCCTCCGATCGCATATCCGCTACAAGATCATCGTCCCGTACCTTGCGCTCACCCTGCTGGTGATGCTGGTCGGGGCGACGATCGCGATTGGGCTGACGGCCGCCTCCTTCGAGGAGCGGCTGCAAAGCCAGCTGGCGCAGATCGCGCGGAGCACATCTGACTCGGTGGTGCGCACCGAACGCAACAATCTCGAATTTCTGCGCACCGTGGCCTACGCCCCCGCCAACGGCGCGACGCCGGCGGTGGCCGATGCGATGAGCGACCCGAATGCCCTGGCTTCGGCGATCGCCCCCTACTATAACGTCGGGGTCGGCAACCCTAACCTCAACTTCGACCGCCTGATCATCTTCGACCAGAGCGGCAAGGCGCTGCTGGACTGGCAGCGCGTCGACGATAACCCCGATGTGCCGCCGGCGCAGATCCAGGGCACGGATCTGGCGGGAGCCGCCTTCGTGGATGCGATCGTCGCCTCTCAAGTCACCAGCCCGGTGGATAAGTTCTCCAATCTGATCTACTTCGCGCCCGATGTCCAGCCGTACTTCTACACGGCGGTCCCGATCCGTCGCGGCAGCGCGGTGGTCGGCGGCGCACTGGTGGCTATGAAAGTCGATCGCATGCTCGTCGGCGTCGAGCAGAGCAGCGGCGCGGCGCTCACGACGTTCTACGACCTCGAAGGCAAAGCGATCGGCTCGACGCTCGTCCCGCGCGCACAGCTCGCCACGCTGACAATCGACCAGCAGGCGATCGCGCCGCTTCGCGCCGGTCAGGCGCGGTCGATCTTCGATGTCAATATTAATCAGCGCGGCTACCTGGCGGCCTACAGCCCGCTGCTGATCGCCGACTCGCAGGTCGGCTACTTCTCGGTGGCGCTCGCCCGCGATTTTCAGGTGCAGTCGCTTTCGATCAGCCGCAATACTATTTTGGCGATCGCGCTGACGCTGGCGCTCGGCTCGGTGCTGCTCGGCTATCAGATCGCGCGCAGCATCACTCGCCCGCTCGGCGCCCTGGTCGAGACGGCTGAGGCGGTCACCGCCGGCGACCTGGAGCGCCGCACCGCGTTCACCTCGACCGATGAGTTCGGCAAGCTCGCCGTCGCCTTCAACCAGATGACCGAGCACCTGTTTCAGCTCTACCGCACCAGCCGTGAGCTCAACCGCGCCATCGAGATCGGCCCGGTGCTCGATGTCACCGGCCGCGCGGTCGAGGCGTTTGTGCCGTTCACCGAGGTGCTCGCGCTGCTGATCGAAGATGGCGCGCTTGGCTATCACGTCCGCGATGATGCGCCGCCCGAGGTCCTGGCGCTGCGCAACGTGCGCGTCTCGGTCAATGACCCGCTGCTGCGCGAGATCGTGGCCGCCAAAAGCACGAAGCTGCTCGACCCGGAGCGCGAGCCGCGGCTGGCCTCGTTTGGGCTGGGCCACGTGGCTGGGTTTGGCAGCGTGATGATCACCCCGATCGCCGCACAGCAGCCGACGGCCGGGGCGCTGATCTTTGGCCACCGTGCGCCACATGCGTTCGCCGGCGCTAACGAGGCGTCGCTCAACGCGCTGGCGAATATGGCGGTCAGCGTGCTGTACAACGCGGTGCTGTTCACCCGCGTGCAGGACGAAGCTAGCCAGCGGCGGGCGATCCTGCAGTCGATCGCCGACGGAGTGGTGGTCTGCGACCGGCAGCAAAATATCATCCTCGCCAACCCCGCCGCCGAGGAGATGCTCAGCCTGCACGATTGGCACCTTGTGCGCCGCAGCTTCGCCTCGCTGCCGCTCGAGCGCGTCGAGACGCAGAAAAACATGTTCACCTACGGCGATGAGATCGCTCCGCCAGACCACTACCGGCTCGGCGAAACGGTGATGCGGCTCAGCCGCGCGCCGGTCAATGCCGATGGCGACCAGGTGCTCGGCGAGGTCATCGTGCTCCATGATATCTCGTCCGAGGCGGCCGTCGACCAGGCCAAGACGACGTTCATCGCCACGATCTCGCACGAGCTCCGCTCGCCCCTCACTGTGATCTCCGGCTACACCCAGCTGCTAGTGCGCGGCCTCGTCGGCGATCTGAGCGGCGAGCAAAAAGAGCTGCTCGAGTCGGTGAACGCCAAAGTTGATCAGATGAGCGCGATCGTCAAGAACATGATCATGGTCGCTAATATCGAGGCAAATGCCCTCGATACTAATCTCGAGCCGCAAGATATTAGGGCGTCGGTCGAGAATGTGCTCGCGCCGATGCGCAAGGCGTTCGCGAAAAAAGAGCTGTCGGTCAGCGTCGCCATCCCAGACGATATCCCGCCGGTGCTCGCCGACCGCGAGCAGCTGACGATCGTCATCTTCCAGCTCCTCGACAACGCGCGGCGCTATACGCAGCAGGGCGGCGTGACGATCTCCGCCACGAAGTCGCCCGGCCACGTCCAGCTATCGTTCAGCGATACGGGGATCGGTATCCCGCCCGAGGAGTTTGCCAGGCTGTTCACCCGATTTCACCGCGTCGAGGGAAACAACTCCCCCGAGCGCGGCAGCGGGCTCGGGCTCGCCATCTCGCGCCTGCTTGTCGAGCGACAGGGGGGCCGGATCGAGGCGCAGAGCGTCTTTGGACACGGTTCGACATTCACCATCACGCTAGTCTCTACCGATGAGCATACCCACGCCAACTCAACCCAACCGATCCGCGCGTCGATCTGACTCGCTGCGGCTTGTGGTGCTCATCGCACTGCTCCTCGCGCTGCTCAGCATTGGCTGCGTCACGATGCTCGTGCCGTTCATGCTCGAGCCGCGTAACGCTGCCTCGGCGCTCAGCCTGCTCGCGCAGGATCGCGCCAACTACTCGCCGTGGGGCATGCCGCTCGGCCTCGCGGCGCTCGCGCCCGAAGTGGCGCAGGCCCAGAGCAATGATCGCGCCACCGCCACCGCCCGCAGCCGCCTCGGCACACCGACGCCCACCCGCATTGGCGGCGCGCCGACGCAGGTGCTCGAAGTGATCAATCCGAGCCGGCTCGCCCCGACGCTCACCCCGCTGCCGCAGACATCGCTCTCGCCGACGCCAACCGAGCCACTGGCCGCGCCAAATCTGGTCGTGGCGCCGACCCGCCAGCCAGAGTCTATCGGGCCGCCCGATCAGACGCAGGCCGCCCAGACGACG
>JAYUUK010000056.1:0-2028 GCA_043754595.1 Roseiflexaceae bacterium | reverse complement strand
TGGTGCGTCGCCTGCGCGAGCGTGCCGCAAACCCTAACTTGACCTGCATCGGCACCAGTGCGACGATGGCGAGCGGCGTTGGCGATGCACGCGGGGCGGTGGCGGCGGTGGCCAGCACGATCTTTGGCACCCCGATCGAGCCGCAGCACGTCGTGACCGAAACCCTGACCCGGACGGTCACCAGCTTCGGCACGCCCACGGCGAGCGCGCTGCGCGCTGTGCTCCGCGCGCCGCTGCCGACGCTCAGCGCCGCCCAATTCACCGCCCATCCGCTGGCGGCCTGGATCGAAGAGACGTTCAGCATCACGACCTGCGACGATGGCAGCTTCGCCCGCGCCGTGCCGATCAGTCTCGCCGAGGGTGCGCGGCGGCTCGCGGCGTACACCGAGCTGCCGATCGATGATTGCACCACCGCCATCCAGCATTTCTTCCAGCTCGGCAGCCGCCAGGACGCCGGCACGCGGTCGCCGTTCGCGTTCAAGTTGCACCAGTTCTTCGCCCAGGGCGGCTCGGTCTACGCCACGATCGCGCCCGCGGCGCAGCGCACGCTCTCGCTCGAAGGGCAGCGCTTCGTCCACGGCCCGAGCGGCGACGAGCTGCTCTACCCACAGGTCTTTTGCCGCGAGTGCGGCCAGCACTACGCGCTGTGCGCCTACGATCAGGAGCAGCATACGCTGCTGCCGCGCGCCCCACAGCAGCGCGGCGATGATGGCGATGCGCTGACCGGCTATCTGTTGGTGGGCGATGACGTCTGGACCGACGATGAGCTCGATAAGCTGCCGGACCACTGGTTTTCGGTGAATAGGCGCGGCGAGCGCACCATCAGCAGTAAGCATCGCAAACAGCTTCCGCTCCAGCTCTTCGTACGCCCGGACGGATCGCTCGCCGCATCGGCGGCGGAGGCCATGCCGTGCTGGTTCCTGCCCGCCCCGTTTCAGGTATGCCTCGGCTGCGGCGTGGTCTACAGCGGGCAGCAGAAGGAATTCGCCAAGCTCTCCAGCCTGAGCAGCGAGAGCCGCAGCACCGCCACCACGCTGCTCTCGGCCGCCACCATCGATTATCTGCGCACCTCCGACCTGGATCGCACCGCCCAGAAGCTGCTGAGCTTCACCGATAACCGCCAGGACGCATCGCTGCAAGCCGGGCACTTCAACGATTTCGCCAATGTGGCGATGCTGCGCTCGGCTATCGCGCGGACGCTTGAGGCGCTCGGCCCAGACGCGACGCTCGACCACACGACGATCGCGCGGCGCGTGCGGCAGACGCTGGCGCTGGATGAAATGGTGTACGCCAAATCGCCAGGCATTACCACCGGCGCCCGTCGCAAAAATGAGCAGGCGCTCGAATTGCTGCTTGAGTATCAGATCTATGAGGACTTGCGCCGCAGCTGGCGCGTGGTGCAGCCTAATCTGGAACAGTGCGGGCTGCTCCAGATCGACTATACCGGCCTGACCGAGCTGTGCCACGAGGACGATCTGTGGCAGGCGCATCCCGTCCTCGCCGAGGCCACCGCCGAGCAGCGCGAGCGCACGCTCCGCACGCTGCTTGACCATCTGCGGCGCGATCTGGCGATCAACGCGCCGGCCCTCAGCGTCGATGACCGCGCCTGGCTCAAGACCTACAACGCCGCCGTCAACGATCGCTGGCGGATCGATGATGACGAGGCGAAACAGTTGCTCCGCACCGCGAGCTTCTTCGCATTGCCCGATGAACCGCTCGCGCAAGGGGGAGCCAAGCTGACGATCGGGTCGGCGGTTGGACGCTTTTTGCGCTCGCAGCGCGCTTGGCCGGCGCTCGGCGATGAGCGGCTCACACCAGAACGCTACGCCGCGCTGCTCGAATCCTTAGTGGAGCTGCTGGCCGGCGCCGGGCTGCTGGAAGTCATCCGCCCCGATGGCAAGGGGCGCGCGGTGCAGCTCCGCCACGATGCGCTGCTGTGGCGGCGCGGCGATGGCGCTGGTATGGCACCCGACCCGATCCGCTCGCGCTGGGTGAGCGGCGCGACCCCGCCGCAGCGCCGGGTCAACC
>JAYUUK010000055.1:0-17974 GCA_043754595.1 Roseiflexaceae bacterium | reverse complement strand
TCGACCGAAGCCGTGGCCTCGGCTGCGAGATCCGGCCGCACGGGGATAACATCGCCGGCGCTGAGCAGCACATACTCAGCATAGCAGCCAGGCCGGCGATGGCCCGGGTCTGTCCAGGTGCTCACGCGCGCGCCGACCCTAAGCGCGGTCACGCCGTCGCCGACCGCCGCGATCGTGCCGGTGGCCTCATGGCCTGGCTGGCCTGGCGGGTACGGATAGTGGAACTGATGACCGACGAACATCGGCTCGTTGTGTTTGAGGTGCAGATCCCACTGCGGGCAGGTCGTCACTGCGGCGATATGCAGCAGCACCTCGCCTGGCCCTGGTGTGGGGATCGGCAGGTCGAGCACGACTGCGGCGCCCGGCCCGGTGACCTGAAGCGATTTCATACTACCTTCCTATTCCCAGTCGATAATCACGCCGAGCGCCGTGCGGTCGTTGAGCGCGACTGCAAACGCATCTGCCGCCGCCGCCAGCGGAAACCGATGGGTGATCAGTGGCTCGGTGAGGAGCGCGCCGGATGTGATGTGATCGCGGGTCGCGTCCATGCGCGAGCGTGTCCAGCCAGATGGGGCGTGGAGTGTCAGCTCGCGGGGGCGGAGTTGCTGGATATCGATCGCGCCGTGTGCGCCGAGGAAACCGGCAGAGACCAGATGGCCCTGACGGCGCATATGCGGCAGCAGCTGTACGATCGTTTCGACTGAGCCGACGGTGTCGATGACAGCCTGAATCCCCTCCGGCGCCCACGATCCGACCGCCGCAACAAGCTCGGTCGAGCGGCTGTTGAGCCGATCGATGCCCTGCTCCGGCGCGAGCCGCGACAGGCGGGCCTCGTGGCGGCCGACGAGCAGCACTCGCGCGCCGCGCAGCCGGAGCGCCTGCGCCGACCAGTGGCCGACCAGTCCATCGCCAATGACCACCGCAGCATCGCCGGGCGCGAGCGTGGGCCGCATGGCGCAGTTGTAGCCCACCTGCGTCAGCACCAGTCCGCTGAAGGCTAGCGGGCTACTGTCCTGTGGCAGGCTCCAGACACCATCGGCGGGAGTGACGGCGGGCGAGACGTGGCCGCCGGCCGCGAACAGCACATCGTCCACCCGCGACATCGCGGCAAACACGGTCTCGCCGACGGCGACGTGGCTGACCGCATCGCCGACCCACTCAGCCACGCCGACTTTCTGGTAGCCGGGAACGAGCGGGAACGGCAGCGGGTCAGTGGGTCGCCGCGCGGTCTCGCCGTCGAGTCGCTCACCGCGAATGAACGAGCCTTCGGTGCCCGGGCTGATCCATGAGTGGGTGACGCGCACCACAACATCATGTGGCGTCGGCGCTGGCACGCTGACGCGCTCGACCGCCACGCGCCCTGGCTCGCGGACGACAATAGCCTGAGATTGCAACGATGTCATTGAACGGTTCTTCTCTCACCATCCCAATGCTAGCCCATGCGGGAAGCAGATGATATCGCAATCCTATGTGCTATGGAAACGCGCGAAGCGCAACGCAGGGGTTGGGGCGCAGCCCCCGAGACCATCCCTGTTCTACTCCGATAAGATTGCTATAGCGGCCACTTGGCACACTGTACCACAGGTCTTCGCAAGTGGTTTGGGCACAGTATGGTACACTAGAGCATACTTGCACCCACAACGTAATAATGAGGTTATCTATGGCTGAGATCGCGCCGATGCTAGTCGCCAAGAACGCGGACGAATCGATCGTGCTGCTGCCGAATTTGGCAAACCGTCACGGGCTGATCGCTGGGGCGACTGGCACTGGCAAGACGGTCACGCTGCAGACGCTGGCCGAGCAATTCAGCCGGCTTGGTGTGCCGGTATTTATGGCCGATGTCAAGGGCGATATCTCCGGCATCAGCCAGCCGGGCGGCGGCAACAGTCGCGTCGATGAGCGGATCGCGCAGCTGGGTCTGCCTGCCTACACGTGGGCCGGTTGCCCGGTGACGTTTTGGGACGTGTTTGGCATGCAGGGGCACCCGCTGCGGGCCACGATCTCCGAGATGGGGCCGCTGCTGCTGGGGCGGCTGCTGAACCTGAACGACACGCAGGCCGGCGTGCTCTCGCTGGTCTTCAAGATCGCCGACACCAACGGGCTGCTGCTCGTCGATCTCAAAGATCTACGCTCGATGTTGGATTACGTTGGTAAGAACGCAGCCACATTCACCACCGAGTACGGCAACATCTCGGCGGCGAGCGTCGGCGCGATCCAGCGCGGCCTGGTGACGATCGAGGAGCAGGGGGGCGACAAGCTATTTGGCGAGCCGGCGCTCAACCTCGCCGACCTGATACAGACCGACAGCGCGGGTCGCGGGGTAGTGAATATCCTCGCGGCCGACAAGCTGATGCAGTCGCCCAAGATTTTTGCCACACTGCTGTTATGGATGCTCTCTGAGCTGTTCGAGCAGCTGCCGGAGATCGGTGACCCGGAGAAGCCGAAGCTGGTGTTCTTCTTCGACGAGGCGCATCTTCTGTTCGATGACGCGCCGAAAGCGCTGCTCGACAAGATCGAGCAGGTTGTGCGGCTGGTGCGATCGAAGGGCGTTGGCGTCTACTTCTGCTCGCAGAACCCGCTGGACATTCCAGACGACGTGCTCGGGCAGCTCGGTAACCGAGTGCAACACGCGCTGCGCGCCTTCACCCCGCGCGACCAGAAGGCGGTCAAGAGCGCGGCCGACACCTTCCGGCCAAACCCAGAGGTAGATGTGGCGGCGACGATCACCGAGATGGGCGTGGGCGAGGCGCTGATCTCATTTCTGGACGAGAAGG
The DNA here is from genome assembly GCA_043754595.1 of Roseiflexaceae bacterium. Lineage (GTDB taxonomy): Bacteria > Chloroflexota > Chloroflexia > Chloroflexales > Roseiflexaceae > JAYUUK01. Next base: position 15,200 of record JAYUUK010000055.1, on the reverse strand, counting down.
GCCGGCCAAATATCGTGCAGCGGGCGTTTGTGGTGCCGCCGGCGAGCCACATCGGCGCGATCGCGCCCGAGCAGCGCAAGGCGCTGATGGCGAGCTCGATCGTGGCGGGTGTGTACGAGCAGACGGTGGATCGCGAGAGCGCCTATGAGCTGCTCAAGGGCCGGGCGGCGGGCGCGGCGGCGGCGCAGGCGGCGGCGCAGGCGGCGCAGGACGCGGCCATCGCCGCTGTGGCGCAGCAGAAAGATGCTGAGAAAGCCGCCAAGGAGGCTGAGCGACAGCGCACGGCAGATGCCAAGATCGCCGAGCAGCAGCGGAAAGAGGCGGAGCGGGCGGCCGCGCAGGCGCAAAAAGAGCAGCGTGACATGCTCAACTCATTCGCCAAGGGCGCTGGCCGGATGGTCAACTCGTCGGTCGGCAAGGAGCTCGTCAGGGGGATCTTTGGCACACTGCTGGGCGGCAAGAAAAGGTAGACGTGGGTCGATGCTCGATGTGCCTTGACACGCAAGTGTCAAGCCTTTATCATACGCCGAACGGTTTAGGTAGCAAACGAGGGTGGAAAAGCAGCATACAGCGGTAGCTTTTGCCCGATGGGATACTCAATCATGCGATCATATTTGCGTCTCATGGCAGTCGGCGCGAGCGCGGCGCTCGCCCTTGTGCTGTCGGCGTGTGGCGGGCCGCCGGTCCCGATAACTGGGACGATCAAAGACGCCTATACGGGCGCGCCGGTCGCCGCGGCGAACCTGACGCTCGGCAGCGAGACGATCAAAACTGGCACCGACGGGAGCTATCAGCTCGCGCGCTGGAACAAGAGCGACACGCTGGTGGTCAGCGCCAACGGCTATGAGCCGATCGATCTGGCGCTGGCCAACAAGCCGCAGCTGGAAAAGCCGCAGGCGCCGACGGTGACGCTGGAGACGATCGCCATCCGGCCGAACACGCTCTCCGGCCTGCTGACCGATAGCTACAGCGGCAAGCCGCTGCCTGGCGTGCTGGTCAAGGCCAGCGACACGATCTCGGCGACGACCGGCCCTGACGGGCGGTACACGCTGAGCGGGCTGCCAGAGACATTCGTCGTGACCACCTCGCAGGCGAACTACGATCTGCTGACGCAGCAGCTCTCGCGGACCACCGCGATGGATGTGGCACTGCGGCCGGCCTGGCTCGATGGCGCGGTGACCGACCGCTACAGCGGCAAACCGGTGGCCGGGGCGAAGGTCAGCGCCGGCAGCGCCACGGGAACCACCGGCACAGATGGCCGCTACCGCCTGACCGGCGTGCCGGAGGCGGCGACGGTGACGATCGCGGCCGCTGGGTACGCGCAGCTGAGCCAGCCGCTCGAAAAGACGACGTCGCTCGACGCAGTGCTGCGGCCAGATACGCTGAACGGCACGCTGATCGACGCCAAGAGCGGCAAGCCGGTGGTGAACGCGACCGTGATCGCCACGACCACCGCCGACGGCAGCGATGTGGCGTTCTCCAGGATCGACAACAGTGCCGACGGGACGTTCTCGCTGGAGGGCATCCCTGAGCAGGGATTTGTGCAGGTGCTCGCGCCGGGCTACAAAAAGCAGGTGCTGCCGATCGCGCCTGGCAAGCTGCCGGCCGAGATCAAGCTTGAGCCGTTCACGGTGCGCGGGCTGTACGTCACCGCCGCCGTCGCTTCGAACCCGCGGCTGCTCAATATCTACTTCGACGCGATCGATAAGACCGAGCTCAACTCGATTGTGATCGACCTCAAATCGGATCTGCGCGACGACCTCGGCCTGGTGTACTATGACTCGCAGACGCCGCTGGTCAAAGAGCTGAAGACCTCGCGATCGAACATGGACCTGCCGGCCATCTTGGCGGAGGCCAAGCGGCGCGGGATCTATACTATCGCGCGCGTGCATATCTTCAGCCACGATAACGTGCTGGCCGACGCCAAGCCAGAGTGGGCTGCGCAGGATGCGGTGAACGGCGGCATCTTTAACGACTATCCGGCCCCAGGGATCCACTACTCGTGGCTGGACCCGTGGAACCAGAATGTCTGGGAGTACAATATCCAGCTCGCCACCGAAGCCGCCAGCCTTGGGTTCGACGAGATCAACTACGACTATGTGCGCTTCCCGTCGCTGGAGTTCTCCGCCGACGACAAGAACCGGCTGAAGCTCTCGCGCACGAGCACGCCCGAGGAGCGCTACGCTAACATCGCCGAGCTGCTGAAGCGCTCGCAGCGGGCGATCAACGGCTCAGGCGCGTTTCTCTCGATCGACGTCTTTGGCAACACCGCGTTTCGGCCGGTGCCGCTTATCGGGCAGAATATCAAGCTTCTCTCGCAGTACACCGACTATATTATGCCCATGGTCTACCCGTCGCACTTCACCCCCGGCGACCTCGGGTTTGACAACCCGGCGCAGCACCCAGGCGAGGTGATCGCGCAGTCGATCGCGGCCGGCGTCAAGCAGGTCGAGGGCAACCGGGCGCTGATCAGACCATGGCTGCAAGACTTCACGTTGATCTGGGTGCCAAAGAGTCTGTTGGTCGAGTACACGCCCGAGATGGTGCGGGCGCAGATCGATGCCGTCGAGGCTTTCGATGGCAAAAAAGACGGCTGGATCCTGTACAACTCGGCCAATATCTACCAGGACGCCGCGCTCAAACCGCAGGAGCCCTAATACATTTGATGTACACGCGCAAAGCGCAACGCGGGGGTTTGGGGGCCGGGTACCCTCTGGGTGTCCCCACGATCTCCCCCTTTCCTAGAGGATTGCTGTATTGGCGAATGCAGATCTCGTCAATAGTCATGAGCCAATTGCACGGGTGCATTGATTGGCGGATAAGCGATTTCGGCGCGCTCGATCGCCCTCGATGAGGAGACCCTATGAATCGTCTGCTCCTGGCTGTCCTGACTGCGAGCGCGCTCTTCGTCGCGCCGCCTGGCTCGCGGACGATCGCGGCCCAACCGGCGCAGGTGCAGATTGAGCGGACGGTGCTGACCAGGGCCAGCGACTGGCTCGGCGGCGCGCGGCGCGACGGGCTGCAAGTCACCAGCAATGCGGACGGCGAGCTGCGCCTAGCCGATGGCAGCGCGTTTGGCATCTTCGAGTCAAAAGTATTCACCAGCAGCGCCGCGCTCGACTCGATCGCGGCGATCTGGCGCGCCGATGTGCCGCCCGCCACCGGGCTATCGCTCGATGTGCGCGGCGGGCCGACCGAGCTACAGCTTGGCGACTGGCAGCCGCTGACCGCCGGCGATGCCCGACCGCAGGACTCGGGCGACACGCCGGCCAGCGAGGCGACGATCCCGCTCGCGGCCGGGACGCAGGCGATCCAGCTGCGGGCGCGCATGACCGCTACCGCCGCCAACGCCTCGCCGGTCCTGAGCGATATCGCGCTGATCTTGCTCAACGGCGGCGCCGGCCCGGCGCGAGCTGCCGGCCTCACCCCCGTGCCGCTCTCGCCGATCGCCACGCTGACGCCGACGCCAGCGATGGTCCAGCGCGCCGACTGGAGCGGCGCGCCAGCGCCGACCGCACGCGTCACCAGGCAGCCCCCGCGCGGCATTGTGCTGCACCAGATTGGCAGCGATGCGCTCGCCGCCACGCTCCCCTACCTGCGCTCGCTGGCTGCCTACCAGACCTCGGTGCTCGGCTGGGACGATCTGGCCTACCACTACATCATCGACCGCGACGGCCTGATCTACGAGGGGCACGTGGGCGGACCGACGGCGCTGGTGCCGCGTCTAGCGGGCGGCGATACGTCGGTGCACATCGCGCTGATCGGCAGCGGCGCGCCGAGCCCGGCGCAGAGCGCCACGCTCGATGGGCTGTTGGCGTGGGTCGGGCAGGCCTACGCGATCGCGCCGCTCGGGCAGCATCGCGTCGGCAGCGCTGGGGTAGTGGTGCCCAACATCGCCGCGCACGCCGATCTGGCGCCCGAGGTCAGCGACCCATCATCGGCGCTGCGCGACACGCTGCCGGCGCTGCGGCAGCGCGCCAATGCCGCCACGGTACGCGCCCGCTGGTACTTCGCCGAGGGCAATGTGCGCGACTACGCCGAGCGTCTGGCGGTGCTGAACATCGGAGGTGGCGCGGCACAGGTGCGCTTCCGGCTGCTGCCAACCGGTCAGAGCGAGATCGTGCGCGAGGCGACGGTGCAACCTGGCAAGCGCGCCGACCTGGTGCTCAACGAGGTGATCTCGACCACCACCGATCTGCCGACGATCGTGGAGAGCAGCGAGCCGATGATCGCCGAGCGATTCATGACCGGCGGCGCGGATTTCAGCGTCGGGCCGGGGATCGCTGCGCCGTCGCGGCTCTGGTATTTTGCCGAAGGCTCCACCGACGCGAGCCGGACGTATCTGCTGCTGTTCAACCCGCAGCGCGTGCCGGTCGATGCGACGCTGACCTACATGAAGGGCGACGGCAGCACCGCCGAGGAGAAGGTCCGCATCCCGCCGCAGCAGCGGACGGTGGTGACGGTGGGCGATAAGCTGCCCGGCGTCGGCTTTGGCGCGCGGGTGATCGCCACCCAGCCGATCGTCGCCGAGCGCACCATGATCTTCGGCAGTGGCGGGTTCCACACCGGGCCGGGGATCGCCGAGCTTAGCCGACGCTGGTACTTCGCCGAGGGGACGACGCAGAAGCCATTTGCGATGTACCTGCTGGTGCTTAACCCCAACGCCCAGAGCAGCAATGTGGCGGTCTCGTTTCTCACGTCTGACGGGACATCGCTGACGCGGCGCTACGCCATCCCGCCGACGACGCGACTGGCGATCCCGGTCAACGAGGTTGTGCCGGATCTGGGCGTGGCGACGCTGGTCGAGGCCGATCGAGCGGTGGCGGTCGAGCGGGCGATGTACTGGGGCGGCGGCTCGCTGGGCAGCGCCAACGCTGGCGCGACCGCCCCAGCCTTCATCTGGCGCTTCGCCGACGGCCGGACCGCTCCTGGCTACCTGCAGTACCTGTTAGTAAGCAACCCGAGCAAGCAGCAGGCGCGGGTGACGGCCGAGCTCACCGGCGGCGATGGCAAGACTGTGGTGCAGAGCTTCGTGATGCCCGCCGGGTCGCGCTACACGCTGGCAGTGCATACGGCGCTGCCGGGTCAGCAGGCGGTCTCGATGCTGGTGCGCTCGACGCAGCCGATCGTCGCCGAGCGCTCGATCTATCAGGGGGTGCCGGATGCGATCGATACAAAGGGCGGCTCGACGGCGCTGGGCGTGGCTGGTGAATAGGGGGACGTGACACGATGACTCAGACGCCCGACCCGCCACGCATGCGGCGGCTCAATCCGCTGCTGCGCCTGCTCGGCTGGCTGTTCACGGTGATCGTCGCGGCCGGGCTGTCGCTCGTCGCAGCGGGGGCTGCGCTGCTGTGGCTCGGTTACACGCCGCAGACGCCGGCCGATCTGGCTGGGGCTCGCGCCGAGGTGGCGACGCTGCAGGCCGAGAAGCGGGCACTGGAGACGCGGGTGGCCGATGTCTCGCGCCAGGCCGAGACCTCCGGCGAGACGATCGATGAGGTGCGCGGGCAGCTCGGGGCGCTCAACCAGACGCGGGCCGAGCTTGAGACAGCGGCGCGCGAGCAGGCGACCCTCGCCGCCGAGCTGCGCACCGGCCGCGACCAGCTCCAGCAGCTCGCCACCGCCGATGTCCAGCGCTCGGCGCAGCTCCAGGCGCTCGAAGACCGATCGGATCGGGTCGAGCGCTTCCTCTCGCGGCTGAGCGATATCGCCGCCGACACCGCCATCGATCTCGGCGGCAGGACGCCGGTGGCACAGCCCGCACCGCAAGCCCCGACGCCGACGATCGCGCCCGCCGCGACGGTCGCGCCGGAGACTGCCGCATCCCCGACGGCGACCGACCGCGCCGGCACGAGCCCGACCGCCACGAGCACCAGCGTCGCAACCCCAACTGCCACGAGCCCGACCGCCACGGACACCAGCGGCCCAAGCCCGACCGCGACGAAAGCCCCATAGCGCGAGCTCAGCCCCCGGCCGCCGTGCGGTAGACCTGGAGCGTGCGCCGCGCCGTCTCGTCCCAGGAGAAGTGGGTGGCGCGCTCGATGCCGCGTCGTCGCAGGTCGTCGCGCAGCACGGCATCGGTGAGGACGCGGTGCAGCGCATCGGCAAAGTCTTCGGGGTCGTGCGGGTCGCACAGCAGCGCCGCGTCGCCGACGACCTCCGGCAGGCTGCTGCTGCGCGAGACGATCGTGGGCGCGCCGCATGCCATCGCTTCGAGCGGCGGCATGCCGAACCCCTCGTAGAGCGATGGGAAGACGAAGGCGGTGGCGGCGGCGTACCACAGCGGCTGATCCTCCTGCGGGATATAGCCGACGAGCCGGATCTTCTCGCCGAGGCCGAGCCGCTCGATCTGCGCCAACACCGGCTCGTAGAGCCAGCCCTTGGCACCGGCGATCAGCAGCGGAACCTGGGTGGTGGCGGCGATCTGGGCGTAGGCAGTCAGCAACGTCGCGATGTTTTTGCGCGGCTCGAGCGTGCCGAGGAACAGGATGAACTGGTCTGGGAGGCTGGCGCGGGCGCGGAAGGCCGCGAGCTCGGCGGCGCTCGGCGGGGCGAAGCGGGCGTCGGCGGCGTTGTGGGTCACCACGATCCGCTCCGGGGCGACGCCGAGCCAGCGCACGATCTCATCTTTGGTGAACTGTGAGACCGCCAGGATGCGCGCCGAGCGCCGTGCCGCGACCTTGATCGCCCAGCGCGTGTAGCTGCGGTTGATGCGCCGGAACGTCTGCGGGAAGAGGAACGCGCTGAGATCGTGGATGGTCACGACGCTCGGGACGGGGCATGCCAGCGGCACGACGTTGAGCACCCCGTGGTAGACATCGGCACCGCCGAGCCGCAGCAGCGGCGGCGCGAGGAACTGCTCCCAGGGGATACGGATGCGCGGGTTGATCGTCGGCAGCAGGCTCGGTCTGACGGTGAAGTTAGCGGGCAGCCCGAGGGTCGCCGCGCCGAGGCCGCGGGTGGTGTAGACCGTGTAGCGGTCGTCCGTATCGAGCGCGCCGAGGGCGGCCAGCAGTGACTCGACGTAATGTGAGACGCCGGCGCGGCGGAAGCTGCTGGTGTGTGCCAGCAGATGGGCGTTGATAGCGATGTGCATGGGCGGCAAAAGCGATGGTATACTACTGTGGATAGACTGGGTCGGAGACCACGCCCCAGAACTCGCGCGGCCAGTAGGAGACCCAAGCCTTGCCGATCACCCGGTCGAGCGGAAGTTCGCCCCACTCGCGCGAGTCGCTCGAATTGTTACGGTTATCGCCCATGACGAAGATCGTGCCTGGGCGGACCACGATCGGCTGGCTGGCGCACGGATCGCCAATGCGGCAGGTGGTCGAGGCACCCTGGAGGTAGGGCTCATCGAGGCGCATGCTGTTGACAAAAACGCCGCCCTCCTTCACCTCGACCGAGTCTCCGGGCAGCCCGATCACGCGCTTGATGTAATCTTTGCTCGGGTCGTTTGGGTACTCGAAGACCAGCACATCGCCGCGCTTGGGCATCGTGAACGGATAGACGGTCTTCGTCTCCTGCTGCTGCCCGCTGGACGCGAGATGCGCGAAGGCGTTGAGATCGAAATGGAAGTAGACGATTTTATTGACCAGGATATACTGCCCGGTGTGCATGGTCGGCTCCATGCTCTGACCCTCGATTTTGAAGTTCTGGCCGATACCGCGCACCAGCAGGAAAATCAGCAGGATGAACAGCGCAGTCTCGATCATCTCGTGGGCGGTGCTGCGCAGCGAGTGCCGCGGCTCGGCCGCCGCGTCGGCCACTTCGAGCGATGGGCGGTTTGTTGTATCGATGCTGACACTCCGGTGGAGTGGGGTTTCGTCCATAATCGCGCCTCATAGAACGTACGAGTGTGTCACAACCGGCTCATTATAGCCGATGCCATGCGATAAATCTAGCGTTGAATAGGATCGAAGCTATGGATCTGGTTGAAGAGCGTACAGATGGGACGATCCGGTGCGGCGTGTGTCAGTGGGGCTGCGAGATCGCGCCGCGCGGCATCGGGCGCTGCCTGGTGCGATCGAACGACGGTGGGCGGATGGTGAGCGCGCACGCCGGGGTCGTCAGCGGGGCGCAGATCGGCCGCATCGAGGATCATCGGCTGTGGCACTTCTTCCCAGGGACGCCGGTGCTAGCGGTGGGGAGCTACGGCTACGCGCTGCCCGCCGATCAGGAGCGCGGCCCATACGCGCTGCTCCCCGACGATCCGCGCAAGCGCCGCACGCTCGACGCCGAGCGGATGGCCGAGGTGGCGCTCGAGCGGCTGTGCCGCGGCGTGGTCTGGGGCTTCGGCGACCCGTCGGTCTCGGCCGAGTATCTGTTCGAGGTGCTCCAAACCTGCCGCGCCAACAGCCGCTACACCGCCATGGTGACCTCGGGCTACCACAGCATTGCCTCGCTCGATGGCTTTGGGCCGTACCTCGACGGCATGTGCCTCGAACTGCGCGGCTTCGACGACGGTGCCTACCGGCGGCTGGGCGGGCTGAGCAGCTGGCGCGGCATCCTTGACCTCGCCGACCACGCGCGCCGGCGCTGGGGCGTCCACATTGAGGTGCTCACCCGGCTGCACCCCGGCGTCAACGACTCCTCGGCGCAGCTCGACGCGATGGCGCGCTGGATCGCCGAGACCCTCGGCGGCTTCACGGTCTGGCACACGCTCCCAGGCGATGCCGGCAGCGAGGCGGCGGCGGCGGTGGCGCGGGCGCGACGCAGCGGGCGCGAGGCCGGGCTGTTGTACATGTACGGCGGCGAGGCGCAGCAGCCGACGCTCTGCCCCAAGTGCGGCGCGCTGGCGATCGACCGCAGCGCCGGTCCGGCCAGGACGGTCGGGCTCGACGGTGGGCGCTGCGCGGGCTGCGGCTACGATCTGCACGTGCGGACGTCGATCTTCAAATAGAGTGCTGCTATAATAGCGAAAAGTATCACAAGCGCGGGAGGACCGCCATGGCCGAGGAGACGTTGCTTCGCACCCCGCTCTATCAGCGCCACATCGAGATGGGCGCGCGGATGGTGGGGTTCGGCGGCTGGGAGATGCCGGTACAGTACACCGGCGTGCTCGATGAGCACCACGCGGTGCGCGGCGCCGCCGGCCTGTTCGATATCTCGCATATGGGCGAGGTCGAACTGCGCGGCCCGGACGCGCTGGCCTATTTGCAGCAGCTGCTGACCGCCGACATCGCCGCGATCGCGCCTGGCGCGGCCAACTATGCGCTGATGTGCCACGAGGACGGCGGCGTGATCGACGACACTTTCGTCTACAACCTTGGCGACCATTACCTGGTGGTGATCAACGCCGCCAACATCGCCAAGGACGTGGCCTGGATGCATGGGCGGCTGGCGGGCTATGACGCCGAGCTGCGCCACACATCGGCCGATGTGGCGATGCTGGCGCTCCAGGGGCCGGCGGCCGAGTCGATCTTGCGCCGCGTGGCCGGCAGCTCGCCCGATCTGCCATTTCACGGCGTGACCCGCGATATGCTGTTTGGTGAACTGCCGGCGGTGGTGGCGCGCACCGGCTACACCGGCGAGGATGGCTTCGAGCTGTTTGTGGCCAGCGGCGACGCGCTGCGGCTGTGGGACGGGCTGCTGGCGGTCGGCGCCGATGCCGGGCTGAAGCCGTGCGGGCTTGGCGCGCGCGACAGCCTGCGCTTCGAACCGTGTCTGGCGCTCTACGGCCACGAGCTCGACGAGCAGACCAATGGCTACGAGGCGCGGCTCGGCTGGGTGATCAAGCTCGCCAAGCCGTTCATCGGGCGAGACGCGCTGGCCGCAGCAAAGGCTGCGGGTGTGGCGCGCAAGCTCGTTGGCTTCGAGATGGTGGGCAGGGGAGTGGCGCGCGGCGAGTACGCCGTCCAGAGCGTCGATGGCGCGCCGATCGGGCGGGTGACGAGCGGCATGCCGGCCCCGAGCGTCGGCAAGAATCTGGGGATGGCATATGTGCCGCTGGCGTACGCCGCAGATGGCTGCGAGTTCGATGTGATCGTGCGCGACAAGCCGGTGCGCGCGCGGGTGGTCAAGATGCCGTTCTACCAGCCCCGATATAAGAAATAGCTTGCGAGAGGAGCAGCTCATGGCCTTTATGACCCCTGCCGAACTGCGCTACGCCACCTCGCACGAGTGGGCGCGGCTCGATGGCGACACCGCCACGATCGGCATCACGGATTACGCGCAGGACGCGCTCGGCGATGTGGTGTACGTTGAACTGCCGGATGTGGGCGCAACCTTCGTGGCTGCCTCGGTCTTCGGCGCGGTCGAGTCGGTCAAAGCAGCATCCGATCTGTACACCCCGGTTGGCGGCGAGGTGGTCGAAGTCAACGGCGCGCTGTTCGACACGCCGGAGCTATTGAACAGCGACCCGTACGGTACCGGCTGGGTGGTGAGGGTGAAACTCAGTGGCGCGATGCCAGAGCTGCTGGACGCCGCCGCCTATGAGGCGCTGGTGGAAAAAGTGAAGCACTGAGGAGCAAATAATGGATGTATTCGATGGGCTTGAGACCTCATTTGGGACATTTTACCCAAAAGGATTTGTGGTTGCGGTGTTTGGCACAGTGCAGGAGCGCGATGCGGCGGCCAAGGCATTGACCGACACCGGGTTCACCGATGTGCGGCCGATCGAAGGCTCGCAGATCGTCGAGCGCTATCAGCGCAACCTGGAGAACCAGAATATTTTGCAGAAGATCGGCGCGGCGCTGGAGAGCGATGAGCGCTACGCCAGCGCCGATTACGTCGCCATGGCGGAGAAGGGCTACTGCTTTGTGGTGGTGCGCGCGGCTGACGAGCAGGAGATCGAGGAGGCGCGAGGTATTTTTGCGCCGCTGAAGGCGCTGGAAGTCAAGCATTACGGCGATTGGGTGTTGACCGACCTGCTGGGCGGCACCACGTAAAGGGAGTGGCATGTCTCACTATGTCTCTGTGACCGAGGCCGAGCGCGCCGAGATGCTGGCGGCGATCGGCGTGGCGTCGATCGATGAGCTGTTCGCGGCGGTGCCCGAGGCGGTGCGCTTCCCAACACTCAACCTGCCACCGCAGCTCTCCGAGATCGCCATCAGGCGTCAGCTCGGCCGGCTCGCTGACCAGAACGCCGGCGCGCACCAGCAGAGCGTGTTCCTCGGCGCCGGCGCGTACAACCATTTTGTCCCGTCGGCAATCGATGGTATCTTGCGGCGCGGCGAGTATTTCACCGCCTATACCCCGTACCAGCCGGAGGTTAGCCAGGGGACGCTCCAGGCAATTTTTGAGTATCAGAGCCTGATCTGCGCGCTGACCGGCATGGACGTGGCCAACGCCTCGCACTACGACGGCGGCACGGCGCTCGCCGAGGCGGCGGTAATGGCGGTGGCCGCCACGCGCAATCGGCGCACCGTCGTCGTTGCACCTTCGGTTCACCCGCAGTACCGCGCGGTGATGCGGACGCTGCTGATCGGCAGCGGGATCAAGGTCATCGGCGATGAGAACCCCGATGCGAGCGTGGCCGATGTGGCCGCGCTGGTGGACTCGTCGTGCGCCGCACTGATCGTCCAGAGCCCGGATTTCTTCGGCACGCTCCACGATCTGCGTCCGCTGACTGCGGCGGCGCACGCGGCCGGGGCGCTGATGGTCTCGCACTTTGACCCGATCGCGCTCGGGATGTTCCAGACGCCGGGCGAGCAGGGGGCGGATATCGCTACCGCCGAGGGACAGCCGCTGGGCATTGGTCTGGCGTTTGGCGGGCCGTACCTCGGCGTGTTCACCTGCAAGCAGCAGTACGTCCACAAGATCGCCGGGCGGCTCGTCGGCGTCACCCGCGATGTCGAAGATCGGCTGGCGTACGTGCTGACGCTGCGGGCGCGCGAGCAGGATATCCGGCGCGAGCGGGCCACCTCGAATATCTGCACCAACCAGGGGCTGATGGCACTGGCGGCGGCGATCTATCTCGGGCTGATGGGGCGGCAGGGGCTGACGCAGGTGGCGCGGCTGTGCTACCACCGGGCGCACTACGCCGCGAGCGCGATCGCCGATATCCCGGGGTTTGCCGTCGAGCGGCGCGGCGCGTTCTTCAAGGAGTTTGTGGTGCGGACGCCGCAGCCGGTGGTCGAGATCAACGCCGCGCTGTACGAGCGCGGCATCATCGGTGGCTACAATCTGGCGCAGGAGTACCCTGCTGACGCGCACCGCATGCTGCTGTGTGTGACGGAGATGAACAGCCGCGACGATATTGATGAGCTGGTGGCGACGCTCCGCAGTGTCTAGCGAACGGCTCGTTTGTCCACAGATAGCCACAGATAGCCACAGATGCCCGGCAGCGCGTGAGCGCTTCCTGATCTCGTCATTCTACGTGAAAAATATGACAGCACGCGAGCCAGACATCCAGGCGATCCTCGCTGCCGCGCTGCCGGGCGAGCGGGCGGTGGCCAGCGATGGCACGCCTACGCGCAAACAGGTGCGGCTGGCTGGCGGCGAGTCAATCGAGATCGTGCTCGGGCCAGATGCGCTGCCGACGGCCGCAGCGCTCCAGTTGCTACGCGGCGAGTTCGACCTGCCGCTGCCGCTGCTGCGCGCCGCCGCCGTCGCCCCGCCGTACGCCATCGTCTCGGCGCTGCCGGGCGAACCGCTGGCGGCGTGCGTCGGGCGGATAGCCGAGGCCGATCTGTATCAGCTCGGCTCCCGGCTCGGCGAGGTGGTCTACCGGGTTCACCGGGTGGCCGCGCCGCATTACGGCGAGCTCGCTGGGGAGGACGCTGCGGCGAGCGAGCGCGAGTGGGTCGAGCGGCGGCTGGGGGCTGCGCTCGATGCGTGTGTGGCGCGCGGCGCGCTCAGGCGCGATGGGTCTGCGGTGGTGCTGGCGAGCTTCGCGCAGACCTATGCCCCGTTCGGAGCTTTACCGGCGCTGGTGTGCGGTGGGGTCGCGCCGGAGACCGTGCTGGTGCGCCGCGGGGCCGATGGCTGGTCGCTCAGCGGCGTGGCGCGCTGGGAGGCGGCGCTCGGGATGTGCCCGGCGTGGGAGCACGCGCTGCTCTTCGACGCCTTCGACACGCCAGCCTACTTCGCGCTGCGCGTCGGCTACGGCAACGGCTACGATGCTCTGACCGAGCGGGCCTATGAGCAGACCCGCGAGGCCGCGCTCCACCCCTACCGGGTGCTGCTGGCGGTGCGGCGGCTGCGTGACGCTGCGGCGGGCGATGTGACGCGGCGGCGTCGGGCGCTGTTGGCGCTGCTGGCGTAGCGCCGAGCGTAGGGTTGGGCAGCCCCATACGCATCACGCCTCTTTTTTCGGGGCGCTGCGCGGGTGCTGCGCGCCATGGAAGCGATTCGTTCCCTGCTGCGCAGCAGCAGGGAAAAAGTGACTTGCGCCAAGCGCGGCTACGTGGTCTCTGAGATACTGCGCGGGCGCTCCGCATTGTGGAGGTGCAGCTCCATGCTGCCGCGCAGCAGCAAAAAGAGTGACTTCCGCGCTGCCGCAGGCCAAAAAGACCGCGACAATTGAAAGAAGTAGCATGAACACATACGACCCGCCAATTTTTGAGCTCTCCGCGCCGGGGAAATTCGGCGTGAACCTGCCCGAGCTCGATGTGCCGGAGGCCGAGATCCCCGCCGAGTTGCTGCGCGGCGACGGCATGGCGCTGATGCCAGAGCTGACCGAGCCAGAGGTGGTGCGGCACTTCACCCGCATCAGCCGGCGCAACTACGCCATCGATACCACAATGATGACGCTCGGCAGCTGCACGATGAAGTGGAACCCGCGCATCCACGAGGAGGCGGCGCGGACCGGCGGCTTTGCGTCGGCCCACCCGCTGCAGGGCGATGGGCTGAGCCAGGGCGCGCTCCAGCTGATGGACGAGCTGCAACACGATCTGGGCGAGATCTCGGGGTTCGCGGCGGTCAGCCTCCAGCCAGCGGCTGGCGCGCAGGGCGAGCTGACCGGCATCCTGATCTTCCGTGCCTACCACCAGGATCGCGGCGATACCGAGCGCAGCGAGATCCTGGTGCCGGAGAGCGCGCACGGCACCAACCCGGCCACGGCCGCGATGGTCGGCTACAAGGTAGTGGAGATCAAAGGCGACGCGCGCGGCAACGTCGATATCGAGGACCTCAAGCGCAAGCTCTCGCCGCGCACTGCCGGGCTGATGCTGACCAACCCGAACACGCTCGGTCTGTTCGAGGAGCAGGTGCGCGAGGTAGCTGCGCTGGTGCATGCAGCGGGCGGGCTGATGTACGGCGACGGCGCGAACTTCAACGCCATCCTCGGCATCGCCAAGCCGGGCGAGCTCGGCTTCGATTTCATGCACTACAACTTGCACAAGACCTTCACCACGCCGCACGGCGGCGGCGGGCCGGGTTCAGGGGCTGTCGGCTGCACTGCGGCGCTCGCGCCGTTCCTGCCGGGGCCGAGGGTCAGGCGGGCGGCTGGCGAAACCGGGGCCGCGTCGCGCTACGAGCTGTTCACGCCGGAGAAGAGCATCGGTCGGATGAAAGTCTTTCACGGCAATTTCGGCATGTTGGTGCGCGCATGGACCTACATCCGCACGCTCGGGGCGGCCGGGCTGCGCGAAGTGAGCGAGATCGCGGTGCTCAATGCCAACTATGTGCAGGCGCGTCTGCGCGGCACCTACCCGCTCGCCATCGACAGACTGTGCATGCACGAGACCGTGCTGCGCGGACAGCTGCCCGAGGCCGAAGGCATCAGGACGCTGGATATCGCCAAGCGACTGATCGACTTCGGCTTTCACCCGCCGACGGTCTACTTCCCGCTGATCGTGCCAGAGGCGCTGATGATCGAGCCGACCGAGACCGAGGGAAAGCGCACGCTCGACGCGTTCTGCGATGCGCTGCTGACGATCGCCGACGAGGCGCGCGAGACGCCGGATGTGCTGCGCAATGCGCCGACGACGACGCCGGTGCGGCGGCTCGACGAGGTGCGCGCCGCCAGACAGCCTATCCTGCGCTACGACCCGGCCGTGTTCGCCAGGCTGCGCGCTGAGGGCGTGAAGGGATGAGATAAAGGGATGAAGGGAGATCTGCGTACCGGCTGCCCGGTATCTGTGACTATCTGCCCAGTTCATCGATGGCGGATCTCAGCGCCCGCACGAGCCGCTCGTCCACTCGCTCGCGCCAGGTAGGTCCAGCGCGCAGCGCTGTGCCAACGATCGCGGCGTCGCACAGGGGCCAGAGGGCTGCTGCATTGGCCGACGTCAACCCGCTGCCGATCCAAACCGGCA
>JAYUUK010000054.1:0-5970 GCA_043754595.1 Roseiflexaceae bacterium | reverse complement strand
TCGGCCGACGACCAGGCATTCATCCCGCTGAGCACGGCGCAGCGGCGGCTGTTCGACGCGCGGGTGCCCACCGGCAGCCGGGTCTCGTCGATCGGGATCTCGGTGATTCGGACCGAGGATATCGCGGCGGTCAAATCGCGGCTGGCGCTGCTGCTGCGCGAGCGGCACAACCTCGCCAACGATGGCAGCGCCGACGACTTCAACGTCCTCGACCAGTCGTCGATCCTTGGCACGCTGACCACCATCACCTCGCTGCTGACGCTGTTCCTCGGCGCGGTGGCGGCGATCTCGCTGCTGATCGGCGGGATCGGGATCATGAATATCATGCTGGTCAGCGTCACCGAGCGGACGCGCGAGATCGGGCTGCGCAAGGCGGTCGGGGCCAGGCGCGGCGATATCCTACTCCAGTTCGTCGCCGAGTCGCTGGCGCTCAGCCTGGCCGGTGGGGTGATCGGGCTGGTGCTCGGCAGCATCATCCCGCTGGCGGTCACCGCGCTCGGGCTGCTGGACGCGCCGGTGTCGCTCAGCTCGGCCGCCATCGCGCTCAGCTTCTCGCTGGCGGTCGGCCTATTCTTTGGCATCTACCCGGCGCGGCGGGCGGCGGCGCTCAACCCAATCGAGGCGCTGCGCAGCGAGTGACGGGGTGCTGTGCACATCTGCTCATCTGCGCCAATCTGCGCGACTATTGGCGCAGATTGGCGGCCGATACGGGTTCTTGCGCGATGTTGCGTGAGCCCTGCGCGAGTGACGGCGCGGCTCGACGCCGCCAGGGGCACGTGGTACAGTAGCCGCACAAGATTCGGCTACGGAGGGCACAGATGATTGTACGGAGGGCCAGGGCGATGCTGGGCGGGCTGCTGCTGGCGCTGCTGGCGCTGCTCGCCGTGCCCGCCGAGCGCGTTGGCGCGACCTGCGAGTGCCCGCCGCCGCCCGCCACCCGCGACGCCGCCGCCGACTCCAACGCCGTCTTCCTCGGCACGGTCACGGCGATCCGGCCGCCGCAGCCCGAGCTGACCTTCGACCGCACGCCGCCGTTCGTCCACTACGATGTGCCGTACTACGCCCCGATCGCCGTCGACCTCGACGTCCAGCAGGTCTGGGTCGGGCCGGCCTATACCACACAGCGCCTGACGACCGCCCGATCGTACACCACCTGCGGCGTCCCGTTCGTCGTCGGGCGCAGCTACCTGGTCTACGCCTACGAGCGCTACGATGGCGCGCTCCAGACCCACCGCTGCTCGCGCAGTCGCGAGGCGAGCGCCGCGGCAGACGATTTGGCGACGCTCGGGAGCGGTCGTCCCCCCGCGCTGGCCCGGCCGACCGATAGCCGCGGCGAGCTGGCGCTGGCCTTCCTCTGCCTCCTCGCGCTGCTGACGCTGGGCGGCGGCTGGCTGTGGTACCGCTCACGCCGCCTGGCTGGCATACGGGTTGCTGATTGACTGCCGAAGCGCCGCGCCAGCGGCTCCCCACGCAGAAAGGACACAACCGTGCCATATCGCGCCATCGAGGACCTGCCGGAGAGCGTGCGCAACGTCCTGCCGCAGCACGGACAGGATATCTATCGCGCCGCGTTCAACAGCGCCTGGGACGAATATCGCCACGATGAGGAGCGGGCGCATCGCGTCGCCTGGGCCGCCGTCAAGCATAGCTACACCAAAGACGAAGCGACCGGCGAGTGGGTGGCGCAGCGGCAGAGAGGCGGCCGCCATGCAGCTTGAAGGCAAGGTCGCGCTGGTCACCGGCGCCGGCTCTGGCATCGGCGAGGCCACCGCCGCGCTGCTGGCTCGCAGCGGCGCGAAGGTCGGCGCGGTCGGCCGCACCCGCGACGAGCTCGACTCGGTGGTGCGCCAGATCGTGTCGGCCGGCGGCGTGGCGCAGACCTTCGTCGCCGACATCGGCGCGCCAGAGCAGATCCAGGCCGCCTGCGATGCGGTGGTGGCGGCGTGGGGCCGGCTGGATATCGTGGTGGCCAACGCCGGCGTCAATGGCGTCTGGGCACCGATCGAGGAGCTGACACCAGATGAGTTCAGCTCGACGATCCACAGCAACCTGGTCGGGACATTTCTGACGATCAAGTACGCCGTGCCGTACCTCAAGCGCCAGGGCGGCTCGGTGATCGTCACGGCCTCGGTCAACGGGACGCGCATGTTCAGCAACACCGGCGCGAGCGCCTACTCGGCTTCGAAGGCCGGGCAGGTGGCGCTGACCAAGATGCTGGCGCTGGAGCTCGCGCCGCAGCGCATTCGGGTGAATGTGATCTGCCCTGGCGCGATCGATACCGAGATCGGCGACAACACCGAGCATCGCCACCTCGACCGCGTCCGCATCCCCGTCGAGTTCCCCCGAGGCAAGATCCCGCTGACCGGCGACACGCCTGGAACTTCGGCCGATGTGGCCGAGCTCGTGCTGTTTCTGGCATCAGACGCCGCGCGTCACATCAGCGGCACCGAGGTCTGGATCGACGGGGCGCAGTCGCTGCTGCAAGGCTAGCATCACGCCACCTGGCTCACACGGCGCGCTGCGGCGATCTCGCGCCCGCAGTGCGCTGCGCCCGCCGCCGGCCGATCGCCTGCGCCAGCAGCCCGCGCCGTGGCCCAAACAACAGCGCGGCGAAGAACAGCAGCGCCTGAGTCACCACGATGCAGCCGCCGGTCGATGCGTCGAGGTAGAAGCTGGCGTACACCCCGAGCACACAGGCCAGCGCCGCCGCCCCGATCGCCAGCGCCATCATTCGGTCGAAGCGGCTGGTCAGCAGGTAGCCAGTGGCCCCCGGCGTGATAAGCATCGCGATCACCAGGATGACCCCGACTGCCTGGAGCGCGGCGACCACCGTCAGCGCCAGCAGCGCCAGCAGCGCGTAGTGCAGCAGCGTGGTGTTCAGTCCGATCGCGCTGGCGTGGTTCGGGTCGAAGCAGAACAGCATCAGGTCGCGCCGCAAGATGCCGACCACGAGCAGCGCGATCCCGCCAGCCAGCAGCGTCTGGAGGACGTCGCCCGGCTCGATGCCCAGCACATTGCCGTAGAGGATGTGGGTCAGATGCACATCGCTTGGGGTGCGCGAGATCACGATCAGCCCGAGCGCCACAAACGCAGTGAAGACCAGCCCGATCGCCGTGTCCTCCTTGATCCGCGAGTTGCGCTTGACCCAGCCGATGGCGATGGCGCAGGCCAGGCCGGAGACGAACGCGCCGATCGCAAACGGTAGCCCCAGCAGATACGCAAACACCACCCCCGGCAGCACCGCGTGCGCCAGCGCGTCGCCCATCAGCGACCAGCCCTTGAGGATGAGATAGCACGAGAGCACGGCGCAGACCACGCCGACGAAGACGCTGACGCCCAGCGCGGTCTGCATAAACGGGTAGGTGAACGGAGCTATGAGCCACTCCAGCATAGCTTATCCCTCCTGGGTATCGGCGCGTCTGGCGCGTATTATGCCAGCATTGTGTTGCGCCCGGCGATTGATGAACTGCGCCAGCAGCCCGCGCCGTGGGGCGAGCGCCAGCGCAACCATGAATAGCAGCGCCTGGATGAACACGATGCAGCCGCCGGTCGAGGCCACCAGATAGTAGCTGGCGTAGATCCCGGCGACGCACGAGACCACGCTCGCGCCGGTGGCAAGCAGCAGCATACGGTCGAAGCGGTCGGTCAGCAGCGAGCCGATAGCGCCGGGCGCGATCAGCATCGCCACTACCAGCACGATCCCGATCGTCTGGAGCGCGGCCACGATCGTCAGCGCCAGCAAGCTCAGCAGCAGCCCGTAGAGCCAGCGCGTATTCAGCCCGATCGCCCTGGCGTGGTTCGGGTCGAAGCAGAAAAGCAGCAGGTCGCGGCGAAAAAGCAGTGCCAGCAGCAGCGCGCCCCCGCCGACGATCGCTGTCTGGATGAGGTCGGCGTCTGCGACACCGAGCAGGTTGCCGAACAGCACCTTCCTGATATCGAGCAGCGGTGGCAGGTAGCCAAAGCGCGCGCTCACCCACTCGGCCATGCGCGGCATGACGCTGACGAGCACCAGGCCGAGACCGAAAAAGGCGGTGAAGACGATCCCGATCGCCGCATCGGCGCGCAGCCGGGTGCGGGCGCTGGTCCAGCCGATCAGCAGCACGGCCGCCATCCCCGAGATGAACGCCCCGATCACAAACGGCGCGCCGACCAGGTAGGCGATGGCGACGCCTGGCAGCACGGCATGGGCCAGCGCATCGCCCATCAGCGACCAGCCCTTGAGCGTGACGAAGCACGACAGCACGGCGCAGACCGCCCCGATCAGCACGCCGACGCCAAGCGCTTTGACCATAAACTCGAACTGAAATGGATCGACGACCCAGTGCCACAGCGTTTCGAGCATCACCGCCCTCCCGCGTGGGTTGGTTCTGGCGCTCGCTCGCCGTGGCCGACGTGGGCCTCGGTCGCTAGATCCATGCCGCCGGCCTGGGCGAACACCAGATGATTGAATATGCCGCCGTAGGCCCGGGCGATATTCTCCGGCGTGAAAGTCGTCGCGATCGGGCCGTAGGCCAGCACCGTCCGGTTGAGCAGCGCCACCTCGTCGCAGAACGAGGCCACCGACGCCAGATCGTGGGTGCAGACCACCATCGTGCGCCCCTCATCGCGCAGCTCGCGCAGCAGCGCGATCATCGCCTCTTCGGTCTTGGCGTCGATTCCGGCGAATGGCTCGTCCAGCAGCATCAGCCCGGCCTCCTGCGCCAGCGCGCGGGCCAGAAAGGCACGCTTGCGCTGACCGCCGGAGAGCTCGCCGATCTGCCGCGCGCTGAACTCCGCCATCCCAACCCGCTCAAGGCTGCCAGCCACGATCTCTCGGTCGCGCTTGCACGGGGTGCGCAGGATATTCATAAAGCCGTAGCGCCCCATCATCACTACATCGTGGACGCTCACCGGAAACGCCCAGTCGACCTCCTCGGCCTGTGGCATGTAGGCCAGCCGACCGGCACGCTGCGCCGCCGCCACGGTCGCGCCCTCGATCAGGACGCGGCCGGAGCTCGGTGCGACGAAGCCCATCATCGCTTTGAACAACGTGCTCTTGCCAGCGCCGTTCATCCCGACGAGCGCGCAGATCGTGCCGCGTGGGATCCGCAGGGTCGCGTCGCGCAGCGCCACAAATCCGTTGTAGTCCACCGTGATCGCGTCGACATCGATCATCGGTGTATCGGCCATCGGTGTATCGGCGGTGTACATCATGACTTCACCGCCCCGTAGCTGCGCACCAGCGCGTCGACGTTGAAGGTCAGCATCGCCAGATAGGTCGGTGCCTCGCCGCCGGCGGCGGTCAGCGAGTCGACGTAGAGCGTGCCGCCGAAGCGCGCGCCGGTCTCACGCGCCACCTGCTCCATCGCCCTGGCGTTGACCGTGCTCTCGCAGAAAACCACCGGTATGCCGCGCTCGCGCACCGTCTCGATCACCCGTTTGACCTGATCCGGCGTGCCCTCTTGGTCCGAGTTGATCGCCCACATATAGGTCTCGGTCAGCCCGGCGTCGCGGGCGAAGTAGCTGAACGCGCCCTCGCAGGTCACCAGGCCACGCTGTCGCTCTGGGATACCACCGATCGCCTGCGCCAGCTGCGCCTCAAGCGGTGCGAATTTCGCCAGGTAGGCGGCCGCGTTGGCGTTGAAAACTGGCTCGCTGGCAGGTTCGATGGCGATCAATGCCTTGCGGATATTCTCGATATACACCCTGGCGTTGCTGAGCGACATCCAGGCGTGCGGGTTCGGCCGATCTTTGTATGGGCCATCGGCGATCGGGATAGTGACGATGCCGGCGCTCACATCGACGGCCGGGACATCGCGCAACGCACCCATGAATTTTTCGAACCAGCGCTCGAGCCCCAGCCCGTTGTTGATGATGAGGTCGGCGCGCTGCGCCCGCACGATGTCGCTCGGCGTCGGCTCGTAGTCGTGGATCTCGGTGCCGACTTTGGTGATCGACTCGACGACCAGCGCGTCGCCGGCGACATTCCTG
>JAYUUK010000053.1:0-2037 GCA_043754595.1 Roseiflexaceae bacterium | reverse complement strand
GTCGCGGTAGGTGAGCGCGCCCTGCAGCAGCGCGATCCGCTGGCGGCGCAGCGGCGGCATCCGCTCTAGGCGCAGCCGCTCGGTGGCGATCTCCAGCGCCCGGTGCGAGATATCCATCCCCACGATCTGCTCGAACTGCGGCTCATCTAGCAGCAGCTGCAGCAGCCGCCCCTCGCCGCAGCCCAGATCGAGCACCCGTCTGGCTCCTGCGCCCTTGAGCGCGGCGAGCACCGCCCCGAGCCGCTGCTGGTGCAGGCTCAGCGGGCGCTCGATTCCCAGCTCGCGCTCGTCCCGCCGCACCGTCGCCGCGTCGTCATCGTCGCTCGGGTCGGTCAGCCGGTCCAGCGCCGCCCGCACCAGCCGGCGCGATTTAAGATAGCGCTGCGCGATCAGGTCGCGCTCGGGGTGCGTGGCCAGCCAGCCGTCGCCGCGCCGCAGCAGCTTCTCCACCTCGTCATCGCCGACGTAGTAGTGCTTCTCGCTGTCGAGCACCGGGATGAGCACGTACAGGTGCGTCAGCAGATCGCTCAGCCGCGCCGTGCCGCGCAGTGTCAGGTGAAACAGCTGCCCGTCGCCCCACTCGGGGAACTGCTCGTCCAGCGCGATCGGTTCGAGCGCGACGGCGTACCCAAGCGGCGCGAACAGCCGCCGGATCAGCTCCTCACCGCCGCGCGCCATCACCGAAACCCGCGCCGTCAGCGGGATGGCCGTCTTCGCCAGCTCCGGCCGCTCGCGGCAGCGCCCGTTCAATGCGCTGCCGAACACCGCCAGCAGCGCCACGCTCAGCAGCGAGGAGGCCACGTATGGCCGGTCGTTGACGTACTGGTCGAGCGGCCCGTCGCGCTCGCCCCTGCCGCGCACCAGCCCCACCGGGTCGATGTCCATCAATAGCGCGGCCGTGCAGCGCGCCGCGCTCACCTCTGGGTAGAAGACGTGCGCCGTCCCGCCGCCAACCTCGAACTGCTGGACCCGCGCCGGATTTTTGGCTAGCAGATAGCCCAGATCGGTTGCGGGTATATGCGTTGTACTAATTGTGAGTAGCATATGGCAATCTCGTAAATGGCTTATGGTATAATACACGCTGTTGACATATTGTGAAACGGCGATGATGCCACCCCAGCAGATGCGCTGCGGGTGGTTTGTGTGTATAGATACAGATGTTCGCCAGAGCAGCGGCCGGATGGCCAGCGGCGCGGCGAACCACAGGAGTAGCGGAACGACGATGATTACCAATGCGGACGAGCTTCGTTGCGTGTTTACGAGCGCCAGTATGGCGCATACCGCCTATCGTGCGTGGGCCATGCAGGCGCGCACCGAGCGGCGGTTCAACATCGCGCGGATCTTTGAGGCGCTCAGCTTTGCGCGCGAGGTTCGGGCCGAGCGCGCCTTTCGCCAGCTCCACGAGGTCGGCCTGACCGAGCGGAATGTCGAGCGGGCGATCTTTGGCCTGGAGCCCGAGGCGGTCTCGACCGGGCCGATCACCGGGACATCGCGGATGTCGCGCGAGTTGCTCGCCCGTGCCCAGACGGCGATCGTCGAGGAGCGCGACCTGCGCGCCGCCGAGATCGTCGACCTGTTCGTCTGCGGTACCTGCGGCGAGATCAGTGAGGGCGCGCTCACGGGCGCCTGCCCGGTCTGCGGCACCGTCCCCGAGGCGCATAAGTCGTTTCGCGCCATCGAGGCCATGGGCACCATCGGGCCGCACGGTATCACTCACTTTATGGAGAAGACGCCGGAGTGCCTCAGAAAGCTCGTCGCCGAGATGGACGAGACCCAGCTGGCTTACCGCACCCCCGAGCACCCGTCGATCAAGGAGCTGATCGGCCATCTGACGGACATCGACGCGGTGTTTTACAACCGCGCCTGGCTGCTGCTTGAGACCAACAACCCCGAGCTCCCCCAGGCCCACCCGCCCAGGCTCGACGACGCTGCCGTCTATCGCGAGCGCCCGATCGCCGAGCTGCTCGCCAGCTATCAGGCCAGCCGCAAGAAGACGCTCGGGCTGCTGCGCGGCCTGACTAGCGCCGCCTGGCATCG
>JAYUUK010000052.1:0-2039 GCA_043754595.1 Roseiflexaceae bacterium | reverse complement strand
ACAATTGAGGTAACACTGCGCATAAGCGGATGTACTTTGTGACAATATTATATTCCAAGATACCTGCATCTGCGTGCAGATGCAGGGAGTGAACATCTCAACTTACGGGCGCGGTGTTGGTGTTGGTGCGCTAGGGCTATAATACTCACTGATTGCCAGTGTCCAACGTCGTCCCCGTAACCCAACTCCGATATTGTAAGCATAGCTAGAGCCTTCCAAATAGAAATAACAAGCAAGCATTGTACGATTGTGATTCGGTGAATTCTGCCACGCCGCAAATACCTGCTGTGCGGTTTCATAGCCAGTTCCAATATTCTCGGCAGCATCAAATTTTGTGCGCGGATAGCCGTGGTTGTAATACCAATACGCATCAACCGTCGAGCTATGCTCGAAGTAATTATTGGCTACCATATACTCGCTCCACGCCTGAGAGCCGTTCATCAATGCGGCATCCTCGGTCGCCGCAGGGCAACCATTCGCCACGCGGTAGACGTTCACCAGGCGGATCACCTCGCGGCGCATCGCCAGTTCGTCACCCGTTGCAGCAATGGGTGTGGGCGCAGTTGCACCCGCCACCTTGCCATCCGTTATCATTGGCAGGTAGACCAGCGCCGTACCACTTTGGGCCATGCTTGGCAGCGCCGCAATCAGGGCAAGCGCGAGAACGAGAACCGCTAGGGCGATCTTGATCAAGGATGTCATGCGTCAATGTTCTTACACGTAATCGGATACGCACGAAGTAGGGTATGGTCTACGGCACGCAACAAGAGCGAAATGGTAAGCTATCAGTCCTATTCGATGGTAGGAAATATCATGACCTTCCCTGTCGCTCCGTGAGTAGTGACAGGGAAGGTCATATGCGGCGGTGGTGTGCTTATGCAACTAGTGGCAGCGTGAATACGGTTTCAAAATGATCCCGCTCCGGCTGGGTGTTGGTGAAAACACCGTAATCACGGCGTACCACCGTGCCGCCGTGCGTGGCGAGTAAGCGAGTCAGAATCTCCCAAATGCCAGGGGTCGTATTCGGACAGACATCGGCCTCGATCCGCAGACACAGCGCCGTCCGGGGGCCGTGTATCGAGAGGTAGAGTAAACTCGCGCCGCCATTGATACTTTCCATGAGGACGAGCAGCAGACCATGCAGGATGTCAACGGCAATTGGCTGCGGCAAAAATACCGGACGGAGCCGCGCCTCGATGACGGGCGCAACCTGCCCTGGCAGGCAGGTTGCGCTGGCAAATTGGCGGAGCGTATACAGCATGGTCGCAATGTTCGGTGATACATCCATCGGCAGCGTCGTAGCGTCAGCTTCGACAGTCGGTATCAACACGAAATCGAGCAAGAGTTGCAGACTGGTTTCTGCCGCAATCAGCGCCTGGATCGCCGGATCACGGGGTTCGTTTTGCAGATAGAGCAACGTCGGCTGGCGCTGGCGCATTTTCCCACGGAGCGCCCGCACAATTGGTAGCGTGTGCTGTAAGTTGCTATAGTCTTGATGCATTATGTCCATAGTCCGCCTCGTCCCGCACTAGAGGATACATGCGGCGCTCGGAGAACGTGCGTGCCGCCTGTCCAACAGCACGCCAGGAGTAACACGGTTGCGAGATCGCGTTCGGCCCGGACAGGATGGCAGACATACGCCAACTTAGGCAACGTGGATGCAAGCCGCAGCGCCACCGCAATAAGTGGGGTAATCAAAATAATCGGAGCCGTGCGCTGTTTCAGCCAGAATGCATAGGATACGAGATCATCAGCACGGGACGGCACAATGATCCAGGCATGAACGGCAACTGGCGATTCTTGCCCAGGGGCGACATCGACAATCGTGGTCTGTGGCATTTGCCGCAAGGCATCACGCCAGAGGGTGGGCTGCGTCGCGGCAGCAAAAGCAACAGTGGTCATCGGTCATCTCTCTACAAAACTTCTGCTCTGAGTATACCCGCCACGTTGCCCAAAAAAGCGGGTAAAAGGTTCGATTTTGGGAAAAAGGAACTATTGCAGCGCCATGACCAGGGTACTATAGCAGGGGTCAGGGGTCA
>JAYUUK010000051.1:0-2039 GCA_043754595.1 Roseiflexaceae bacterium | reverse complement strand
GGTAGACGCAGCAAGCTGCGTCCCTATAGCGGAGTACAAAACGGTTGATCCACTCCGCCGCACGATGCAGCGCATCCCAGTGCGCTCCTGTTCTCCGTTGTGCGCTCAACCGTTTTGCGTTTAGCTATAGGGCTATGCGGCGGACGCATCTGTGGTTATCTGTGCCTATCTGTGGACGATCGCTGGACGATTTTGTGGGAAAGCACTCCAGTATGCGGCGAATCAAGGTCACGCAGCTGTTGACGGGCCTCGCTATCGGCGAGATGAACGGTGGGGCCGAGATGTTCGCCATGCGGCTGTGCGGCGCGCTTGACCCGGCGGTCGTCGAGCTGAGCGTGGCCTGCCTCTGGAGCTACGGCACGCCGACCGAGCGGCGCTGGGCGCGCGAGCTCGCCGCCATCGGCATACCGGTGACCTACGGCGCGCCGCACCGCAACCAGATGCGTCGCGATGCCTACCTCGGGTTTGTGGGCAGCTATCACGCGCTGCGCGGGCTGCGGCCGGATATCCTCCACACGCACACCGAGTGGGCCGATTTCGTGGGGGTGGCGCAGCGGCTGACCGGCGTGGTGCCGCATATGCTCAGGACGTGTCATAATGTGATGGAGTGGACGTTTGGGCGGCACTGGGAGCCGCGGATGGACGCGATCTACCCGTTGGTCTACGACCGCGAGGTGGCGGTCTCGCCGGCGGCAGCTGCGCGCCTGAACGCGCGCCCGGTGGCCGTGCGGCTGGGCAGGCGCGCCGCCTATGTGCCAAATGCCATCGAGCCCGAGAAGGTGCTCGGCCAGCTCACCGGCCGCGACTGCCGCGCCGAGCTCGGCATCGCGCCGGACGCCCCGCTGCTGCTGTGCGTCGGGCGGCTGAGCGAGCAGAAGGGGATCGATCTGCTGCTGCGGGCCATGGCGCAGATTCGCCAGCTTCGGCCAGAAGCAACGCTGCTGATCGTTGGCAACGGCGAGGATCGCGAGGCGCTGCACGCGCTCCACGCCGAGCTGGAGCTGGGGCGAAGCGCGCTGTTCCTCGGGCCGCGCGCCGATGTGCCAGACCTGATGCGCTGCGCCGATCTGGTGATCTCGTCCTCGCGCTGGGAGGGGCTGCCGACGGTGGTGCTGGAGGCGATGCTGCTCGGCACGCCGGTGCTGGCGACGGATATACCTGGCAGCCGCGACCTGATCCGCGACGGTGAGAACGGGCTGCTGGTGGCCCCAGGCGATGCGGCGGCGCTGGCCGGCAGGGTGCTGGCGGCGCTGGCCGACCGGGCGGCGCTGCGGCGGATGGCGGAGCGGGCGCGCGACACCGCCGACGCATTTGGCATCGAGCGGGTGGCGCGCACCTACGAGCAGATCTATAGTGAGATCATCGGGGGCGAGATCGTCAGGGGTAGTTGATCCGCACCTCGCCCACGTCGAGCACCTTGCCCGCCTCGGTCGTCCAGGTGGCGGCCTTGCCATCCTTCTGCACCACCGCGTTGCGCCCAAGATCGTTGCTGATGATGACCACGTACTCTTTTGGGTCGACGTTGACGATCACAAAATTCCCGTCGTTGTCAGTCCGGTGGCCGGGGCTGAAGGCCTCGTTGAGCAGGTAGATGGCATCGTCTTTGACGACGGTGCGGTCAACTTCGGCGAGCCGGATCATGGTATCGACCAGCGGCTTGTTGGTGACGGTGGAGATCACCCGGCCGACGACCGTGGATTTGCCGATCGGCGGGGCCGGGGCATTCTTCGCGGCCGGCGATTGAGCGGGGGCGCTACACCCGGCGAACATAGCGATAGCGAGCACGAGCGCTGCGAAACGGTTGAGCATGTGTCCTCCTAAGTGTTACTCCACATAGCTTACCGAGTGTGACGCATTTCGTCAACGGCCGAATCGGCCGCGCATGCTAGCGTGCCGCCAGCCTAGTGATGCTGTGGGTAGCAATGTCTGTCAGCTTCTGGTCGGTCTTGGCTTCCTCATCGAGGATCAGTTGAAGCGTAGTGGCGCTGTCCTCGTAGCCGAGCAGCTGCGCCCAGGTCCGAACGCAGCCATAGCCCGCC
>JAYUUK010000050.1:0-18110 GCA_043754595.1 Roseiflexaceae bacterium | reverse complement strand
CCGGCATGGGCGGCGGGTTCATCGTTGATGGCGCGCTATACCGCGGTGCAGGCGGCGCCCACCCCGAGGTCGGCCACCAGAGCGTGGCGTTTCGCTGTGCCCATCCCGAGCGCGTGGCGTGCGATTGTGGCGCGCCCGACTGCCTTGAGGCGCTGATCTCGGGCAACGGCATCCGGCGGATCTACGGCCGGCCGGCCGAGCAGCTTGACGCTGACGAGTGGGATGAGGTGGCGTTCAACCTCGGGCAGGGGCTGCGCAACTTGGCGGCAATCTATACCCCTGATCTGATCAGCATCGGCGGCGGCGTGGCCACCGGCGGCGGCGATGCCTTCATCGCGGCGGCGGCGCGGGCGATGCGCGAGCGGATCAGGCTCGTCCCGGCACCGGTCGTCCGGCTCAGCGCGCTCGGCTACGATACGGCGCTGGTGGGGGCGCTGACGCTGGCTCGCCGCGCCGCCACTTCGATGTGAAATCTTTGCAGGCGCTTCGCCCAGCACCTGGCCACGGACGCACGCGGCAACGTCACAACAGGGGCAGGGATCTCGCCCCTTCACACTGCGAACGGGTTCTGTGCGGGCCCGTCTGCCACGACCTGAAAAGCCCGCCCCGTGCTGCGCCGTGCCTTGGCAGTGAAGCGGCAGCACGCGATGCGGGTCGCTTGCGATTGGCCTGGGCTGGGGTGCGAAACCGCACGCACGCGGCAACGTCACATTTGGGGGTTCGAAGGGGGGCGAAGCCCCATCGCGGGGGGTTCCCAGGGGGCTGGCCCCCTGGGCCACGCGCAGCGGCCCAGGGGGCACGTGGCACGAGCGCAAAATCCGCGAAGGTGACACAGAGGCATGCGGCCCTCGCAGCGGCCCACGCTGCACGTGGCACGAGCGCAAAACACGTGAAGGTGATACAGCGCGCTGCACTGTCTAATGCGGCCGGCCGGCGGCGCGCGCCGCCTCGAAGCGCTGCACGCTGAACAGCAGCGCCCGCGGCACGTGGAAGAACCCCTTGTAGCTGCCGCCCTTGGCCGTCAGCGCCAGGTCGCCGCGCCGGTCGCAGTAGCCAAACCACTCGCCGTGAACCGGATCGACGAAGGTTTCGAAGCTGTAGCGGTCCACCTTCTCAAGCCATTCCAGCCAGCGCGCCTCGCCTGTCTCGGTGTAGGCCAGCACCAGCGCGTAGATCGCCTCGGTGTGTGGCCACCACAGCTTCATCGTTGCCTCAAGCTGCAGTGTCGGGCGGCCGTGGGTGTCCATGAAATACAGCAGCCCGCCGTGCTGCGCGTCCCAGCCGTAGGTCAGCGATCCTTCAAGCGCGTCAAGCGCCAGCTGCCGGTGCCGCTCGCTTGGGATATGCTCCAGCATATGCAGCAGAAACCAGGCGACCTCGATCGAGTGGCCGGGGTTGAACAGCCGCCCCTCCGGCCAGGCCGTCAGGTCGCGCCCGTCGAGCGCCACGTTCTCGATGAGGATGCGCCGCTCGGCGTCGTAGTGCGCCACCACCCCGTCCATCGCCGCGCGCATCACGTCGAGGTAGCGCGGGTCGGCGTCGACCTGCATCAGCTCGATCGCCATGCTCGCCAGCACCATCACATTCGCCAGATTGCTCAGCGGCGGGCTTCCGGCCAGCGCAGGCCGGTCCATCAGCTGTGGATCCTTGATCCAGGCATCGATCTGCCAAAAAACCTCGATCGCCTCGTCGATGCAGCCTCGGTCGCCGGTGGCGCGGCCGTACTCCAGCAGCCCCATCATGTAAAATACTGCGGCGTAGGGCTTGCGCTGGTAGAAGTACGGCGCGCCATCGCGCGTCAGGCTGAAGTACAATCGGCCGCGCGCGTCTCTGGCGTTGGCGCGAGTGAAATCGCAGATCAGCTTGGCCGCATCGAGGAACTCCTGCCGCGGCTCAAGCTCGCGGTACAGCCGCGAGAACGTCCAGACCGCGCGTCCCTGCAGCCAGATATACTTCTTGTCGTCGTAGATGCTGCCGTCGTGGTCTAGCGCGGTGAAGTAGCCGCCGTTGACCCGATCGAGCGAGTGGGCGAGCCAGAAGGGGATGACTGACTCGGTGAGGTTCGTACGGTAGCGTTCGATGAAGGGTTCGAGCATTGGTGTCTCGCGCTAGTGCGGCGTATCGCTGCTATGCTACACGAGCTTCAGCCGGCGCGTCAAGCTATGTTAAGATAGCGGCCACCGCCCCAGTGCCGAAAGGAAGCCTCGTGAAGTATCTCCGCTACCTACTGATCTTCGTCCCGATCGCCTTCGTCGCTGAGTTCGTGCTGCACAACCCGCTGCTGGTCTTCGCCACCTGCTGCATCGGGCTCATCCCGCTCGCGGGACTGCTCGGCGAGGCCACCGAGGAGCTCTCGATTCACACCGGGCCGCAGGTCGGCGGGCTGCTCAACGCCACGCTCGGCAACGCCGCCGAGCTGATCATCACGATTGTGGCGCTGCGCGAGGGCAGAATTGAGCTGGTCAAAGCCTCGATTACCGGCTCGATCCTCGGCAACCTGCTGCTGATCCTGGGCGCGAGCCTGCTGTTTGGCGGTCTCAAAAATGGCATCCAGCGCTTCAGCCGCTCGCAGGTCGGCGTGTCCACCTCGCAGATGACGCTGGCGGTCATCGGGCTGATGATCCCGACGCTGTTCGAGCTGACGCGGCAGGTGGAGAGCGGGCGCTTCAATGTGCTCGATACAAGCGTGCGCGACCCGGCGCTGGACTCGCTCAGCCTCGGCGTGGCGGCGGTGCTGATCCTCCTCTACATCCTCAGCCTGATCTTCTCGTTCCGCGAGCCAACCCGCGGCATCGGCGCGCCGACTGGCACCGAGACCCACGACGACGAGGAGGATGCTCATCAGCCGAAGTGGAGTGTGCGCGCCGCAGTGGCGGTGCTCGCTGTGAGCACGCTCGCCATCGTCTTCCTCTCCGAATTCCTGGTCGGGGCGGTCGAGCCGGTGGTGGCCAGCCTCGGCGTCAGCGAGTTCTTCCTCGGCGTGATCATCATCCCGCTGGTTGGCAATGTTGCCGAGCATATCGTCGGCGTGCAGATGGCGATCAAGAATAAGATGGATCTCTCGTTGGCGATCTCGATGGGGTCGAGCACCCAGATCGCGCTGTTCGTCGCGCCGCTGCTTGTGTTTGTCTCGCTGCTGTTCGGCAATGAGATGACGCTGTTCTTTAGCGTGCTCGAAGTGGCGGCGCTCGGGCTCGCGGTGCTGATCTCGACGCAGATCGCCGTCGATGGCGAGAGCAACTGGCTCGAAGGGGCGCAGCTGCTGGCCGTCTATCTGATCACTGCGCTCGGCTTCTACTATGTTATGGCCTCAATTAATTGACGATTGAGAATGACTATTGACTATAGAGCAGTCCTATGCGAGTCGTATCATGCGTTCCTCGTTGTGCGGCCTTCAAGCGGCCTAAAGGCCACGCAACGAGGAACGTATCTGTCGAAGGATTGCTATATTGAGCTCGTGTTTAGTAGTCAATCGTTAATCGTCAATCGTTAATCGTTAATCGTTAATCGTTAATCGTCAATCGTCAATCGTCAATCTGCGATGCTCAACACCATTCACCTTCAGACATTCCTGGCAGTCGTGGAGGCCGGTAACTACTCGTCGGCCGCCGATCTACTGCACATGTCGCAGCCGGCCGTCAGCCAGCACATACGCGCGCTGGAGACCCAGCTGGAAAACGTGCGGCTGTTCAAGCGCGTCGGGCAGCAGATGGCGCTGACGAGCCATGGCGAGGAGCTGCTGGACGTGGCGCGCGAGATCGTGGCGCTCTCCAACCGCGCCGAGGAGCACCTGCGCTCGCTGCGCGGGCAGGTCAGCGGCCGGGTGATCGTTGGCTGTACGCCGTCGAGCGGCGAGCGGCTGCTGGCGCTGCTGCTCGGGCCGTTCAGGGCGCGCTTCCCGGCGATCGCCGTCGCGGTGCAAATCGCGCCGCTTGAGACACTGCTGGAGTGGCTCGGCGAGCAGCACGTCCACATCGTGCTCGCCGAGGAGCAGCAGCGCCGCCGCGGCTGGGAATCGCAGCCGCTTGGGAGCGAGCGGCTGGCGCTGCTTGCGCCGCGCGGCCACGAGCTGCTGCAGCAAGATCTGGTGCCGCCCGGGATGCTCAAGGGGCGCTCGCTGGTGCTGCCGCGCGCCGGCACCGCGCTGCGCCGCATCATCGACGACGGACTGCGGCGGCGCGGCGTCGGTACCGCAGACGTGGTGGCGGCGCTGGAGACCGATGGGGTCAACCTGATGATCCAGGCGGCCCGCACCGGCATCGGCCTGGCGTTTGTGCCGCAGACGCTCATCCCGCGCGGCCGCGAGCTCGGCGTCGTCGAGCTCGCGGGGGTCAATATGCAGCAGGACTGGTTCCTCATCCGGTCGCGCGAGCGCGGCGCGCCGCGCGCCATCGATGCGCTCTACACCTTCCTCGCCGGTGCCGACGCGCGCAAGATCATCGTCAAAGAGGGCCTCAAGCCGCCATCGGAGTAGTCAATGTCGCACGCATCGTTCGCCACCACCACCCGCCGCCTGGACCGCACCTCGTTCCCCATGCGGCTGTTCGAGAAAGCCAAGCGACTCGGCGTCTGGAACCCGTCGGATATCGACTTCAGCCAGGATCGCGCCGACTGGTTGGCGCTCAGCGACGCCGAGCGCGATCTGGTGCTGCGCCTGACGACGCTATTTCAGGCTGGCGAGGAGGCGGTCACCATCGATATCCTGCCGCTGATCGGCGCGATCGCCGCCGATGGCCGAATCGAGGAGGAGCTGTTCCTCACCACGTTTCTGTTCGAGGAGGCCAAACACACCGATTTCTTCGGTCGCTTCCTCGAAGAGGTGGCGCAGACCGCAGGCGACCTCAGCCGCTACCACACGCCGCACTACCGCGCCATGTTCTACGAGGCGCTGCCCACGGCCATGGGCCGGCTGCGCAGCGATAGCTCGCCGCTGTCGCAGGCGCGGGCCTCGCTGACGTATAACATGATTGTCGAGGGCGTGCTGGCTGAGACCGGCTACCACGCGTTCTTCGCCATGCTGGAGCGGCGCGCGATCATGCCAGGCACCCGGCGCGGCATCGCCCTGCTCAAGCAAGATGAGTCGCGCCACATCGCCTACGGCCTCCATCTGCTTGCCCGCCTCGTCGCCGCCGACCCGCAGATCTGGCAGACGATCGAGGGCGAGCTGAACGAGCAGCTGCTAACAGCGATGGGGGTGATCGACGATGCGTTTCTGGCCTATGATGTGATGCCGTTCGGCCTAACCCATGATGATTTCATGAGCTACGCGATGGGCCAGTTCGCTCGCCGCACCGAGCGCCTGGAGCGCGCCTGCGCTGGCCTGCTAGACGACGAGGAAGAGCCTACCGACGCGGATTGATGGTGATGATGAATGGCAGCGGCCCGAATGGGTCGATCCGCTCGCGAACGCCGCCGCCGTCGAGATAGAGCGCCGTCGATGAGCCGCCATCCAGGTTGAGCGCCCGATCGACCCCGAGGTCCGACGCCGCCAGCCACGCCGCCAGCCCGCGCAGCGTGAATGCCGATGTCGGCGCGACGATGAACAGCACCCGGCCGTCGCCATCGATCGCCACCGCCGTGCGTCGCGCGCCGCGCCCGTCGTCGAGGCCGCTGGCCACCACGCCGCCTGGGAGCACCAGCATCGGCGAAGACTCGACGGCCTGGGTCAGCCCCTCGTCAGCTGCGTACGGCGCGTCGGCGAGCGCGCGCAGCTGAAGATTGCCAGCGCCATCTGCGCCGAACAGCCCGCCGAAGCCATCGTAGCTCTGCCCGTAGCTTGCGCCGTCGCTGATTAGCAGCGCCGTCGGCGCGTACCCCTGCTCGAAGTAGCCGCCGTTGATCGCCAGCAGCGGCCGCTCGCGCGCCACCCAGTCGCCGAAGGTTAGCGGCTTCTCCGAGGCGTGCACCACCCGTAGCATGACTAGTGCCGGGTCGAGCCGCACCAGCACCACCGGGAACGACGGCAGCGGCGCGGCGCGCGCCACCTTCACCCGGCGCACACTGACGCCGGCGGCCACCTCGGTCCACTCGGCAGGCGCTCCCTGGGCGTCGGCGGCTGGCGAGGCTGGCGGGTCGCCACCGCTGCCCAACCGGGTTGGTCGCTGTGTGCCGAGCTCGCCGCAAGCGGCGAGCGTCAGGAGCGCGATGATCAGCATAAGGTATCGCATCGCGGCAGTATAGCAGAGCCGCTCACTCGCTGAGCAGATGCTTTTGCACCTTGCCGAGCGCGTTGCGCGGCAGCTGCGCCACGAAGCGGATCTCGCTCGGCTTCTTGTAGCTCGCCAGCCGCGCGCGGCACCACCCGATCAGCTCGGTCGCCGTCGCCTCACTAGCGAGCGCCGCATCTTCCGCCACCACATACGCCACCACCCGCTCGCCGTACTCGGCGTCTGGCCTGCTCACCACCGCCACCTCGCGCACTGCAGGGTGCTGCGCCAGCACCTCCTCGACCTCGCGCGGGTAGATGTTGTAGCCGCCGGAGATGATCAGCTCCCTGGCGCGCCCGGCGATGGTGTAATAGCCGTCTGCGTCGCGCCAGCCAAGATCGCCGGTGCTGAACCAGCCGTCGCCATCGATCGCCGCCGCCGTGGCCTCCGGCTGCCGCCAGTAGCCGGCGAAGACGTGTGGGCCGCGCACCTGGATCTCGCCGTGCGCGCCGTCTGGTAGGTCCTGGCGCGTAGCCACGTCCACCACCCGCGCCTCCTGGCCGGGGAACGGCACGCCCACCGTCCCGGCGCGGCGCTCGCCGTCGTATGGGTTGGTCGTGTTCATCACCGTCTCGGTCATGCCGTAGCGCTCCAGGATCGGCTGGCCGAAGCGCCGCGCGAAGGCAGCAAAGATCTGCTCGCTCAGCGGGGCCGAGCCGGAGACGAACAGCCGCACCCGCATCGCGGCGATGGTGGCGTCGATCGCCTCGGTGTCCATGGCATCGGCGCGCTGCAGCAGCCGGGCGTACATCGTCGGCACGCCGAAGAACAGCGTTGTCTCGCCGCGCGCCAGCGTGGCCAGCGCCGCTTCGGCGTCGAAGTTGCGGCGCAGATCGATGCTGCTCCCGGTCAGCAGCGCGCCGTGCAGCCCGACGCCGAGGCCGTGGATGTGAAACAGCGGCAGGGTGAGCAGCAGTCGGTCAGAGCGTGACCAGCGCCACGCCTGAGTTACGGCCGCGCTGTTGCGTAGCAGGTTGGCGTGGCTGAGCATGGCCCCTTTCGCCCGCCCGGTGGTGCCAGAGGTGTAGGCGAGCAGCGCGATATCGCCCGGCTGCGGCCCGTCGCTCGGCCACGGCGGGGCGGCGATCGCAGCGGCGGTCGCCTCGGGCATCGGCCCCGGTATGGTCAGCACGTGGCGCAGCGCCGGCAGATCGGCGCGCAGCGGCGTCACCTCGCGCGCGCCGGCCGCATCAGTCATCAGCAACGCGGCGGCCGAGTCCGCCAGGATGTGACGCAGCTCGGTGGCCCGGTACGCGGTGTTGATGAGCACCGCCGTCAGGCGGGCGGCATGCGCGCCGAGGTAGGCGGCCACAAACTCGGGCGAGTTGGGCAGCATCAGCGCCACCCGGTCGCCGCGCGCCAGGCCGAGAGCGGCGAAGTGCGCGGCGTAGGTGCGCGCCGCCATCGCCACATCGTCGAAGCTGATCTGGCGGCCATCGAACAGCAGCAGCGTCGCGCCGGGGGTTTGGTCGACATAATGTTGCAGTGCAGCGACGGTTGTGATCATGGTGTCCATCATTTCGTTCATTAGCTCTCTCGCTGGTTCCCTGGCTCCCGAGTGCTATAATGCCGCCACGCCGTTGTGGAGAGCCTCTATATGACACCACCGCTCGCCGGTATCCGCGTCCTCGATCTCAGCCGCGCGCTGGCTGGCCCGTACTGCTCCATGATGCTCGCCGATCTCGGCTGCGATGTAATCAAAGTCGAGCAGCCCGGCGTCGGCGACCACACCCGCGGCTGGGGGCCGCCGTTCCAGGGCGGCGAGAGCAGCTACTACCTCAGCGTTAACCGCAACAAGCGCGGCATCGCCGTCAATCTGCGCGAGCCGCGCGGCGTCGCCATCATCGAGGCGCTCGTCGCTCGTAGCGATGTGCTGCTGGAGAACTTCATCCCCGGCGCGCTCGATCGGCTCGGACTGGGCTACGCCGCCTGCCGCGCCATTAGGCCAGATATCATCTACTGCTCGATCTCAGGGTTCGGCCCAATCGGCCCGGACCGCGAGCGCGCCGCCTACGACCAGATCGCGCAGGGGCTCGGCGGGCTGATGAGCCTGATCGGCGAGGAGGGCGGCCCGCCGATGCGCGTCGGCATCGCGCTCACCGATATTATGGCCGGGATGTTCGCCGCAAACGCCATCCAGGCGGCGCTCATCCACCGGCTGCGCACCGGCGAGGGCCAGCTGGTGGATACCTCGCTGCTCGAAGGTCAGCTCGCCATGCTGACCTACCAGGCCGGCAGTTACTTTGCCACCGGCAGCACGCCGCCGCGCCCGGGCAACCAGCACCCAAGCATCGTGCCGTACGGCGTCTACCGCGCCGCAGACGCCTATTTCAACCTGGGCGTCGGCACCGAGGCTCTCTGGCGGCGGTTCTGCGCGGCGCTCGGTGTCGAGCAGCTCCGCGATGACCCGCGCTTCGCCACCAACCGCGAGCGGCTGGCCAATCGTGTGGTGCTCGATACACTGCTGACGCCGGTATTCGCGGCGCGCACCGTCGCAGAGCTCGACGCCATCCTCGGCGCGGCGGGCGTGCCGTGCGGCGCGGTGCGCGATCTCGCCGCCGTTTTCGCCGACCCGCAGGTGCTGGCGCTCGGCAGCGTGCGGACGCTGGAGCACCCGACGGCCGGCCCAATCCAGGTCGTCGCCCCGCCGTACCGGTTCTCGGCTACGCCGCCAGAGCTGCGCGCGCCGCCGCCGCTGCTCGGCCAGCACACCGAAGCCGTGCTCGCCGAGCTCGGCTGCGATGCGGCGCAGATCGCCGCGCTCCGCGCCGACGGCGTGGTGGGGTAGGGATCGGTGTGCCGCGCCCGGTGCGGCGGCACTCGGCAATCCTATCTATATTCCGCGACGCGGGGCCGGTGCGGCACGGGCGTGGGCCGCTGCGCGGGCCCAAGGGGGCCAGCCCCCTGGGAACCCCCGCGATGGGGCTTCGCCCCCTTCGAACCCCCAAAGGTGATGTTGCCGCGTGCGTGCGGTTTCGCACCACAGCCCAGGCCAATCACAAGCGGCCAGCCTCGCGTGCTTCCGCGCCACTGCGGCCTCGTCATCCATGCACAGCTTTCTCTGGCTACTGGCCACTTGCTACTGGCTGCTTGTGCCCTCGTCATGCTGAGCGGCTCCCGCTGGGATGCCTGACGGCCACCGACCGCTGCCGCGAAGCATCTGTGCTGGTACGCCGTCGCTCATGCGCTCTGCATCCCAGCCCCTGCTCGTTCAAGCCACAAGCTTGGCACACTTCCACCACTGCGCTGCCCGGTGTGGCGATGCGGCGACAATCCTGTAAATCCTGTCCACT
The DNA here is from genome assembly GCA_043754595.1 of Roseiflexaceae bacterium. Taxonomy (GTDB): domain Bacteria; phylum Chloroflexota; class Chloroflexia; order Chloroflexales; family Roseiflexaceae; genus JAYUUK01. Next base: position 8,611 of record JAYUUK010000050.1, on the reverse strand, counting down.
CTCTGGTTCGTCCGGCACACGCTCATCGCATCACCGGTGCCAGATAGATCTCACGGCGTGTGGTCGTCGGCGTGCTCGTCACTGTGGCGGTCGCTGTTGCCGTGCTCGTCGGCGTGCTTGTGCTGGTCGCGGTCGCCATGGCGGTTGCCGTGGCGGTGTGGGTGCTCGTCGCCGCTGGGAACAGCTGGGCCAGCTCGACCCGCGCCGCAGCTGAGACCGGCCAGTGCCAGCTGGCAAACGTGTCGGCCAGATTTATCCCGGCGGCCACCGACGCCGCGATCACGAAGTTATCCACCGCGTCCTGGGTCGTCGCGCTGGTCGGCCGCCGGCCGCACTCGGTCCACAGCCTGCCGACAAACGCATTGCCGTAGCGGCCACGCAGCTCGAAGATGAACGATGCGAACAGGTCGGTGGACCCGAGGCCGCCCGAGTCGGGGATCGGCTGCCCGACGCGCAGGGTGTTCTCCCAGTTCACGCGGGGGTTGGCAGTGTAGCGGCCGAACTGGGCCACCACCTCGGCCCTGAACTCGGCGCCCGTCCAGCGGTTGAACGGCCCGATCGTGACGCCCGCCGCCTCCATCGAGGCGAAGCGCATAAACACCGCGTAGCCGGTGGCGATCGTCCCAGTCGCATCGGCGCCGCGGTACTCGATCTGCTGCTCGTAGAACCAGAAGTTGCGCCCGAGCTCGTAGAACAGCGCCTGGTCGTACTCGTCGCGGTCGCGCACGCCGGCGAACAGCCGGGTGAACGCACTGTCGGTCAGCTCGATGCCGGTTGCGCCAAGGTAGCCGCAGCCGTCGCCGCAGGTCTGCGCTACCACTGCTATCGAGAGCAGGCCGTTGTAGAGCCGGTACGGCTGCGGCGCGCGGCCGGTGGACTGGGCGTAGTAGTCGTAGGCGCGGTCGAGCGCCGCCACGATCGCCGTCATCGTCGCCGCGTCGAGATCGCCGCGCGGCGCGAGCAGCGCCACCGACCGGCCGGTGTAGGCATATAATGTATAGCGCTGGCCCTGGAAACTGATATAGTCCACCGAAGCGGGCCCCTGCGCGCTGACGACGGGCGAGGCGCGCAGGCCGCTCAGGAGCAGCAGCACGGCGATGGCCAGATGGATGGTGGTGCGCATTGTCCCCTCCTGGCGTGGAGCGCAAAGCGGGCGATTGGCGGCGCTGCCCCCGAGATCCTCCCTTTTCTTTATTATCTACAGTAGCACGAAATACGCCGGCGGCCATGCCCGGCTAGCGGAGTGAGCGACCGGTGGCAAAGAAAACTCGTCTGGACCAGCTCGTCCTCGATCGCGGGCTGGCCGAGAGCCGTAGTAAGGCGCAGGCGCTGATCATCTCTGGGTCGATCCGCGTCAACGGCGAGAAGCGCACCAAGCCTGGCGAGAGCGCGCCGACCGATGCGGCCATCGAGCTGATCGCCGGGCTGCCGTACGTCAGCCGCGGCGGGCTCAAGCTGGCCCACGCCCTCGATGTCTTCGGCCTCGACCCGCGCGGCCTGCTGGCACTCGACGCTGGCGCGTCCACTGGCGGCTTCACCGATGTGCTGCTGCAGCGCGGCGCCGCCCACGTCTTCGCCGTCGATGTCGGCTATGGCATCATGGACTACCGGCTGCGGACGGATGCGCGGGTCACCCCGATCGAGCGCACCAATATTCGCTACCTGGAGCGTCTGCCACCGCTCGGCGATGCTGAATCGCCGCTGGCGGGCTGCGCCGTGATCGATGTCTCGTTCATCTCGCTCAGCATCGTGCTGCCGGCGGTCAAGCGCCTTGTGGCCGATGGCGGCTGGATTGTGCCGCTGATCAAGCCGCAGTTCGAGGCCGGGGCCGAGCAGGTTGGCAAAGGTGGCGTGGTGCGCGAGCGTTCGGTCCACGCGTCCGTGCTGCGCTCGGTGCTGGCGCTGGCGGCCTCGCACCACATCGCAGCCCGGGGTCTGACGCGCTCGCCGATCACTGGGCCGGCAGGCAATATCGAGTTCCTCGCCTGGCTCGGCGGCGACGCTCCCCCGATCGACGGCGAGGCGGCCATCGATGCCGCGCTGCGCGATGCGCCGTGACTGCGTCACCCCGTCTCCCGATCACCCCTCAGCGCTATGCCAGCACAGATGCGTCGCGGCGGCGGTCTGCGCCCATCAGACATTCGCCCCACGCCGCTCAGCATGCCAGGCGGTAGATGCCAGCTCATGACGGGCGATGCACGCTCGCTCCGTCTGAGTTTCTTATCCTTCGTTCGCTGGTTCGCTGGTTCCCCGGTTCGCTGGTTCGCTGGTTCTGCGGCTCTGCGGCCCCGGTCTCCGTGTCTCTGGCGGCGGTGCACAAGCTTTGCGCACAATTGACGGCGCGCAAGAATGGGCTATAATATGAGTGCGTGCAAAATTTCACGTTTGACCTTCAGATAGACTCTAGCGCGCCGTTGCATCTCGGTTTCAGTCGAGGTGCGGCGGTGGCTGTGACGGCCGCTCGCGGCTGCAGCTGTGCGCTAGTTAAGGAGATCCAATGCGGAACTTATATACTCCCCGTTCCGTACGTACCATCATCGCCGTCGTCACGACAGCGCTACTGCTCGCCGCATGCGGTGGCCCACAGAGCACAATGGAGCCCTTTGGCGATCACGCGCAGCGGATCTATGATCTGCTGATCCCGATCGCCTGGATGGCGCTCGGCGTCTTCATTGTGGTCGAGGGGCTGCTGCTCTACACCGTCATCCGCTTCAGGCGCAAGTCGAACAGCGCCATCCCGGCGCAGATCCACGGCAACACCCAGGTCGAGATCCTCTGGACGATCGCGCCTGCCCTGATCGTGCTGGTGATCGCGGTGCTGACGTTCAACACCCAGCGGCTCAACTCGGTCCAGCCGGCAGACGCGCTCCAGGTCACCGCCGTCGGCCACCAGTGGTGGTTTGAGTTTCAGTACCCCAAGACTGGCGCTGAGGGTGAGCTACTGACCGCCACCGATATGTACATCCCGGTCGGCCGGCCGGTCACGGTCAGCCTCGTCGGCGCCGATGTGATCCATAACTTCTGGATCCCCAAGCTGGCCGGCAAAACGTACATGATCCCAAACAAGAAAAACCGGCTGTCATTCACGGCGCTGGCGCCGGGGATCTACCGCGCGGTCTGCGCCGAGTTCTGTGGCACGCAGCACGCGCAGATGCGCTTCCGCGTGATCGCGCTCGAGCCTGCCAAATATGAGGCGTGGCTCAACGCCAAACGCACCGTCCCGCCCGAGGCACCGGCCTATCAGGTCACGATTCCCAACTTTACCGGCTACGGCACGCTCACCGGCGATGCGGCGCGCGGCAAGGCGGTCTTCCTCGATGCCACAAACCAGTGCATCACCTGTCACGCGGTCTACGGCACCAAGGCGATCGGCAACATCGGCCCGAACCTGACCTACTACGGCAGCCGCACCGTGATCGGCGCTGGCGTGCTCGACTACAGCCCGGAGAACCTGGCCAAGTGGCTCCACCAGGCCTATGATCTCAAGCCGGGCAACATCATGAGCCGGGTGATCACGCAGAAGTGGATCGCCGATAATCTGAGCGACCAAGAGATCGCCGATCTGGTCGCCTACCTCGATAGTATGAAGACCGACATCGCATTGCCGCCGGTCAAATAGGAGATCTTCGTATGGCAGTCATCGAACGACCAATCACAGGGGTTCGTCAGCCACGCAGCGCGGTCGCCGCACCATACGGCTGGCTCGATTGGATGAGCACGGTCGATCATAAGAAGATCGGGATCATCTACATCGTCGGCGCGCTGGTGTTCTTCATCGTCGGCGGCATCGAGGCGCTGCTGATTCGCCTGCAGCTCGCCGTCCCGAATAACACGCTGCTTTCGGCCGAATTCTATAATCAGATGTTCACCATGCACGCCACCACCATGATCTTTCTGGCGGTGATGCCGGTCAACGTCGGCCTGGGCAACTATATCGTCCCGCTGATGATCGGCGCGCGCGATATGGCCTTCCCGCGCCTCAATGCGCTGTCGGTCTGGCTGTTCCTGCTCGGCGGCTTTATGCTGTACTTCAGCTTTGTGGCCGGTGGCGCTCCAGCTGGGGGCTGGTTCGCTTACGTCCCGCTCACTACGAAGCAGTACTCGCCGACCCACGGGATGGACTACTGGATCCTCGGGCTCGGGCTCACCGGCGTCGCATCGATCGGCGGCGCGCTCAACTTTATTGTGACGATCCTCAACATGCGCGCGCCGGGCATGACGCTCAATCGCATGCCGCTGTTCGTCTGGATGCAGCTGATCGTCGCCTTCATCCTGATCTTTGCCTTCCCGACGTTCACCGCCGCATCGATCATGCTGCTGTTCGATCGCAACTTTGGCACGCATTTCTTTGTGGCCTCGGGCGGCGGCGACCCGACGCTCTGGCAGCATCTGTTCTGGTTCTTTGGCCACCCCGAGGTCTATATCCTGATCTTGCCCACCATGGGCATTATCTCTGAGGTCCTGCCGACGTTCTCGCGCAAGCCGATCTTTGGCTATGCGTTCGTGGCCTACTCGGGCGTCGCCATCGGCTTCCTCGGCTTCCTGGTCTGGGCCCATCATATGTTCGGCGTCGGCCTCGGGCCGCTGGCCAACGCGTTCTTCGCCGGCGCGAGCTTCCTGATCGCGGTGCCGACCGGCGTCAAGATCTTTAACTGGATCGCTACGATGTACCTCGGCTCGATCAAGCTGACCACATCGATGCTCTACGCCATTGGCTTCATCGCGATGTTTATCATCGGCGGGATCTCGGGCGTCACGCTCGCCTCGCCGCCGGTAGACCTGCAGCAGACGGACTCGTACTACGTTGTGGCCCACATGCACTATGTGCTGTTCGGCGGCGCGATCTTCGGTATCATGGCCGGCGTGTTCTACTGGTTCGGCAAGTTCACCGGCCGTATGCTCGATGAGATGCTCGGCAAGGTGCAGTTCTGGCTGATGCTGGCGTCGTTCAACCTGACGTTCTTCCCGATGCACCTGATCGGCACCACTGGCATGCCGCGCCGGATCTACACCTACGAGAGCGGCATGGGCTGGGATTTCTGGAACCTGGTCGAGACGATCGGCGCGTTCCTGCTGGCTTTCTCGGTGCTGCTGTTTGTGGTCAATATTATCAAGAGCCTGCGCAGCGGCGAGGCCGCTGGCAATGACCCGTGGGACGCCGCGACGCTGGAGTGGTCCACGTCGTCGCCGCCGCCGGCGCATAACTTCGATACCATCCCGGTGGTCTACAGCCGCCGCCCGCTGTGGGACAATAAGTACCCCGAGCTTGGCGGCGACCAGCACGGCGAGCAGCCCACCGACGGCGAACCGCACGGGCTCAGCTTCGACACCGATGAGCCGGCCGGGTTCATCCACATGCCGTCGAATACGTTTGCGCCGCTGCTGTTCGCGCTCGGGCTGTGCGTCGCCGCCTTCGGTATCATCTATCTGACCGATATCCTGCCGCTCGGCCTCGGGCTGTTTGGCGTCGGGTTCGTGCTGGTGTTCGCTGGGTTCTTCCGCTGGATCCAGATGTCGCATCGCGATACGCCGCACGGCGCCCACCACTAGAAAGAGCATCGTATGAGCGAAGTAGCCCCGGAGCGGCCGATCGCGTCAGATATGCAGCAGCTCCCGACGGCGACGGCCCACCCCGTCGCCTCGGCCCACCCAACGTCGCTCGGCGTCGATAACCGCAAGCTCGGCATGTGGGCGCTGCTCGGCAACGAGACGCTGTTCTTCACCGCGCTGATCACGACCTACCTAATCTATAAGCCGGTGAACGCGGCGCGTCCTGATTTTCAAGATCCGAAAGAGTTCCTCGGGATTGCGCTGACCAGCGTGCTAGCCGCGATCCTGCTGGCGAGCTCGCTGACCATGGTGCTCTCGCTGGCGGCGAGTAAGCGCAAAGATTGGAAGATGTTCAAGATCTGGCATATCGCCACGGCCGTCCTCGGGCTGTGCTTCGTCGGCGGGCAGATCTATGAGTTCATCCATCTCTACAGCGAGGGCCTGACACTCAGTAGCAGCATGTTTGGCACGACGTTCTTTGTGATGACCGGGTTTCACGGCACCCACGTCTTTCTCGGCGTCATCTGGCTGTTTGCGGTGCTCATCAAGGTGCTCAAGACGCCGGACTCGCCGGAGAACCCGATGGACGTCGAGATGGTCGGTCTCTACTGGCACTTCGTCGACCTGGTGTGGGTCGCGATTTTCACGCTCATTTACCTGATCTAGAAAGCGAGCGCGGCATGGCAGACCACGCGAACCACACGAAGGCGGACGCGGCGCACGTCGAGCACGCCGAGCATGCCGACGGCTTCTACTGGAAGGTCGGCGGGGTGCTGGCGGCCATCACGGCCATCGAAGTCGCGGTGACGTTCATCCCAGGTATCCACGGCACGGCGCTGCTGGTGGCGATCCTGCTCATCCTGTCGGTGGTCAAGGGCGCCGCAGTGGTGATGCTGTTTATGCACCTTAGGGGCGACGCCAGGATCTTTCAGTTCGTCTTTCTGGTGCCGTTCTCGTTTGCTATCACGATGTGCCTGATGTTTCTCACGCTGTTTGGCAACTATGTCGGGATCGCCGGCTGATGCCAGGCTCATCCATCCCCCGCGAGGCCTGCCGCACGGTGTGGCCTCGCGGGGGATTTTGTTATCAAGGAACCACCCATGTACGCATGGAACTGGGAGCCGCTACTGCTGCTCGGGCTCGCCGTTCAGCTGACGGCCTACCTGCTCTGCACCGTCGGACCGCTTCGTCGCTTCTTCCCCAGCGCCGGCCCGGCGTCGCCGCTGGAAGTGCAGCTGTTCTGTCTCGGCTGGCTATGCCTGTTTGTGGCGCTGGTCTCGCCGATCGATACGCTGGCCGGCGTCTCGCTGACGATGCACATGACGCAGCATCTGCTGCTCGTCCTCTTCGCCCCGCCGCTGATGCTGCTCGGCACGCCGGAGTGGCTGTTTCGGCCGATCATGCGGCTGCCGGTCGTGCCGCAGATCGCCATGACGCTCACGCGCTTCATCCCGGCGCTGCTGATTTTCAACGTCGTGTTCATCGTCTGGCACGTGCCGGCCAACTACGAGCTGACGCTGCGCGACCAGCGTTTTCATATTTTGGAGCACGCGCTGTTCTTCGGCACCGCCGTGCTCACATGGTGGCCGATCTTCGGCTCGCTGCCCGAGTTGCCGCGCACTCACCCGCTGTCGCAGACCGTGTACCTTTTTCTGCAGTCGCTCCCTGCCACCATCCTCGGCGCGCTGATCACGTTCTCAAACGATGTGCTCTACCCACACTACCTGACGCAGCCGCGGCTGTGGGGGCTGAGCGTGATGGACGACCAGCAACTCGGCGGGCTGATCATGTGGATCCCTGGCAGCCTGGTGTACTTCGCGGTGCTGACATTCGTCTTCATCCGCTGGCTCAACCGTGAGGACCGGCCGCAGCCGAGACCCAAACCGCGTCCATCCGAGGCTAACATCCAATAAGGAGCGCTATGGAATTCCTTCGGATCTACCCGCCAGCTCGCCCGGCAGACGGGCCGGCCAGTTGGGTGCTGTTCTACGGCGACGATCTGGTGCTGGCCGGGGAGGCGCAGGTCTGTCATCAGGGAACCACCGAGCGCCCCGAGCTCGCCGCACCGACGTTCACGATGCCGCTCGGCACGCTCGACGGCACGCCGGTGATGCTCGGCGCGCTCGATGCCGCCGCGCCGCTACCCGATGGCGTCAGCGCGACACCGCTGCGCAATGTGATGGGTCTGACCGATGTGCAGACCGCGACGATCGCCGGCTACGGCTTCTCCATCCTGCTGTGGCAGAAGATCGGGCGCCACTGCCCGAACTGCGGCACCGTGCTGCAGCCGCTGGCGATAAGCTTCGGCATGGAGTGCCCGAACTGCGGCCACAACGGCTACCCGCCGGTCAGCCCGTGCATCATTGTGCTGGTCCACGACGACGATGGCCGGGCGCTGCTGGCCACCAAGAGCGGATGGGGCAAGCGCTACAGCCTGGTGGCCGGGTTCGTCGAGCCGGGGGAGAGCCTGGAGGATTGCGTGGTGCGCGAGGTGCTTGAGGAGGTCGGTGTGCGGGTGGACAGCGTGCGCTACATCGCTAGCCAGCCGTGGCCGTTCCCGCACCAGCTGATGGTCGGCTTCTTTGCGCGCTACGCCGGCGGCGAGATTGTCATCGACGCCACCGAGCTCTCTGACGCGCGCTGGTTCACCCGCGATGCTCCGCCAGACTTCCCGCCGCCGTACGCCATCTCGCGCCAGCTGATCGATGCCTGGCTGGCGGGATAGAGCGATCCTACGTGTGTTGTGCACACACGCTGCACATGGCGGGGGTTTGAGGCGCGGACCCATGCGCAGTAAGCTTATTTCACAGAATCGGTTTTACGCTTGCGGCAGGGCGTTTTGTGGCCTGCGGCAGGGCGGTCGCTTCTTTTTGCTGCGCAGCAGCAAGGAACGAATGGCTGCCATGGCGCGCGGAGCGCCACAGAAAAACAAGCGTGATGCGGAGAAGTGGGATGCGGCAATGGCGCACACGAATGTGAGGCGATGCTGCTGATGGCATATATGGTCATCGGGGTGGCCGGGCTCGGATTTCTGCTGACCGGTCTGAGCGAGCGGCGGCCG
>JAYUUK010000049.1:0-5995 GCA_043754595.1 Roseiflexaceae bacterium | reverse complement strand
GCCCACCCCACGCACCTTGCTCCTCTCGCCAGCGCAGTCGCCTGGCCGCCGACATCGCTGCCGACGCCGGTGGGCGCTTACCCCACCCTTTCACCCCTCACCGCTTGCGCGGCGGGTCTGCTCTCTGTTGCCGTCTTGCGTCGCGGCGCCATTGCTGGTGCCGTGCCCCCGCTTGCTGTTTCGCGGGGTGGCGTTTCGCCTTGCGGCGAGCGAGGAGTCGGGAAGTTCCTCCGAGTTGCCCCGGCGGTGGCGCTTCACCAGATCGCTGGCACCATTGTAGCCGGTTTGGCTGAGCGCCGCAATGGGTATGCTATACTGGCCTATGCACGAGCGCGCCACCCTGCATCATTTCCGGCATCCTCGGCGTCCCAGCGTTCCCGATGGAGCATACTGTGACCGAGTCAGCCTTCATTCTGACCGATCGGCTGCTGACCGATCTAGACCAGCTCATCCTCTCGCCGAGCACCACCGGCCAGCGCGATGAGCTCGCTGGCACGGCGACGCGCATCGCGGCGATGATGCGCGCGCGCGGGCTTCAGGTCGATGTGCTTCGGTCGACCGGCGCCCCGATCGTCGTCGGCCGCCGGTCTGGACGCTCGCCGTTCACCTTGCTGATCTACCACCGCTACGATACCGCGCCCACCGGCCGCTGGCGCGCCTGGAACCACGAGCCGTTCCAGCTCGCCGAGCGCCATGGCGTGCTCTATGGTCGCGGCGTCGCCGATGGCAAGGGGCCGCTGGTGGCGCATCTCAACGCGCTCAGCGCCCTCACCGACGCCGAGGGCGAGCTGCCGTGTGGTGTAGTAGTGGTGGCCGAGGGCGAAGGTCTGGCTGGCAGCCCGTCATTGGCCGCGGCGCTCGAGACCAACCGAGCGATGCTGCGCGCCGACGCCTGTCTCGCCACCGGCGGCGACCGCGATCGCCACGGGCTGCCGCTGTGCTACAGCGGCAGCAAGGGCTGGCTTCAGCTCCGGCTGCGTGTCGGCGGTAGCACCACGCCGCTGCTCGCCGGCTACGCCGCCACCGTCGCAAACCCGCTCTGGCGGCTGGTCTGGGCGCTCGGGCAGATCAAAAGCGACCAGGAAGAGATCCTGATCGGCGGTTTCTATGACTCGATCGATGGGCCGAGCCGAGCTGAGAGCAAGGCGCTGCGCGCAGGCAGCGTCGATGAGGCCGCCCGCGCCGCAGCCTGGCAGATCTCCGGCTTTCTGTTCCAGATGACGGGGGCGGCGCTGGTGCAGTCCGAGGCCACGCTGCCAACGATCAACCTCACCGCGATCGAGGCCGAGCCGCTCGCCGACCCAGCGTCTATCCCGGCGGCGGCCGTCGCCAGGCTCGATTTCCAGCTCGTGCCGCGCCAGCAGCCGCACGAGATCGCCAAGCTGCTGCGCGCCCACCTCGATGACAAGGGCCTCGCCGATGTGACGATCGAGCCGATCGTCGGCGGCTACCCAGCATCGTCGGCCGTCCTCGACCACCCATTTCTGGCGTCCGTCAGCCGCGCCGGAGTCGCCGTCCACGGCACCGCGCTCACCATCCTGCCCCGCGGCCCCAACGCTCAGCCGCTGGCACTTTTTGGCGATATCCCGGCGATGTCAGTGGGCTGCGCACGTCCTGACAGCGGGATCGTCGGGCCCAACGAGCGGATCCCGCTCCCCGATCTCGTCCGCCACGGCCAGCTGCTGATCGAGGTGCTCTACACCTGCGGCAGCTGACCGCCGCAGCGGGACGCGGCTTCGCACAGACGTACAGAAGCCAGAAGTTGCAGAACTTCTGGCCTCTCGCTCCGCGCGTCTACACGTCACGCTGGATTGTTCGCGTTGCGCAAACGTTTATCGGCGCACGACACAGCGTTCGGCAATCGTCAATTGTCAATCGCTTGAATAGTCAATGCACTAGCGGTAGGCGGCCAGCTCGTGCTCCTCGATCGTGGGCATGAAGCGCGACATCTCGACCATCTTGAAGATCTTCTGGTGGTGTGGGCTGACGTGCATGGCGAACAGCTTGTTGCCCGATTTATGCGCCGGCGCGACGAACTTGAGCAGCGCCGAGATCCCCGCCGAGTTAATGAATGAGACGTTGGCGAAGTCCAGCACCGTGATCGGGCACATCTCGCTCGCGAGCGCCGCGTCCTGGATCGCCGTCGCAGACACCCCATCGACGCTGCTGATCATAATCGAAAGCACGGCAACATCGCCAAACGACTGACGACGAATAACTTCTTGTGTCATGAGACCTGCTCCTTGCGAAAGACTTTGAGCGTCAGCGTCGTGCCGCTGGTCGTCCGATCGACCTGATAGGCATCCACCAGCGCCCCGATCAGCGACATGCCGAAGCCGCGGTGCATGCCAATTTCCAGATTATGCTCTTCGAGCACCCGTGGCGAGCAGTCGATCTCAGTCACTGCAGTTCCCTCATCGGTGACGCGCACCGCGAGCATGGCCTCGTCCATCTCGAAGACCACCTCGACGAGCTTGTTGATCTCGCGGTGATTGCCGTGGTCGATGGCGTTGTTCACCGCCTCGCTGACGGCCAGTTTCAGGTCTTCGGTCCGCTCGTGGCCAAAGTCGAGCGTGCGCGCAACTTCGTCGACGCTCGCCCGCACGATGCGCTCAAATTTAGGATGTGATGGTATGTTGACAAGCACACGTTCCAACGCGCATTCCTCTCTAACGTAATGACGCCAGCCGCCGCTCACGCACCTGTCGCCGCTGCGCCGCAGATATCGCGCCCTGCTGCTGCGCCGCCAGGTAGTCGTAGCGCCGAAGATGCGCTTTGCCGAGCGCCGCGTTGCCGATCTGGAGGTAGGCGGCGCCGAGGTAGTAGAGCGCCTGGAGATGGCGCGGGTCGCGCTTGAGCACCTGTTCGAACAGCGGGATCGCGCGGCCGATATCGCCGAGCTCCTTGTGACAGACCCCGAGCATGAAGCTGGTCTCGAGATCCTCTGGCCAATCTTGGAGAACGCGGCTGAACTCCTGATGTGCTAAATCATACCGCCCGCGACGAATATACATGTATCCAAGATCGTACCGAACCGACTGCGCCTTGGGATCGAGCGCCACCGCCTTGCGCCACGCGGCGAGCGCCCAGCTCTCGTGGCCGAGCAGGTTGTAGACGAAGCCGAGCAGGTAGTGCGCCTGCGCGTTGGCCGGCAGCAGCTCGATGGCGCGCTCGAAGGCGCGGGCCGAGGCCGGTATTTTTTCCAGATCGTAGAGCAGCTTGCCCATGGTGAAGAACAGCACGCCGGCGCGCGGGTGGGTTCTGGCGCAGGCGCGCAGCGTCTCGTAGGCGGTGCGGACATCGCCGCTAAGCCGGTGGATCACGCTCAGGCGGATCTGCGCGTCGACATAGACGGGCGCATCGTGCGGGATGCTGCGATACATCTGCTCGGCATCGTCCATGCGGCGGGTGCGGGCCAGCAGATTGGCGAGGAGGAAGCGCGCCATATGCTCGTCCGGCCGCCACTGGAGCAGCGCGCGGTAGAGCCGCTCGGCGTCGTCCTCGTAGCCCTGGCTCTTAAGATCGCGGCTGAGCCGGTAGTACCAGGCCACCACCTCATCGTCGTTGCGGCTGACGAGGTCGGTGTCGGTGAGCGCGGGGGTCACAAACGTCGGCTCGACGCGCAGCGCCTCGGTGAAGCAGCGCTGCGCCAGCTCGTGCGCGCCGTGGCTCTGGTGCATCAGGCCCATGTAGTAGCGCGGCTCGGCGGCCTGCGGTCTGGCGTTGCACGCCTGGTCGTAGTGGATATACGCCCGGCCGGCATCGTCGAGGCGCTGGTAGCAGCGACCGAGGGCGAAGTGCGCCTCGTACAGCCGCGGGTTGTGATCGAGCGACTCTTTGAACGCGGCGATCGCCCGATCCAGCCGGCTCTGGGCGGCGAAGGCCACGCCGAGATTATAGTGCGCCTCGGCGAGCTTCGGGTCGGTCTGGACCGCCTCAAGGTACTCGCGCTGTGCGCCCTCCCAGTTCTCCTGGAAGACGTGGGCGTTGCCAATGTAGAGGTAGATAATCGCGCGCTCGCGGCTCTGGATCTGGGTGCGCGGCTCGCCGGCGAGGTAGGCGGCCAGCAGCGCGGCCTTGAAGCTCTCGATCGCCTGGTGGTAATCCGCGCGAAGATAGGCGCGAAACCCCTGGCTAAAATTGGCACCGAGCCGCGTGCCGCTCATAAATCGCTCGCTGCCATCGAACGTGTCGAGGTCGAGCGGCATCAAAAAGAGTTCCTGGCTGGATGCGGCCATCATAGACTGCCCTCTTGGCAATTAGCGATAATCATCGAGCACCAGCCGAAACTGCCCGTGCAGCTCGCGCGCCAGACCTCTTCCGTGATGCTGCTGCGCCACCTGGACCAGCGGCCCGAGCGCCTCGCCCCACAGATCGGCGGCGGCATCCGGCCCCGGCATGCCAGGGATCTCCCAGAGCTGCGCCGCAGCGGCGCGCCCAAGCACATCCTCGGCGGCGACGCGCAGCTCGTCGCCAGGACGCGACAGCCGGCGGCGCAGCGCCACAATCGTAATGTCATCGGCCTGGTCGCCGGCGCTCCACGCCCGCAGCTCCTGCAGCAGCGCGGCCACCAGCGAGCGCGGGCGACGCACCTGCTCGCGCAGCACGACCTGCTCAAGCCGCTCGTAGCCGTACATCTCCTCGGCGCGGTCGGTCGCCTCGGTGATACCATCAGTATACAGGAGGAGCACATCGCCTGGGTCCAGCTGCGCCACCTGCTCTTCGTAGCCGTTGCCATCGAGGACGCCGAGCGGCAGCCCGTTGAGCTCAAGCTCGCTGGCGGCGGCCCGGATCAGCACCGGGTAGTTGTGGCCGGCGTTGGCGAAGCGGATCTCGCCGCTACGCGTATCGAGCGCGGCGTAGAGCATCGTCACCATGCCCTGCGGAATTTCGCTGATCACGCCGCTGTTGACGCCGGCGAGCGTGACGCCGGGGGGCTGATTGCGCCGCGCCTCGTAGCGGAAGACGGTGCGGGCCACCGCCATGCGCAGCGCCGCCGGGAGCCCCTTGCCAGAGACATCGCCGATCATGATACCGTGAGAGCGCTCGGACAGCGCCAGAAAATCGTACAGGTCGCCGCCGAGATCGCGGGCCGGGAGCGAGACGGCGCTCATCTCCCAGCCGCGCAGCTGCGGCACACCCTCCAGCAGCAGCCCCTGCTGGATATCGCGGGCCAGCAGCAACTCGCGCTCGATCTCCGCCTGGCGCACCATGTCGAAGGCTGGCAGCGTCACGGCGGGCGGTCTGCGGCGCGGTGGGCGCAGCGCACGAACCGTGTGCGCTGCTATCGAGCCTGGACGGGGCGCGCTCGAACTCGGCGCGCTGAGGCGCTTAGCTGGCTGTCTCATACGCCCCCCCGCCGCGCAAGCTGCTGCTCGCAGGTCTGGCGCAGCCAGGCTGCGGCGATGCCGTCGATCAGCTCATCGGCGGGCCAGCGCGCCAGCTTGCGTAGCGCGCTACGGTACTCGCGCGCCGCCTGCTCGCTGCGGCCGGCGGCGGCGTAGGCCTCGGCCAGGCGGTAGGAGGCGAGCGGGGCGGCCGGCTGGAGGTAGCGCGCGCGCTCGAACTGAGCGATCGCCGTCTGCCACTGCCCCTGTCTGGCGTAGATCGTCCCGAGCAGCAGATAGATCTCGTCGCGCAGCGGGTCGATGGCGATGGCGCGCAGCGACTCGGCGGCGGCCAGCTCAAGCTCATCGCGGTCGGCGTGGCCGCGCGCCAGCAGCACCAGCGCGTCGATCGCGAGCGGCGAGGTGCCGGCGATCTGCTGCAGCTCCTCGGTGGCGGCAGTCAGCTCGCCGCTCGCCGCAAGACTCCTGCCGCGCGCGAGCCGCGCCGCATCCTCACCATCTTGGGGGCCGGCGATCGGCGCGCTGGCTGGCTGGCGGCGCGGCGCGAGCTGGCGCACCACCTGCTGCAGCCGCGGCCGCGCCACCTTGTAGTAGACGTACGAGCCAGACACCGTGCGGGCCTCGAAGCCATCGAAGACATTCCACAG
>JAYUUK010000048.1:0-2044 GCA_043754595.1 Roseiflexaceae bacterium | reverse complement strand
CCACGCCAGGCTGCCCTCGCCGTCGGCCGCCGAGTCGCCATTATCCATAATCACCGGCATCGAGAGCCCGCCGATCGGGTCGCTGGCATCGCGGCGGTTGCGGGTCTGGTTGATCGCCAGCTCGCGGACGTTTTTGACAATGATCGGTACATCCGGCGCGCTCTGGACATAGACCAGCGGCTCGGTCGGGGTGTCAGGATGATTGTAGACCACCAGCCAGGTGGAGCGCAGCGTGTAGGCCCCCGCCGCCACCGCCAGCGTCAGGCCGCAGATGCTGAGCACCACCCGCGCGCCGAGCCGCTGCGCGATGCTGAACAGCGCGTAGAGCAGCCCGCCGCCGATCGCCAGCGGCACGATCCCCTGCGCCACCCCTGCCAGCGCCACCTGCGACTCGCCCTGCGGGCTGAAGCGCCAGACGGCCACCCCGA
The DNA here is from genome assembly GCA_043754595.1 of Roseiflexaceae bacterium. Taxonomy (GTDB): domain Bacteria; phylum Chloroflexota; class Chloroflexia; order Chloroflexales; family Roseiflexaceae; genus JAYUUK01. The sequence continues at coordinate 1,616 of JAYUUK010000048.1, read as the reverse complement.
GCGCGATCAGCGAAAGGACCAGCGCGAGCGGGATGAGCGCGAGCTGACCGCTGAGATCCGGCGTCTCGTCGCGGCGCAGCTCGCCGATCGCCTCGCGACAGCGGCCGTAGAGCCGCGCCAGGGTCCAGCCGAGCAGCAGGTTGGCCGGCAGGGCGATGTGGCTGTTGAGCCACGGCATCTTCTCGCCGGCCCAGGAGAACGCCGCAAACGCGGTGAAGAACCAGAAGACCAGCAGCAGCGGGTAGATCGGCACGTACGGCCGCCAGACCGCCGACTGATCATTGTGCAGCGGCGCTTCGGTCGGCGGCGCGTCGGCGATGTCATTGACGGTCAGCTCAGCCGCTTCGCCCCGCTCGACATCGCCAGCTTCCGCGCTGATGGCCGAGGGCATCACGGTGGGCGGACCGGCGCGGCGGCTGAAGAGATAGGCCACCGATGCGATCGCGCCGAAGAACGCCAGCGGCTCGTAGAGCGTCATCAGCATGAAGTAGTAGTACCACGGCTGGTCGCCGCGGGCGTACTCCTGCTGCGAGCCGAGCCAGTACTGGAGGCCGCGGTAGGCACCATCGAGGATGCCGAGCGGATCCGAGAAGAAGACGCTGTAGAGGCAGATATAGATCCCAAGAAAGATCCCTACGGCGATCCCGAGCGCGCCGCGCTGCTCGCGCCAGAGGGTACTGAGGCGCGGCAGCAGGACGGGCCGCGGGTCCCACAGTCGGCTGAGGCCGAGCGCCGAGCCGGCTAGTGCGATGAACAGCCACGCCACGCCATCGGCGTTGAGCCTGGCGGTGAGCCTGCCGCTCCAGACGCCGGTGATAATCAGCAGCTCGACGATGAGCCCAATGACTACCACCACGCCGAGCAGCCGCTGGAGCGTGATCGGGCCGAGCCGGCGCTCGCGCTGGCGGCGGGTCGGCAGCCACTCGGCGAGCACGCGGATGATGAGAAAGCCGCCGAAGATGAAGCCGAGGATGTAGTACAGCTCGTGGGTGGCCACCGCCAGCGCGGCCGCCGCCGCCAGCAGGTAGAGCCAGCGCGCCTTGCCGCTATCGATGAAGCGCAGCGCGCCGATCACCATCCACAGCTCCCACAGCACCATCAGGCCATCGTGGCGGGCGAAGCGGGTGTAGTAGAGCAGGCTGGGGGTGAAGGCCAGCAGCAGCGCGGTCAGCAGCGTCCCGTTGCGGCCGAGGTACGGGCGCAGCATCCAGACCGAGGCGACCATGGCCACGCCGGCGGCGGCCTGCGGGATGCGCGCCTGCGCATCGCCATCGCCAAAGAGAAAGTACGAGACCAGCGTCAGCACATACAGCGCAGGCCCATGGTAGACCGGGTCATAGCAGTAGCTCGGCGCGGTGCGGCCGCCGGCGCAGGTGAAGCTGCCATCGCCGGTGAAGAAGCGCCAGCTCATCCAGGCGTGGATCGACTCATCGTGGTGGAGCGCCATCTGGCCGAGGGCGTAGAAGTGAGCGACGACGCTGGCGAGCACCAGGCCGATGAAGATCAACGCCTCGCTGGAGATCCTGGCGCGGATGAGCGGTCGATCGAGGGCGCGGTCCGGCGCGCTGCGGTAGTCGGCAAGTGCCATAGTGTGTCTCTATGTTGTGCTGCGGCGC
>JAYUUK010000047.1:0-2050 GCA_043754595.1 Roseiflexaceae bacterium | reverse complement strand
GTGCAAAACGGTTGATCCACTCCGCCGCACGATGCAGCGCATCCCAGTGCGCTCCTGTTCTCCGTTGTGCGCTCAACCGTTTTGCGTTTAGCTATAGGCCTGTCCACAGATAGGCACAGATACACACAGATACGCTCGAACGCTACGGAGCGTTTGTGCCGATCACCAGCAGATGAGGCGCTACGATCCTTGTGTAGCCAAGCTTCTTTGGTGCGCCGAAGTTGAGCAGTAAGACAATGTCTAGCTTCGAAGCCGTGAGGTAGTGAAGACATTGCTCAGTCTCACGATTGGTCAGCGCATCGAGCGCCTTAATCTCGATGATAATGCGACCGCTGATCACAAAATCAGGGACGAGATGGTGACGAAGAAGCCTATCTTTGTAGCGAATCGCGATTTCGGGCTGAGCGTGGAAGGATAGCTGTCGAAGCGCAAACTCGCGCTCAAGCGCCTCCTGGTAGACAGTTTCGCGAAATCCATACCCAAGCACGTTGTATACTTCCATCGCCGCGCCGATGATGCGATATGTTTCTTCTTTGAGGGGAAAGTTTGCTGTCATCATCACAGGTCTTTCGGTAGAATTCGACGCTGATCAAGCATAGCACGAGCGATCGCCAACAAAATCGGGATCTTGATGACGAATAATGCCCAGGCGGGATCGGTATGCATCTGCGATTATGTATGGTTGCCTACCTGGAGCTGAAAGCTAAAAACAGGCCATCATAGCTGTAGGATGCGGAGGCACGAGCGATTTGCCTGGCTATCTGTGCCTATCTGTGGACAACCTGCCCGGAGATACACCAATGAGCTGGAACGACCTTCTCGACCCCGTGGATCGCCTGGTTCGCCGCTCCAACCTGCTCGGCGCTGACCTGCGCGTCACCAACACCGGCGGCGGCAACACCTCGGCCAAGCTGCCGGGGCGAGATCCGCTGACCGGCGCTGAGCTCGATGTGCTGTGGGTCAAGGGCTCCGGCGGCGATCTGCGCACCGCCGGCCGCGAGCACTTCGCCTCGCTCGATATGCCCAAGCTCCACGAGCTGCGCCGGGTTTACGCCGCCATGCCAGACACTGGCCCCAAAAGCGCCGCCGAGGACGCTATGGTCGCGCTCTACGCCCACTGCACCCACGGCCTCAACCCGCGCGCGCCGTCGATCGACACCCCGCTCCACGCCTTCGTCCCGTACCGCCACGTCGACCACACTCACCCCAACGCCGTGATCGCCATCGCCGCCAGCGCCGACGGCGAGCGCCTGACCCGCACCATCTACGGCGACGATGTGGTCTGGCTGCCGTGGCAGCGCCCTGGCTTCGACCTCGGGCTCCAGCTGATGCGCGTCTGCCAGGAGCACCCCCAGGCCAAGGGCGTGGTGCTCGGCGGCCACGGGCTGATCAACTGGCACGATGACGACATCGCCTGCTACGATCGCTCGCTCGATCTGATCGCCCGCGCCGAGGCATTTCTCGCCGCCCACGACCGCGGCACCAAAGCCTTCGGCGGCGCGTCGGTCCCCGCGCTGCCAGACACCGATCGCGCGACGCGCTGGGCCGCCCTGCTCCCCTGGCTGCGCGGCCACCTCGGCACCGCAAAACCACAGATCGCCACCGTCCAGGAGATGCCGGCACTGCTCGAGTTCGCCTGCTCGGCCGACGCGCCGCGCCTCGCCGAGCTCGGCACCTCCTGCCCAGATCACTTCCTGCGCACCAAGATCAAGCCGCTCTACGTGCCGTGGGACGCCGCGCGCGAGGATGGCGCGGCGCTCAGAGCGAAGATTGTGTCCGGCCTGGCCGCCTACCGCGCCGACTACGCCACCTACTACGCCACAAACGCGCTGCCGGACTCGCCGCCCATCCGCGATGCCAGCCCGACGGTGATCGTCATCCCCGGGCTGGGCATGGTCGCCTGGGGCAAAGACAAGAGCGAGAGCCGGGTCACCGCTGAGTTCTACAGCTGCGCCGTCGAGGTGATGCGCGGCGCGGAGGCGGTCAGCAGCTACGTGGCGCTGCCGCAGCGCGAGGCGTTCGACATCGAGTACTGGCAGCTGGAGGAGGC
>JAYUUK010000046.1:0-2053 GCA_043754595.1 Roseiflexaceae bacterium | reverse complement strand
CCCCGCGGGGTAGTAGCCGTCTCACCCCGGCGCTGTCTACGATGATGGCACGCTATTCGTATGTGAGGAGGATTGCCATGCGACACCACCCGAACCGCGCCGCGCTGTGTCTCGCCCTGTGTTTTGCGATCGCCAGCTGTGGCAGAGCCGCGCCAGCGGCACCAGCGGCGACGCGCGCGCTGGTGCTCGCGCCGACCGGCGCGCCGCTGCCGACGCGACTGCCGACATCGACCGCCACGCCGATCCCAACCGCGCCGCCCGCGCCGACGACCCAGATCGGCGAATATACCGCCTATCGGGTCAAGCCGGGCGATACGCTGGAGCGGATCGCGGCGGCTGGCGGAAGCGAGCCAGAGCTAGTGCTGGCCTACAACCATCTGATGGCCACACCGCAGGTCGGGTGCGAGCTGCTGCTGCCGCGACGGGTGGGGCAGGCATCGCAGCTGCCGCAGGGTAAACTGCTCGTCGTCCACGGCAACACGGCCAAGCCGTGGGTGGCGCTGACGCTGGATTGCGGCAACACCTACGGCCATATGGGGCCGATCCTCGATGAGCTGCGATCGGCGGACATCCGGATCACCTTCTTCCTCACCGGCAATGCCGTCGAGGATAGCCCCGAGCTGGTGCGGCAGATGGCGCGCGACGGGCACGAGCTGGCGCACCATTCCTACAGCCACCCGGATTTCACCACCCTGACCGATGGCGAGATGCTGTGGGAGCTGCGGCGCAATGAGCTGATGATGCGCGAGATCCTCGGCCCCGACGCCAATCTGCGCCCTTACATGCGCTTCCCATACGGCGCAAACGATGCGCGAACCGTGGCGGTGGTGATCGGCGAGGGGTATATGCCGGTCCACTGGTCGCTCGACCTGCGCGACGCGATCGGCGAGCCAAAAACTACCGAGTATATCGTCGAGCGGGTGATGGCCATGCCTGAGGGAGAAATGCGTGGGGCGATTATTCTGGGTCACTGCACGGGCGCGGTCGAGCGCGCGCTGCCGACGCTGATCGAGCGACTGCACATCGCTGGCTACGAGATCCGCACGCTCAGCGATGTGCTCGGCGAATGACCTGTCTCGGCAGATCGCAGCGTTGTTCGGCGGGGTGGTTGTCTCACTAAACGAGCGACGTCGGGATGGGTCTTCCATCCCGACGTCGCTCGTCCTCCCTTGATACCACGCTATCAGCCGTCAATCGTTGGGAAGAAGGTGCGATAGCTGAGGGTCACCTGGCGGAAGGCCGACTGCGAGCGGTTCCCGGCTGGATCCACCGCGCTCACCGAGAAGCTGGCGGTCTTGAGGCCAGCGTCGTATGGCAGGGTGAGCTGCCAGGTCCACGTGCCGTTCGCGCTAGCCTCCAGGTGTAGTGGATACTCGCGCTGGCTGCCACTGCGATCGAGGATCAGTCGGAGATCGGGCGTGCCGCCACCCTCGCGTACCGTGCCGAAGAGCACGACGCTGCTCGTCGCTGCCAGCGCGACCCGATCGACCTCCACTCGTGGCGCGGTGTTATCGAGCACGACTAGGCGCGTGAGCGTGCTGCTCAACCCGGCCTGATCGGTCGCTCGCAGCGTCAGTTCTACCCGCTGACCGTCGAGCGTCCCCAGACCGCCGACATCGATCGCCGCCGCCACACTGCCACGGTTGTTCACCAGCTGGCTGATATCGAGCTGCTGCCACACGCCAGCGCCGATCCGCGCTTCCACGGTGCTGAGCGCCACGGTTTCGGTGACGCCGAGAGTAAATACCAGCTTGCCGCTGCTGAGTTGTGGCCCGCCGACCATGTCGTTCTGTGGCAATGCGAGCGTCGGCGCGTGCCGGTCCACCATCAGGCGAGGGGCCAGCGCGTCGATGTACACCGCCCCGTTGCGGTCGGTCACGGTCGCCTGAAGCTGGTAAATTCCATCGTCGAGATCGACGCTGGTGCTCCAGATGTCCACGATTTCGTCACTGAAGCTCTTGCTCAACACCTGCTGGGAGCCGCTTGTGATCTGCAGCGTGCGCAGACCGGCTTGGGCGAGCGCCATTCCGCCCAACGCGATCGGACCGGGCGC
>JAYUUK010000045.1:0-6042 GCA_043754595.1 Roseiflexaceae bacterium | reverse complement strand
CCCACGATAGTTAAGGAGGAGATCCATGCAGTTCCTAATGATCTACACGCCCGATGATGCCTCGCCGCCCACGCCTGAGAAGATGGCCGAGCTCGGTTGCTTCGCCGAGGAGACCGCCAAGACCGGTGTCCTGGTCGCCACCGGCGGGATGTTCCCATCGTCGCTCGGCGCGCGGGTGCGGCTGGCGCACGGTTAGCTCACCGTCACCGATGGGCCGTTCCCTGAGTCCAAAGAGGTGATGGCCGGCTGGGTGATCATCGACGTGGCCTCGAAGGAACAGGCGGTCGAGGAGGCCAGACGCTTCATGCTGGTCGCCGGCGATGGCGATGCTGAGATCCGCCAACTGACCGACCCGATGCCGCAGGGTTCGTGACCGCGCAAGCGTGAATTCTGATCGCGTAGTTGATAAGGAGCCAATCATGACGACCCAATCCACCTCGCTGCCGCTCGCCCGCCCCGCAGCCCGGCCCGCGATGATCTGGTCCGGCCGAGTCATCACCGGCCTCGCCGTGCTGTTTCTGCTCTTCGATATGGTCATCAAGGTGCTGGCGCTGCCGCAAGCGATCGAGGCGACGGTCGCGCTCGGCTACCCGGCGAGCATCGTCACAGGGCTCGGGCTGCTTGAGTTGGCCTGTCTGGCGCTGTACCTTCTCCCGCGCACCGCAGCCATCGGCGCGATCCTGATGACTGGCTACCTCGGCGGCGCGATCGCCACCCATGTCCACAGTGCCTCGCCGACGTTCTCGCTTATCTTCCCGGCGATCATCGGCGCGCTGCTGTGGGGCGGCCTGCTGCTGCGCCGCGCCGATCTGCGCACCCTGCTGCGCGGCGACGTGCGCGGCGAGCGCGCCTCTTAGCAAGGATGAGAGGATCGCCCGCCGGCATCTGCGTCTATCTGTGCCTATCTGTGGATGAGCAGCCCGGCTTCTATCGACGCTAGAACAGCTCGTCGAGCGTCTGGTACCACACGATGCGTGGATCTTGCGCATCTGCCCTGTACGCATTGAGCAGCGGCGCAGCCCACTGCGGCCCGAGGTTGCGGGCGGCGCTGCGGACGCACAGCGCCAGGTCGCGATACGGATCGCCGACCCCAGCCCGCCCGAGGTCGATCCAGCCGCTCAGCCGCCCGGCGGCGAACAGCACATTTGGCAGGCAGGCATCGCCGTGAGTCAGACGCAGCGACCCGTCGGGGATCGCAGCGCGCAGCTCGGCGAGCAGCGACTCGGGCGTCCGGCCGGCGCGCTCATCATCGAAGTCGGTCACGTCGACCCGGCGCTCAGCGACGTTGCGCCGCGCCCGCGCCAGCTCGGCCTCGGCGCGGTGGTCGAACGGGCAGCCATCGAGCGGCGTGGCGTGCAGCGCCAGCAGCGCCTCGGCGAGCAGCGCCACCGTGGCCGCCGGCTCAGCGGTCAGCTCGGCATCGCTGGCAGGGTGCCCGGCGATGGCCGACATGACCATCCAGCAGCGCGCGCCGTCGTCCGCGCTATCCAGCAACTCGGGCACGGCCAGCCGCCCGTGCAGCCAGCGCAGCCGCGCAATCTCCTCGCGCACCAGCGCGGCGCCCGGCCCAGCGCCCATTTTGATGTAGAGCGTATGTTCGCCGCACGTCAGCCGCTCGACGCTCGCGCCCGACTCGCCGAGCGTCACTGGCGTGCGATCGTAGCGCGCCAGCCAGCGTGGTAGGGCTGCGCCGTCACCTAACGTATCCACGTTATGTCCACCTTCCGCTGGCATGGCAAAGCAAAGCGCGATCGCACTATTGTACATGATTCGGAGCCTCTCGCGCGCTGATGATGGCGCGGCGCGACACGCGGCCATATTCGCCCGGCAGCTGCAGACAGCTGTGGATGAGCGGCCCGGCATCTGTGGCTATCTGTGGCTATCTGTGGACAGCTATGGCGAAGCTGCCCGGCTGCCCGGCATTCGCGCAGATTGACGGAGATTGGCGGATCATCTGCCCGGCGTCTGCGCCTATCTGCGGCTAGTCGACGTTTTAACCCGCTACACAGATATATCCTTATATATTATTTACCTTTTCACCACGGTTACGAATTAACAGGACCATTTACCCCCTCGATTTTTGGCATGTATCTCGTATAGTCAGCGTATCACTACGCCCGGTGGAGCCATCCACCTCAATCCACGGTCATCTCATCGTTTCGGTCGCGCTGCGCTGTTGCGGCGCACACTCACTGACGAAGGAGGGCGATTTGCAATCACGTCAGCTCCGTCTCGGCTCGCTCGTCGGCACACTCCTCTGCGCCATGCTCATGCTCGGCGCGCAGCTCGTCACTGCCGCGCCGCCAACTACCGCCGCCGATGGGGTCCTCAACATCCCGCTCAGCACCATCAAGACGAGCATCGACGGCTCGTGCAGCGAGTACGCCGACGTCACGCCACAGACCTACACCGACGCCGCTGGCGACGCGAAGGTCTATCTGATCCACGACGGCACCTACCTCTACGTCTGCGTTGTGGCCAGCCCAGGCAGCAACAAGGAGCGCTTTGAGTCGCTCTATCTGGATCCCAACGGCGATGGGACCAGCTACACCTTCGCCGCCAAAGACGATTACGCGCTCCACGTGGCGCTCAGCGACAGCGCTAATAGCACCTACAACGGCAGCACTATCGCCAACGGCTACGTGGTCAACACCAGCCGCGCCGGCGTCTGGGATGGCGTCTCGACCGCCAACGCAAATGGCGATACTATCGAGTACCGCGTCAGCTTTGGCCGCTTTGGAATCGACCCGTGTAAGGTGTTTGGCATCGCCGCCTACCACCACTGGGTCGCCAGCACCGGCGACGACTATGGCTGGCCGAGCAACACCTACTTCGACCAGCCGGGGACCTGGAAGCCGGCGCGAATCGACAGCGGCCAGTGTGGCGGCAGGCAGTCCGGTCGCATCGCCTACATCTACCGCGGCAACACCGCAGACGCCACCAGCTTCTACAACCTGCTGGTCGGCGCCGGCTACAGCGTCGATCTCATCCCGCTTACAAGCGTCCTGAGCACCACCTTCCGCACCGTCGCCGGCGGGCCAAACTACGATCTAATCATCGTCGCCGACGATAGCGGCAGTCTCAACGCCTGGGGCAGCACCGCGCCGCCGCCCGATATCAGCGCCGACCAAGTCACCAGGCTTCGATCTGCTGGGCTGCCGATCATCGGCCTCGGCGAGGGCGGCTACGCGTTCTTCGGCAAGCTGCCGCTGTTCATTGGCTGGCCGCAGGGCTGGCACGGGCCCGCAGATCGAACCAAGAAGTCGGCCAGCGCCCCGGCGGCGTACTTCACCGGCGTCGCCGCCGACCCGGTCACGCTCTACACCGCGCCGGTCAACAGCGTCGGCATCTACCTCAACCCGACGCCGCTCCCCAGCGATGTGATCACGATCGGCGAGGAGACGCCAGCGACGAATCACGCCAATCTCATCCAGCAGGGCTGCCGCATGCTTTGGGGCTTCAGCGGCAACCCGAATGTGATGACCGGCGATGGTAAGGCCATCTTCCTCAACGCCGTCGGCTATATGCGCACGTTCCAGTGTGCTCCCGAGCCGCCCGACCCGACCGGCTGCACCATCACCAAGAGCGCTGACCCAGCCGGCGGGACGGCCGTCAGGCCCGGCCAGACGATCCGCTACACGCTGACCTACGTCAATTGTAAGCCAGAGCAGGCGCGGCTGATCGATACCGTCCCGACCGGCACAATCTTTGTGCCCGGGAGCGCGAGCGATGCCGCGACGCCAGCGCCCGATGGCGTGCTCGCCTGGAGTATCGCCGCGAGCGCCAGCGGCAGCAAGAGCTTCAAGGTGCTCGTCGGCGATACGCTCTGCCGCGATAGCTCCAAGGTCTTCAACCGGGCCACGCTACTCGTCGGCGGTGCAGCCGTCGACAGCAATAGCGTCATCCACCCGCTCGACTGTCCGCCGATCGTGATGCCGAACGACGAGCCCCCGTACGCCGAGCGCGAGGTCGAGATCACGCCGTATCCGCTCGTCACCGGGACGCCGAGCACCATTAAGGTGCGGCTGATCAACACCAGCGCCACGCCGCAGCAGGTCAATGTCGCGTTTAACACTAGCCCGCAGCGGTTCGGCATCGGCATCAACTTCACGGCCTTCGATACCCGCACGGTCACCATCCCGGCCGGCGGCAGCATTATCGTCAGCAGCCTGTTCACGCCGGTCTCGTCTGGCCACTACTGCATCATGATCGAGATCACCGACGCGAGCCCGACACCGCAGTATCAGCCGGTTCGCACCTACCGTAACCTGGACGTGACCGAGGACCTCAAGCCCGGCATGCCAGATAACCTGGTGTTCAAGGTCGCTAACCCGACGAGCGCGACGGCGAATATCAATCTGGTGGTGATCAACACTTGCCCAGGCTGGCTCGCCACCGTCTCGCCCGCCACGCTCACCGCCGTCGGCCCGAACGGCGCTGACGTGCGCGATGCGACGCTGACCGTCACGCCGCCCAACCCGGCGACGCTCGGCTCCGGCTGTCACATCGATGTCCAAGGCTGGATCGGCGACACGCTGATCGGCGGTATCAGAAAGCTCGACGTGCCGCCCGTCCACCTGCCGCCGGACGTCGACCCGCCGTGGCTTGAGCCGGAGATCAGCATGATCCCCAACCCGCCCACCGCCGGCCAGCCGGCTCAGATCTGCGTCGATCTGCAGAACCCGCTCACCATGGCCAAAAATGTGTTGCTGGAGTATGCCGTGGCCGACTTCGGCGCCGGCATCGGCTTCACCCAGGTGGCGACCCGCAGCGTCGCGCTGCCGCCGCTGAGCAACGGCACGTACTGTGTGCCATGGACGCCGGCCAGCGGCGGGACGCTCCACCGCTGCATCCAGGTGATTCTGCGCCAGGCCGGCTACCTGCCGCTGCGCAGCCAGCGCAACGTCAACCTACAGCAGGTGACGATCAGCAGCCTGCCGCGGCTGCGCATCCCGATCCGGGTCGGTAACCCGGATCTGGTGCGGCATAAGCTGGAGTTCGTGCCGCACTTCTGGGGCGTGGACCCGAATGTCAGGCTCGTCTTCCCCGAAGGTGACCCGCCCGCGTTCCTTGAGCCAGGGCAGACGGTTGGCATCCTGATCGGGCTGAACCTGCCAACTGTCCAGGCAGGGACGCAGGCATCGTCGCCGCTGTTCTTCGGCGATGAGCATCGCGTCGATGTGACGGTCAAGCTCGATGGTGAGGAGATAAGCGGCTTCACCATCATGCTCGCGCCGCCGCAGCCGATCTACCTGCCATTTGTCAGTCGGATCTAAGCTATCGGCTTTCAGTCGCTGATCGAGCGACGGCGCGCGGGGAACTCCCCGCGCGCCGTTATGATTCTGGTAACAGACAGTTTTACAATAGGGTACACAGGACTCGCACAACTGCGGTATACTTCCAAAAAACACTTTTCCCTGTTGAGACGTGATCTTCTCTTGCACATTCGCCGCTCGCGCAATCGCACGCTGCATTGGTTGCGTAACACGGGCATTTTTCGCATCAGACCACCGCGCTCGGCAATCAGCAATAGCAGATACACTAGTGGTTCACCATGTGCTGAGCCAAGGAGTCTCGGTCGATGAGCCGATCCGATTCCCCCACCACTCGCCGTGCGAGCCTCGCCATCGGTGCCGTCTGCGTCCTCGCCGGCGCGGCGTCGGTCATGCTGCTTGTGCTCCTCGATCTGCGCGCAACGATCGGCATCGCTCTTATGAGCGCGCTCGTGGTCGGGCTGCTCCTCAGGCTTTCCCACAGCCGTACACAGCTCCACGATGCCCGAGCCGAGCTCGACCGCAGCCACCAGTCGCTTCAGCTGGCCGAGACGCGCGTACGCACCATCGCCACCCTCACCGACGGCTATTGCTACGAGGTCAGGCTGCAGCCAAATGGCACTATCGCAAACGACTGGGTCAGCGATTCGTTCGCCGCCGTCACCGGCTACAGCGCCGCAGAGCTGGAGGCCCGTGGCGGCTGGGCGACGATCGTGTTTCCAGCCGATCTGCCGCTGGTGGCCGAGCGTGCCAAGCGCGTCCTCAGCGG
>JAYUUK010000044.1:0-6048 GCA_043754595.1 Roseiflexaceae bacterium | reverse complement strand
AGGATCGTTCCCGCTGATGGGCCGGGTGGCACTCAGCATGACAGGCGAGGCGCGACGAGGCGACGCAGTCGCGGCAGAGCGGTGCGACCGAGCGAAGCGACAAACAAGGAGCAGCGATGCGTCTCATCTCATTTCGTTACATCGATAGGCGGGCGCGGGCCGGCGTGCTGCTCCCAGGCGCGGTGATCGACCTGGCGGCGGCGGCGGCGCTGGTCTTCGAGGATCAGGAGGATGCCTCCTGGGAGCTGCTCGACGTGCTGCGCGGCACACACGACGGCATGGGCGTCGAGGGGGCGTCGATGATCGCCGAGGCGGTCGTCGAGCAACTCGGCATCCTCTACGAAAACGAGATCGTCTACGCCGGCGACGGCGCGCTCTCGATCGGCGGGGCCGAGATGGTGCTCCCGCTCGACGAGGTCACGCTGCTTGCGCCGCTGCCGCTGCCGCCGAGCCTGCGCGACTTCTACGCCTTCGAGGACCACGTGGCGAGCGCCGCGCGCATCAGGGGCCGCCACGTGCCGCCCGCCTGGTATGATTTCCCAGCGTTCTACTTTGGCAACCACGGTGCGATCTATGGGCCAGATGCCCACATCCCGCTGCCGCACACCGCCGAGCTGGACTACGAGCTTGAGGTGGCGTGCGTCATCGGGCGGTCTGGACGCAATATCGCTGAGGAGGACGCGCTCGACTACATCGCCGGCTACACCCTGATGAACGACTGGTCGGCGCGCGATATCCAGCGCGAGGAGGTCAGCATCGGGCTCGGCCCGGCCAAGGCCAAGGATTTCGCCACGTCGCTCGGGCCGTGGCTGGTGACGCCAGACGAGCTTGAAGATGTGCTGCTGAGCGACGGCCGCTATAATCTGACGGTGGTCGCGCGGGTCAATGGTGTGGAGCGCTCGCGTGGCAACCTGCGCGATATGTTCTACAGCTTCGCGCAGCTGATCGCCAGGGCGTCGCAGGACGCGACGCTCCAACCCGGCGATGTCATCGGCTCCGGCACGGTCGGCGGCGGCTGTCTGCTTGAGCTCACCGGAGGCAATGGCCCGTGGCTGGTGGCCGGCGATGTCGTCGAGCTGGAGGGCACCGGTCTCGGCACGCTGCGCAACACGATCGGCGAGCGGGACGACTGACCAGATATAGTTGGCGATTGGCGATGTTGGACCTACCGCGGCGCAAGCGAGCTATTGCAGGGCTCGTGCGAAGTCCATTATTATCAGCTCATCTGCGCGAATGTGCGCGAATGTGCGCGTAGATGAGCTGCTGAGACCGGTTCTGCTCCGACCTTGCATAACCCTGGCTGCTGTCGCTGCAAGGCGGAGCTACGCAGCCGTATGAAAGCGCGATCCCCGCAGCACGGGCCATCAGCGGCCAGCTAGATGCTCGCCACCGGGAACTGTACCTCGACGACGGTCTGCGCGTCGCTCTGGTTGCCGTCTGGCGCGGGCGGCCGCAGAATCACCTCGCGGCCGGGGCCGGCGATCCGGTAGCCGCTGGCGTCGATCCACTTGGCGATAGAATCGTAGGCCTGGCTGATGGTTTCGAACGGCCCGGCGTGAACTACGGCAGCCATATGCTCGACAGCGGGCAGCTGTCGCAGAGCCAGCTGCCCTGCGGCGCGCATGCCGTCGGCCACTGGCATGCACACCTCGATGTCCCAGTCCCGCTCGCGGTACTCCGGGTCGTGGTAGATAGCGATCGGTGCGCCGACCATGCGGCCACCCTGCTGCCCGATGGCACCCATCAGCGCCTCCCACAGTGCCCCCTGGTCGGGCGGCGTCGGGACAGTGGCGCGGATCGAGGCGACGCTCAGCGCCTCGATCGGTTTAATCATTACATCGTACGTAGTCATGCGATCCTCCTGTTCGATCTGATTGAGCCAGCGCTGTACGCGCGCCAGCCGCTCGGTCTCATCGACGACGCGCCGCTCGATTTCGGCCTGCCGCAGCCGCAGCATCCCGTGCAGCTGCGCCGATGGCAGCTCGCTCGCCAGCAACTGGCGGATCTCGTCCAGCGAGAAGCCCAGGTCCTTGAGCGCCAGGATGCGGTACAGGCGCGGCAGCTGCTGGTAGTCGTAGAGGCGATAGCCGGTGAAGCGATCGACCTCGATTGGCACCAGCAGCCCGACCTCATCGTAGTAGCGCAGCGTCTTGACCGAAACTCTGCCAAGTTTGGAGAAGTCTCCGATCCGGATCATCGTGTCACCTCAAACAACGTTATACACCCTCCTGAGGCGGGAGAGTCAAGCGGCAGTTTTCCGGCTCTCGCACGCCGTCCTGGGCGCATGCAGCGGCGTGCGAGAGCCGGTCGCATCCACCAGTCTACGCGAATGTTCGCGCAAATTGGCGGTACTGTGCCCGCGCCCTGGTACGCCGTCGCAGACGCTTGACAGCCGCTCTGCGCGTCGCTATACTGGCGCGCCACCCAAGCGATAGCAGATTCATGCAGCAGCACACCGGCCGAGCCTCGTCGGGCCTCGTCTTCGCCCCCACAGCGCTCGCCCAGCTCGCGCTGCTGGCCGCGATCGCGGCGATCGCGGCGTGTGCCATCGTCAATCTCGCCCCCCCGCCGGTCTGCCGCGTCGGGCTGGAGGAAGACATCGGCTGCGCCCGCGGCTTCGAGACCCGTGAGCGCTCGGGCGGCCGCGCCTACCGCTGGACCGACGGCGACTCGGCCGTGACGCTTTGGGGCGCCGGCTACGCCGCGCCGCTGCTGGCCCAGATCACCATCGCCGCCCCGCGCCCGCCCGAAGCACCGCCTCCCACCGCGCAGATCCGGGCCGGGCCGCTCGCATTTTCTGACGAAATGAGCGCCCAACCGCGCCGCTACAGCGTGCTCGTCCCGCCCCGCCCGCCGCTGGGGGACGCCCTGGCGTTCGAGCTGCGCTCGGCGACGTTCGATCCAGCCCATGATAAGCGCGACCTTGGGGTGCAGGTGTTCGGCGCGAGCGCCACGCCCACCGGGCGGTGGCGTATCCCTGGCGCTACGCTGGTCCTCTCGCTGATCGGCATCGTCAGGGCGCTGGCATGGCCGCGGCCGCGCTGGGGCCGCAGACAGCGTGGCGATCAGCCAAGGCTGATAGCGGCTGGTGTTGCTGTCCACTCCCCGCACGCCGCGCCGTGGCTGGTGAGCTGTCTGTCGCTATCCGCGCTCGTGGCCCTTGCGGCGCTGCTCCCGGCGCGCGTCGTGCCATTTCTGCCGCTCGCCGCGCTGCTGCTGCTCGCCGCCCGCGCGTCGGGGGCGCTGGATGCACGGCTCGCGCCGCCGCTGCTGGGAGTGATCGCGGCCAACGCGCTGCTCGACGCCGCCATCGTCGCTGGCGTCATCCCGCCGTCCGCCGTCCCGCTGGCCTATGCGGCGCAGGGCGGGCTGGTGGCGCTGGCGCTGCTGCACGGCACGGCGCGGCCCACCCTCCCGACGGCGCTGCTGGTCTGCCTGCTGGTGCGGTTGCTGGCGCTGGCGGCGCGGCTGCTGAGCGGCAACGGCGCGAGCGATCCGGACATCGAGCTATTCTACGCCTACGGGCGGGCGACGCTCGATCTTGGCGTGCCGACCGTCGAGTATCCATCGGGCGCGCTCGCGGTCTGGGCGCTGCTGGCGCTCGGCGCGAGCCGCGAGCTGTTCGCGCTGCTGCTGCCGCTGCTCAACCTGGTCTGCGACCTGGCGATCGTCTGGGCGATCGCGCAGCTCGGGCGCGGCCGACGCGAGGCCAACGTCCTGGCGCTGTGCTACGCGCTCTCGCCCCTGCTGCTGCCATTCTGGCACGGCAAGTTCGACCCGCTGCCGGCCGCGCTGCTGCTGCTCGGCGTTATAGGCTTCGCCAGCGGGCGGCTGGCGCTGGCCGGGGCGCTGCTGGCGTTTGGCGGCGCGGTCAAGTGGGCGCCGTGGCTCGCGGCGCTGCCGCTCGGGGTATGGCTGCTAGCGGCCGAGCCTGGCAACGCTGGGTGGAGCGGCAGACTGGGGAGCATCGTGCGCCTAGGCGGCGGGTTCGCGCTGACGCTGGCGCTGGTCTCGCTGCCGTTCGCCGCCGCTGACCTGGACAACTTTCTTGCCCCGTACCGGCTGCAGAGCGGGCGCGGCATGACCGGCGAGAGCGTCTGGTTTCTGGCGGCGCTGGCGCGCGACCCAGGGCTGCTGGCGCGGTTGGCGGCGCCGTGGAGCGCGGTCGAGCAGCGCGTCGTCCCTGTCTGGCTGATGGTGGGCGCGCAGGCCGCGGCGATGGCCGCGCTGACGTTCGCCGGCGTGCGGCGCGGGCGCGATGGGGCGCTGGCGGCGGCGCTGCTGGTACCGGCGGCGTTTCTGCTGCTCAACCGCGTCTTCAGCCCGCAGTACCTGCTGCCGATCGCGGCGGCGGCGCTGGGGGCGGCGGCGCTGCGGGGCGAGGCGGGCGGCGAGGTAGGCCGCGAAGCAGGCGGCGAGGCGGGCGGCGCGCGCTGGGCGAGGCCGGTGGTTGGTGCGCTGCTGCTAGCGCAGTGGGCCAACCTGCTGGTGTGGCCGGCGACGCAGCGCTGGTGGCTGCTGGCGAGCGGCATCGTCTTTGTGGCGGCGGCGCTGGCCATCGCGCTCGCCGCTCCCGGCAGAGCACGAGGGTTACCAGGGCGCTGACGTTCTGGCAACGCACTCCCGTCTGTCACGCCGCGTGCCACCGGGCGTCCTAGTTCGGAATGTATGGACCGCACTCTTGTGAATTCGTTTTCAGCTCGCTTGCGTGGAGCATCACGAATGACTATACTAGTACTATAGCAGTCCTACCGGATGCGTAAGGGCAAGAAAGGTTTTCTCTGGGGGGTGCTCCCCAAACCCCGCTGTGCGCCGACGCGCGTTTTGGAACCACGTAGGATTGCTCTATGAACGTTGAATGGGACGAGCAAAAGAACCAGAGCAGCATCCACAAGCACGGCTTAAGTTTTGCTGATGCTTGGGAGATGTTTGAGGCACAAATGTTTGTTGAGCTTGACGATCGTGAGGACTAAGGTGAGGCGCGTTGGATTGGCATTGGGCGAATTCAGAACCGAACAGTTGTAGTGGTTTATACCGAGCCAGATGATGAGACAATCCGTGTCATCTCGCTCCGAAAGGCGTTAAAACATGAGCGACAAGCCTATGATGCACAACGTACAGACTGATTGGGAGCGGGTCGATGCAATGAGCGATGCAGATATCGACACATCAGATATTCCGCCCCTGACCGAAGGGTTTTTCAAGCGTGCGAAGCCCCGGTTGCCGCGACAACGCGTGACAACGACGGTTCAGATTGATGCTGATGTGTTGCGCTGGTTCAAGGCGCAAGAGGGCGATTACGAACAGCGGCTGAATGCAGCGCTTCGTATCTACGCTGAGGCACATCAGGCCGCAAGCCGGTAGACCTATTAGATCCGTACCCCATCCCAATGCGGCACGCAATCCGCCGCGAAGCGTCTGGACTGACACAGCGCTGCTGCTGACGCGCGGCTGTGGCGCACGATTTAGCAGCAGTGCTGCGCGCTGCATGTCACGCTGATTGCCATTGGGCGGCTCATTCGGTAGGTGATCCGCCGCGAAGCGTCTGCGCTGCGACGCATTCGCGTACCAGTCACGCGCTGCTCCCGCGTCCCTCGACGATCGCGATCTCGGCTTCGGTCAGCCCGTACAGCGCATACACCAGCGCATCGATCTCCACGTCTGTGGCGGCGATCTGTCGCTGCACCACGCTGCGCTCCTGCGGCGTCGCGGCGGCGCTCTGCCGGCGGTGCAGATCGAGCATGCGCTCGACGAGGGCAACCATCCGCTCATGCTGCGCCACATCCGCCGTATCGTCGAAGTCGATCGTGCGGATGGGGAGCTGCGACAGAAATTGTTTATTTGCGGCAAAATAACCGCCGCGAAAATCTGTAGTCACCCGCTTTAAAAACCAGTCTAATACTTTGCTGTTGAGCAGGCCTGTTAAGTATAATAAGTCAATTTTATCTGTTAGAGGGTGTCTAATATCCTGCTCATCTTTGGAAATAGTGCTCCACTTCTCGCATGAAAACAATGTACGATACCGAAACACTCGATACACCACCTGAT
>JAYUUK010000043.1:0-6048 GCA_043754595.1 Roseiflexaceae bacterium | reverse complement strand
CAACAGATGGGAACGCGCAGCGGGGATTGCGGCCCCCACGCCACTGCAACAGATGGGAACGCGCAGCATACAGCGGGGGATTGTGGCCCCCACGCCACTGCAACAGATGGGAACGCGCAGCATACAGCGGGGGATTGTGGCCCCCACGCCACTGCAACAGATGGGAACGCGCAGCGGGGATTGCGGCCCCCACGCCACTGCAACAGATGGTAATGCGCAGCATACAGCGGGGGATTGTGGCCCCCACGCCATCGCGATCCTTCCTTTCTTACGCCGATAGGATTGCTAGCCAGAGGTATACATGAACGATCTTGACGCGACCGACCTACAACTCCTTGAGCTGCTCCAGCAGGATGGCAGAATCGCGAACAGCGAGCTGGCCGCGCGCGTCGGGCTGGCCCCGCCGACGGTGCTGCGGCGAGTCAAGCTGCTTGAGGAGCGCGGCTACATTCGCGGCTACACCGCGCTGCTCGACCCGCTGCTGCTGGGGCTGACGGTCACCGCTTTCGTCTTCGTCGAGACCACGCCGGGGCGCGAGCTCGACGAGGTGGCGCGCGAGCTGGCGGCCTACCCCGGCGTGCAGGAGGTTCACCACCTGATCGGCGAGTGGTGCTTCCTGCTCAAGCTGCGGACGCAGAGCCCGCAGACGCTCGAAAACCTCGTCCACCGCCACCTGCGCAGCCACCCCGGCGTGCGGCGGACGATGACCACGCTGGCGACCTCGGCCGCCCACGAGACGACGACCTTGCCGCTGCCCGTCAGTGCAGAGATCGTCTGAGCTAGGATTGCTCGATCATAATATGATATAAGGAGACGACCATGAACAACGAGACAAGCCGCGGCTCGCATATGCCGCTCGACATCGAGCCACACTTCAGCTGGCGCAACCCGGTCAATCTGCTGCCGCTCGGCGTGCTGCTACTGCTGGCCGAGGCGCTGATCCGGCTGGTGGCCCGATGAGAACGGCGACGCAGAAGGGCTACGCCCTCAGCCTGCTGGCGGCGCTGGCTTGGGCCGGGACCGCTCCCGGCCTGGCCTACCTGCTCAAGACCTACGCGGTGCCGAGCCTGACGCTGGCGCTCTGGCGCGATATCTTCGCCACCGCAGCATGCCTGCTTGGGCTCACGCTGCTGCGGCCGGCGCTGCTGCGGGTGCGACGCGAGGACCTGGGCTGGCTGGCGCTGACCGGCGTCATATCGATCGGGGTCTACCACGCGCTGTGGCTCTGGAGCGTGCTGCTCAACGGCGCGGCCGTCGCGGTGGTGCTGATCTACCTCTACCCGGCGTTCGTCACTATCGGCGGCAAGCTCCTGTTTGGCGAGCGCGTCGGCCGGGCGCACAGCGCCGGGATAGCCCTCGCTGTGATCGGCTGCGCCCTGGTGGTGCGAGTCTATGACCCTGCGGTCTTCCGGCTCAACTGGCTGGGCGCGGCGATCGGCGTGCTGACCGCCATCACCCACTCGGTCTACGTGCTCTCCAGCCAGCGGGCCGTTAGCAGCTATAGCCCGTGGACCACGCTGACCTACACCATGCTGTTCGGCTCGCTGACGCTGGCAGTGATGGCGCTCCTCATCGCGCCGACACAGCTACTGGCGATCGGCACCACGCCGACGCCGTGGCTGATCGCCGCCGGTCTGGCGATCGGGCCGACGCTGGGGGGCTACGCGCTGTTCACCATGGCGCTCAAACACATTCCTGGCCGCACCGCCGGGCTGATCGCGGTGATCGAGGCCCCGATCGGGACGCTGATCGCGGTGGTGCTGCTCGGCGAGCGGCTGGAGTGGCAGCAGGTGGCCGGCATCGCGCTGATCCTGGGCGCGATCGCGCTGCCGCAGCTCGGATCGCTGGCGCGGCGGCGGCGGGGGGCCGATATCATTGACGCTGCCGCGCAGCGGGCGTAGAATGCGGGGGTCTCAGCGACCGCGTCGGCGTGATACTCTGTTACGTTAGGAATATGCATGAACGACGACCTTTCACTTCCCACGCTGATGGCGGCGCGCGAGCGCATCCGGCCCTACGTCCGCCATACGCCGCTGCTGCCGGCGCCGCTGGCGCAGCGCGATGTGCCGCAGCAGCTCGCGCTCAAGCTGGAGAATCTCCAGGTCAGCGGCTCGTTTAAGGCGCGCGGCGCGTTCAATAACCTGCTCCAGGCCACCCCCGAGCAGCGCGAGCGCGGCGTCGTGACCGCCTCCGGCGGCAACCACGGCCTGGCGATCGGCTATGCGGCGCGGGCGCTCGGGCTGCGGGCCACCGTCTACCTGCCCACAACCGCCAGCGCCGACCGGGTGCGGCGGGTGGCCGCCACCGGCGCGCAGGTTGAGCTGTACGGCGACAACCCGAACGACACCCTGCGCCACGCCGCCGAGCACGGCGAGCGCGAGGGGATGCTATTCGTCCACCCGTTTGACGCCGAGCGGACGCTGCACGGCACGGCCACGCTTGGGCTGGAGCTGCTCGACGACGTGCCAGAGCTGGACTGCGTGCTGATCGCGTGCGGCGGTGGCGGGCTGCTCGGCGGCATGGCGGCGGCGATCAAACAGCGCAAGCCGGACGTGCGGATCATCTGCGTCGAGCCCGTCGGCTGCCCAAGCATGAAAGCCGCCGTCGAGGCCGGCCGGGTGGTCGAGCTCAGCACGGTCAAGACCATCGCCGACACGCTCTCGCCGCGCTCGGTGGCCGAGCGGACGCGGGCGCTGGCCGAGCGCTACGTCGACTCATTCGTGCTGGTGGACGACGCGGCCATGGTCGATGCGATGCGTTGGCTGTGGAGCGAGGCGTGCCAGCTCGTCGAGCCGTCCGGCGCCGCCGTCATCGCCGCGGTGCGCAGCGGCGCGGTGGACGTGAGCGACTACGCCCGCCCGGTGGCGCTGATCTGCGGCGGCAATGCTGCCGCCGGCGAGGTGTTCGCCCACTACGAGCGACTGATCTGAGCCAGGATCGGGCGCCAGCACAAGGAGGACATATGAGTGTCAGTATCCCCGATGCGATGCAGCTGCTCGGCGCGTTCCCGGCGCAGCTGCGCGCCAGGCTCGCCGGGCAGAGCGACGCGGCGGTCCGATTGCGGCCGGCGACGGGCGAGTGGAGCGCGATCGAGACCGTCGGCCATCTGATCGACATCGACGTAGTGAATATGGGCAGGGTCGGCCAGATGATCGCCGCCGGCGGCGCGCCGCAGCTCGCCGTCTTCGACCCGGTGGACGCGGTGGTGCGGCGCGACTATCAGCAGAAGCATCTGCCGTTTCTGCTCCAGAGCTTTGCCGATGGCCGCGCCAAGCTGGTGGACGAGTGGCGCTACCTGATGCCGGCCAACCTGGCCAAGGGCGGCGTCCACCCGACGCGCGGCCCGATCACGGTAGGGTTTATGGTGACCGAGCTGATGCCGTGGCACGACGCCAACCATCTGGCACAGATCGATGCGGCGCTGGCAGCGCAACACTGACCGCGATCGGTCGGGCGGCTACCGCGTCTCGCCGGCGGCGCGCCAGGCGACGATGGGGAACCAGGCGAGCAGCGCGACCAGAAAGACGTAGAACAGCCAGCCCTTGATGATGAAGCCAGGCACGGCGGCGGCGAGCGTCAGCGCGGTGTAGAGCGCCAAACCCGGCCGGCCAGCGCGCCGCATCCCAAGCGCCAGCAGCGCCATCCCCAGCAGCAGCGCCAGCCCGAGCGCCACATAGGCCGCATCGTGGATCGCGCCGTGCCAGGTGCGCGGCCACGGCAGATTCGTGGGATCGGTGTGGAACGCCAGCAGTGCCAGCCCGGCGCCAGCGCAGGCCAGCAGCGCCCCGCCGATGCTCAGCGCTCGCGGCGGCGCGGCGCTGCCAGAGGCTAGCAGCCGGCCGACGCCGTGGCCGAAGACCGCCATCAGGCTCCCCCCCACCACAAATGCCACATCCATCGCCCAGCCATACGGCCCGAGCGCCAGCCCGCTCGGCCAATCGACGGTGGGCGCAGCGAGTGGGTGCCAGCCGAGCGAGCGCATAAACGCGTACTGCGCCAGCGAGAGCGCGGCGATCGTGCCGCCGAGCAGCGGCGACCCGAGCATCCCTGCCAGTAGCACCCGGCGACGAAGACGATCCATAGTGCTCGCTCCTGTATCTGTAGGGCCACATCCTACCACGAGCGACGCCCGTGGCGACCGGCAGGCCGGTAAACTTGCCGTTACGCGGGCGTCGTCGTCCGTTCTGCGGCATAACCCCTGCTTAAGCATCATGGGACGTACACGCACGAAGCGCATAGGGGAGGTGCGGCGCGGGGCCGCAGGCAAGGAGCGCGACATGATTATGAACGAGCCCGATCAGCTGCTCGATACGCGACTCATGCTGATGCGCGAGCAGCTCCGCAGGCTGACGAGATCGGTGGCGGACGAGCGAAGCCAGAGTGCAACAGCGAACGCGATCGCGATGATCCACGCCGCGCTTGAGCTGCTCGATAGCGCTCATACCGCGCTCCACGAACAGCAGAACCAGCAGCGCGATGTATACGAGACGCGGCAGCGCGAGTTCGATCGCTACCAATCGCTGTTTCAGGATGCACCGTGTGGCTACTTGATCACCAGCATCGATGGCACGATCCACCAGCTCAACCAGCGGGCCGCCGCGATCTTCGGGGCGCAGCCGCAGCGGCTCATCGGGCGATCGCTGACATTTTTCACGCCGGAGGGGCGGCGGCGCGAGCTACGCGCGCTGATTACCGAGCTCACTACCCAGGCGTGGAGCGAGGGCCATGGGCTCACACTCGTCAGCCTCACGGGCGAGATGCAGTCGGTCCAATGCTGGACGAGCGCAGTCCACGGGCCAAGTGGGCGAGTAGTTCAGCTGCGCTGGATCTTGGTGCCAGACAGCTCATAGACCACGTTGAGCAGCGATCTGAATATGTCAAAAAAACATGATATACGTCTACTTGAGTGACGGCCGCCAGATGCAGCAGAAGAGGGGAAGCTATGGATCGCCTCATCACCCTCGGCGCCGAGGATGATGAGGCGATCGCCGGTCTGATCGCGGCTATGCTGCGCGACGAGGGCTATAATGTCGAGACTGTGAGCGATGGCGCGAGCGCGATGAGCGCGCTGTGGCATAGGCCGCCGCAGCTGCTGATCCTCGATTATACGATGCCGATCATGACTGGCGGCGAGGTGATCGCAGCGATCCGGCTGCGCGGGTCGCACATTCCAGTCATCCTCATGAGCGCCAACACCGATATCGGTCTGGCGCTCAGCCTCGAAAAAGTTGCGTTTCTCGCCAAACCGTTCGACATTGATCAGCTCTTGCACAGCGTGGACGAGCACTTCCTGCCTACCACGTTGGGGTGAGCAAAAGACGGCTCGGCCGGAATAAAAAATGACGATGGGAGGTAGCACCTCCCATCGTCGGGCATCTAGAGCTAGCGCGCAGCGGCCACGATAGCATCGCATACGATCTCGCTATCGGCTATGGCTTCGGGGTCATCGTTGTGGTCATCGGCATCGTGCCAGTCATCGGCATCGTGCCGGTCATCGGCATCGTGGTCGTCATCGTCGTCATCGTCGTCATCGTGCCGGTCATCGGCATCGTGCCGGTCATCGGCATCGTGGTCGTCATGGCCGTCGAGTCAGTCGTCGACGTGGCGCTGGTGCCAGACGTGGCGCTGGTGCCAGACGTCGCGCTGGTGCCAGACGTCGCGCCGGGCTGGGTGCTGGTATTGGGGCTGGCGCCGCACGCGGCGAGAACCATCGCCAGGAAAGCGGCGACGACATACTGTTTACGCATTGAATCCTCCATATTGTACAGTGATGACAGTCTATCACGCTGATATGGTGAGCAATCGCCGTGCCGCTGAAAACAAAAGATAGGTAGCGGCGGTTGAACTTTGGCGTTCGGCACCCATGCTCAAGCGTCAGCGTGAAGGGCGGTCTGGCCCCTCTATCAAGCGTGTGCAGCTGACGCGCTGACGCAGGCCCAAGCATTGCTCTTAGAGGGTGTCTAATATCCTGCTCATCTTTGGAAATAGTGCTCCACTTCTCGCATGAAAACAATGTACGATACCGAAACACTCGATACACCACCTGAT
>JAYUUK010000042.1:0-6055 GCA_043754595.1 Roseiflexaceae bacterium | reverse complement strand
TCGCGGCGACCCTGTCGCGCTCGGGGTAGTCGAATGGCGCGATATCGAGCGAGACGACTTTGTGGCCGCGCTCCAGCAGGTAGCGGGTGAGGTTGATGCCCAAGAACCCGGCACCGCCGGTGATCAGATAGGTCTGTGTCATAGAGGTTGGCTCTTCTCGTGATGAATCCAGGCGGCCAGCGCCGCGATATCGTCCGGGGTGGTGCGGCAGCAGCCGCCGATCAGCCGCGCCCCGGCCGCATGCCAGCCGCGCGCCTGCTCGGCGAACGGCACCTGGCTCGCCGCGCCGCGCCAGCCGCCGTCGTCTGCGGCGTAGGTCTCGCCAGAGTTGGGGTAGACCACGATCGGCTTGGCGCTGGCGGCACGAATCGCCGCCACCAGGCTGGCGATGTGCTGCGGCGCGGTGCAGTTGATCCCAATCGCCACCACCTGCGGCACCGCATCGAGCAGCGCGGCGCACGCGCCGATCGGCTCGCTGTGGCAGGTATGCGCTCCATCCTTGGCGCTGAAGCTGACCCAGGCGCGCACGTGTGGGAACTCGGGAAGCAGCCGGGCGAGCGCGCTCGCCTCGGCCAGGCACGGTACAGTCTCGCACGCCAGCAGGTCGGCGCCGGCGTCGGCGAGCACCGCCATGCGCGGCCGATGCCACGCCAGCAGCGCGTCCTCGCCGAGCGCATAGTCGCCGCGGTACTCCGAGCCGTCTGCCAGCACCGCGCCATACGGCCCGACAGAGGCGGCGATGAGCGGGCGGATCCGGCCAGCGCGGTGCGCCGGGTCGGCCCAGAACGCGTCGCGGGCCTCGGCGGCCAGCGCCACCGCCAGACGCATCAGCGCCGCAGCGCCATCGGCGTCCAGCCCGCGCGCCGCGAGTCCGGCGAAGCTGGCCTGGTAGCTCGCGCTGATGGCGCAGTCCGCCCCTGCGGCGAAGTAGTCGGCGTGGACCTGCCGGATCAGCTCCGGCCGCTCCAGCAGCACTTTGGCCGACCAAAGCGGGTCGCGCAGGTCGCAGCCGCGCCGCTCCAGCTCGGTGGCCAGCGCGCCATCGACGACCAGGCTGCCATCTGCGGCGAGGAATGGGTCAAGCGGGTTCATTGCACTATCCATAACTAGACGAGCGATCCGACCCGCTCCTGGAGCTTGGCGACGGTGGATCTGGCGGTTTCCAGCCCCTCGCGCTCGCGGGCGATCACGGCTGGTGGCGCTTTGTCCACAAAGCCGGCGTTTGCGAGCCGCCCCTCGCGCCGCGCCACATCCGCCTCGGCCCCTGCAAGCTCCTTGCCCAGCCGCGCCCGCTCGGCCGCAAGATCCACCAGGCCGGCCAGCGGCAGCGCCACCGTCACGTCCTCGACGATCAGGGTGGCGGACTGCGCCGGCGCGTCCATCTGCTCGCCGATCGCTACGTCCTGAGCCACGCGCGCCAGCCGCACCAGCTGCGCCCGCTGCGACTCGACCAGCGCGGCGCGCGGCCCGGCGGCGATGCTGGCGGCAACGTAGCGCGCCGGCTCGACTTTGTACTCGTTGCGGATGTTGCGCACCCCGACGATCAGACTCTGGATCAGCCCCCAGTCGCGCTCGGCCGCATCGTCGATCGCCCCGGCGTCGCTGGCTGGGTAGGCCGCCAGCATGACCGTGTGCTCGTCCACCGCCGAGCGCGCCGCGCCGGCCGTCAGGTACTGCCAGATCTCCTCGGTGACGTATGGCATAAACGGGTGGAGCAGCCGCAGCGACCCTTCCAGCACGGTGTAGAGCACCTCGCGGGTCAGATACTGCCCGGCCTCGTCCTGGGTATCGAGCTGGACCTTGGCCGCCTCGACGTACCAGTCGGCGAACTCGCTCCAGAGAAAATCTTGGATCTGTCGCCCCGCCTCGCCGAAGTTATAGCTGTCCATCAGCCGCACCACGCTCTCGGCCAGCCGATTGTAGCGCGACATAATCCAGCGGTCGGCCAGGGTATACGGGTGGTCAGCCAGGCAGGTGCCGGTCACGATCACCGAGCTGTCTGGCTTCCACTCGGGGCCAAGTTTGCCGATGGTGAAGCGGGCAATGTTCCAGATCTTGTTAGCGAAATTGCGCGATGCTTCGAGCCGCTCCGGGTTGAGGTTCATATCTTGCCCAGGCGTGCTGCTGGTGGCCAGCGTGAAGCGCAGCGCGTCGGTGCCGTACTGGTCCATCATCTCCAGCGGGTTGACGACGTTGCCGTAGGTTTTGGACATCTTGCGGCCATCTTTATCGCGCACCAGGCCGTGGAGGTAAATAGTGTGGAACGGCGGCTGCCCGGTGAGGTAGCAGCCCATCATCATCATGCGCGCCACCCAGAAGAACAAGATATCGTAGCCGGTCTCCAGCACGCTGGTCGGGTAGAAATAGGCCAGATCCTCGGTGGCGTCAGGCCAGCCGAGCGTGCTGAACGGCCACAGCCCGCTGGAGAACCAGGTGTCGAGCACGTCGGGGTCCTGATAGACGCCATCGCCCTGCGGCTCTGGGTCGTCCGGCCCTGGCACGATCATCTGGCCATCGGCGGTGTACCAGACCGGGATGCGGTGGCCCCACCACAGCTGGCGGCTGATGCACCAGTCGTCGATGTTCTCCATCCAGTGGAAGTAGACCTTCTCCATGCGCTCGGGGATGATCTGGGTCTGACCATCGCGCACCGCGGCGAGCGCCAGGTCGGCGAGCGGCTGGATCTTGACGAACCACTGTTCGCTCAGCAGCGGCTCGATCACCTCGCCGCCGCGCTGCGCGATGCCGACGCTCATGCGGTGCGGCCTGGTCTCCACCAGCAGCCCCTCGCGCTCAAGATCGGCGAGCACCGCCTTGCGCGCCGCGAAGCGCTCCACGCCCTGGTAGGGGCCGGCCTCGGCATTGAGCGTGGCGTCCTTGTTCATCACATTGATCATCGGCAGGTTGTGCCGCTGCGCCACCGCGTAGTCGTTCGGGTCGTGCGCCGGGGTGATCTTGACCGCGCCGGTGCCGAAGGCCGGGTCAGCGTAGCTATCGGCGATGATCGGGATGCGCCGGCCGATGGCGGGCAGCGCGGCGAAGCGGCCGATGAGGTGCTGGTAGCGCGCATCGTTGGGGTTGACGGCGATCGCCGTGTCGCCCATGAGCGTCTCCGGGCGAGTGGTGGCCACGGTGATGAACTCGCTGGCGGCGCCGGCCCACCCGCCCGAGCCCCACGCCCCGAGCGGCGCGCCGTCGTCGGCGATCGGATAGCGGATGTGGTACATGCTGACGTCGCGGTCCTGATACTCGACCTCGACATCGGAGACGGCGGTCTGGAGGTTGGGGCTCCAGTTGACGAGCCTGATACCACGGTAGATCAGCCCATCGTCGTAGAGGCGTTTGAATGCGGCGCGGACGGCGCGCGAGAGCCCGGCGTCCAGCGTGAAGCGCTCGCGGCTCCAGTCGCAGCTCGCGCCGATCCGGCGCAGCTGCTCGGTGATCTCGCCGCCGTAGTGCTCGACCCAGCCCCAGGTGCGGGCCAGAAACGCCTCGCGCCCGACGGCCTCGCGGCTGGTGCCATCGCGGCGCAGTGCGTTTTCCACCTGAAGCTGGGTGGCGATGCCGGCGTGGTCTGTGCCGGGCAGCCAGAGCACCGGCACGCCGCGCATGCGCTGGTAGCGCGCCATCACGTCTTCGAGCGTGACGAACATGGCGTGGCCGTTGTGCAGCTCGCCGGTGACGTTTGGCGGCGGCATGGCGATCACAAATGGCTTGACGCCAAGGTTCACGCGCGGCCGGAAGTAGCCGGACTTCTCCCACCAGGCGTAGAGCCGCCGCTCGACTTGCTGTGGCTCATAGGCTTTGGCCATCTCGGCCGGCCGCGCTGGCGATGGTGCTGTCATGATCTCATCCTCTATACTTCGCAGTCGCCCGATTATACCGTACAGTAGGGCTATTGTGCCAATCCGTGCGGGAGTCGCGCATCGGCCGAGCGATGGATCTGCGTCGTGTGCGGGCTCAGCCGGATGGCGCGGCTGTGGGCCAGCTGCATGATCATGGTCTGCGGCTATCTCACCGCGAGCTTCAGCTACGGCTGTATCGGTCTGGTCACATCGGCGGCGAGCTGCGCGCTGGTGCTGCCGCCGCTCTGGCGCAGCGGCCGAGGTGCGCCGCCGGCTCAGAGCACCGCAGACACCGGCACAACCTCGTAGCCCAGCTCGGCGAACCTGTCAAGGATGCGCGGCAGGGCCTCGGCGCTGCTAGCATTGCCGCAGTGCATCAGGATGATTGCGCCGCCGAGCTTCTCCGGCGGCAGCGCGCCCGTCACCCGCTCGAACAGGAAATCCGCGCTCTTGGGCTTGCCCACCGAGTCCAGGCTATCTAGCGTCCAGTAGATGCTCAGATACCCCTCCTGCTGCACCAGCCGCAGCACCCGCTCGTTGTACGCCCCGTACGGCGGGCGAAAGAACGGCTTGCTGCTCGCGCCGGTGGTCTCCTGGATGATCGCCTCGGTGTCGCCAAGCTCGCCGCGCAGCGCCGCATCCCCGGCTTTTGTGAGATCCGGGTGGTTGAAGGTGTGGTTGGCGAGCTCGTGGCCATCGGCGACGATCTGCCGCGCCAGATCGGGGTTGTCGCGCACCCACTTGCCGGTGAGAAAGAACGTCAGGTGGATGCCGCGCGCCCGCAGCGCGTCCAGCATGGCCGGCACCGGCTCGGCACCAGCGCCGGCGTCGAGGGTGATGGCGATCCGCTTGCGCGCCGCGCCGCGCTGCACCAGGATCAGCTGGTCATCGAGCGTGCTCTGCCCATCAGTCGCGAGCGGGATGAGCAGCGCGCGGCCCGGCTCCGGCTCGCCCGTCAGGCGGTTGTAACTGGCGATGGCGTCCGGCGCGCTGCCTGCGGCCTCGGCGATGCTGGCGATGGTCTCGCCGGGCGCGACGATATGGCCGATGAAGCCGGTGGCCGAAGCGCTGGGCGCGGGCGTGGGGGGTTGGGTCGAAGCATTCGCCGATGGGCTCGGCGCGGACGTGGGGGGTGAGGGCGAAGTGCGCAGCGTCGGTGTTGGCTGCCGTGGCGTCAACGTCGCTGCGCCCGTACGGGGCGTGGGGCTTGCGGGCGATGATGGGCTCGGCGCTGGCGATGCGGCGTCAGCCGTGGCGGGCGGAGCGCTCGGCGTGGGCGCGGCGGGACGCGGCACGGGCGTGGCGCTGGCGGGGGCGCTCGTCTGCGCAGCTATCTGGGCCAACGGGCGGGTGCGGCGCAGGTCGCTGAGCAGCCAGCCGAGCGCGACACCTGCCAGCAGAGTCAGCAGGATGAGCGGGATGGAGGTGCGGTAGCGCATCAGGAGCCTCGGTGCTGCTGCCAGAGGGCGCGGATCTGCGCGCGCTGCTCGGGGCTGACGTTGCGCAGCGGGATGACCGAGTAGGTCCAGCTGCCGTAGACCGGGACCAGCGCCGTCTCGCTCTCAAGCAGGCGCTGCACCCGGCCCCAGGGGCGGGCGGTGGTCTTGCCGGCGATCGTCAGCGCGATGCCATCGGCGTCGAAGACCGCGCGGTACGGCTCGCGCAGCGCCACGCTGCCGCGGTAGCCGAGCTGCATCACCAGCGGCGGCAGCGGGTCGGTCAGCAGAAACAGCCCGAGGATGACCAGCAACGTGACGCCGAAGAGCGGGGCGCGGTTGAACGCCAGGAAGACGGCGAGCAGTAGCGCGAAGACGCCGACGGCCTGGTAGATGCGGTGCTTGGCGGTGCTGCGCTGGTAGAGGCGGCAGGCGTGCATCAGCTCCGGCAGCGTCTGGGTGAAGGTGAGGGTGAGAGGGTGTTCCATATGTAGATGTAGATAAAGATAGAATTCTTGGGGGCTGCGCCCCCGCTATGCGTCTCTTGCCTTTCCAGCTCACGGCGATGGCATTGTATCGCCGGCATCGCCGATTGGGGCCAGCAGCGTCAGCCCGCCGATCTCCAGCCGCGTTACATCGGCTCTGGCCAGGGCCAGGGCGCTGGCCAGAGCCAGCGTCACGGCGACGCTGGCAGCGATGGTGGCGGCGCGCTGGTTCAGGCGCGGCCCGAGCAGCCTGATGGCGGTGGCGGCGAGCAACGGCAGCAGCAGGGCG
>JAYUUK010000041.1:0-18419 GCA_043754595.1 Roseiflexaceae bacterium | reverse complement strand
TGGCGATGGCGCGCCGCACGGCCCGCGCACCTTCGTGCTCTGGAACCCGCCGGTGGTCGAGGCCCGCTCGCAGGCCGCCAAGGGCGCATCAGATGGCGGGCGGCGGCGCAGCACCAACGCCGAGACTGCCGGGCTGCTGAGCACCCTGGTAGCCTCTGGCATCAAGACCTTGGCCTTCACCCGCACCCGCCGCGGCGCTGAGCTGGTGCTGCGCTACGCCCGCGATGGGCTCGACCAGAGCGCGCGCCAGCCGGGCGAGCAGGCGCGCGGCGCCATCGCGGCCTACCGCGCCGGCTACACCATCGCCGAGCGCCGCGCCATCGAGCACGCCTTCCTCACCGGCGAGCTGGCCGGGCTGGTCTCCACCAACGCGCTCGAGCTCGGCGTCGATATCGGCGGCGTGGACGCGGTGATTATCGGCGGCTTCCCTGGCACCGTGGCCAGCGCCTGGCAGCAGGCGGGGCGCGCCGGGCGGGCTCAGGGTGCGAGCCTGGCGCTGCTGGTGGCCCAGGACGACCCGCTCGACCAGTTTTACATGCGCCACCCGCGCGAGTTCTTCGGCCGCCCGGTCGAGCACGCCCGCGTCGCGCTCGATAACCCATACATCCTCTCCGACCAGCTGCGCTGCGCCGCCTTCGAGCTGCCGCTTCACGACGCCGACGCGCTCTGGTTCGGCCCCACCTACCCCGCCCTGCGCGACTGGCTACTCAGGCGCGGCGCGGTCGGGCTGCTGCCAGACGGCCGGCTTGAGCTGCTGGCCGATCGGCCGGCGGCTGGCGTCAATATTCGTAGCGCCGACGGCGAGGGCGTCGAGCTGCGCGACACCGGCAGCGGGCGCACTATCGAGCAGCTCTCCGCCAGCCGCGCGCCGTTCGAGGCCTACCCAGGCGCGATCTACCTCAACCAGGGCGAGACCTATCTGATCACGTCGCTCGCGCCGCGCCTCGCCGAGTGCAGGCGCGTCGATGTGGACTACTACACCCAGACGATCGAGGAGACCGAGGTCGCTATCCTCGCCACGCTCGCCGAGCGCCAGGCCGGCGGCGTGACCCTCTCGGTCGGCAAAGTCGAGGTGACGCGGCGCGTGACCGGCTACAAGCGCAAGCAGCAGCGCGGCGAACATGTGCTCAGCGAGCACGAGCTGACCCTGCCGCCGCAGACCTTCCGCACCATCGCCGTCTGGTGGACGGTGCCGCAGACCATTTGCCAGCAGACCGAGGACCACTGCGATGAGCTCGTCGATGCGCTGCACGCTATGGAGCACTCCTGCATCGGGCTGCTGCCGATCTTTGCTCAGTGCGACCGGGCCGACATCGGCGGGCTCTCGACCGACCGCCACCCAGGGACCGGCATGCCGACGATCTTCGTCTACGATGGCGTGCCGGGCGGCGTCGGTATCGCGCAGACCGGCTACGACCAGGCCGAGGCGTGGTGGGCGCAGACCAGGGCGCTGCTCGTCGAGTGCTCGTGCATCGATGGCTGCCCGGCCTGCGTCCAGTCGCCCAAGTGCGGCAACGGCAATCAGCATCTCTCCAAAACCGGCGCTGCGGCGCTCGCATCGCTGCTGACGGGCGCGCCCATCCCCAGCCGTACCATGCCATCGCAGCGACCCGCCGGCGCGCCCCCGCCCGAGTCGCTCATCGCCGATCTCCAGGGGCGTCTGGATCGCGCCAAGAGCGAGACCTCAGCCCCGCGGCGCGGCGCGCTGGTGGCCGCGCTGCGCTATCGGATCGCGATCGAAAAGAGCAACCCCGCCAGCGCCACGCTGCTGCCGGCCATCGCTGCCATCGAGGCCGACCTCGGCCGGGTCTCGCTCATCTAACTGCTGTTAAAATGGTCACACAAAACATTTTTGGTTCCGTCGCCCCAGTGCCGCGCGCGGGTATCATTCTGGTACATCGTTTCCGTACAATAGCGCTAGTTACGATCCATACCGGGCGAGGACCGTTCACCTATGATCCCCACAACATCATTGCCACGGCGTCGTAGCAGATGGGGGCTTCCATCGCCCAATTGGCACCGCGCGCTGCTGATCGGCCTACTTCTCTTCACCCTCCTCCTCATCGGGATGATCGCGGTATCCTGGGCGGCCCCGGCCTACGCCATGGATGAGTTCGTGCTGCGCGCGCGGCTGCTCCCCGAGATCGCCGCCATCGTGCTGCTGGCGTGGAACGCGATAGCCTCAGCGGGTCAGCCGCGCCGTCGGGTCGGCTGGGCGCTGCTCGCGCTCGCCTATGGTGCTGCTGGTGTGACGCAGCTCTCGGACCTGCTCAACCCGCGCTTGGCCCCATTTCCCATGACATTCGCGCCGCACGATCTCGGCGCGCTGCTCCAGCAGCCGCTGGTGCTGGCAGCGCTGCTGCTCTTCTCCGCGCCGCAGCCGCGCGCGCGCCGCAGCACCACATTCTGGGTCGATGTCGGAATCGTCGTCGTCGCCTACGGGATGTTTACCTGGCGCGCCATGCTGCTGCCGCTCATCAACGGTGGCGATGTCTCGCTCGGCAGCGCGGCGATGGCCCTAGTCGCGGTTGTCAGCGGCATGATCGCCGTGGTCTCGATGCTGACGATCGTGCTGCGGCGGCAGATCTACCGCACGATGCCCGGCCTGCTGCTGCTGGCGCTTGGCCTCGGGATCGGCCTCGGCGGCGATATGGTCCAGTCGTATGCGCTCGCCCATCGGGCGCGGCCGCTGACCGATCTAATGACGCTGCTCGGGCTACTCAGTACGGTCGCCGTCGCGTCGGCCGCATTCCAGGCTCACCGCCCGATCGCATCGCCGGCGCACGCGCGTTGGGGCATCGACCGCCCGCTGCGCTGGTCGCGCGCCATCCCGTACCTTGGGATCGCCAGCGGCTACAGCGTGCTGTTCGCCGCCACCCGCGCCGAGTGGGCCAGCGCGACCGGGCCGCTGCTGTTTGGCGCAGCGCTGATCACGCTGCTGGCGGTGCTGCGGCAGGCAGCGGTCAACGCAGACGATGTCTTCCGCGCCACCGAGCAGACGACGCGTCAGGGCGAGGAGCGCTTTCGCGCCCTGGTGCAGAATGCGTCCGATATCGTGATGGTGCTCGATGCAAGCGGCATGATCCGCTACCTCAGCCCGTCGCTGCGTCAGGTGCTCGGGTTTCGGCCGGACGATATGGTCGGCACGGCGATCGACCCGATCATTCACAGCGACGACGCCAAGCTGTTCAGGAGCGCGCTCACCAGCGCCGTCCACGCGTCCGGCACCGTCGGGCGGGTCGATGTGCGCGCACGCCACCGCGATGGCTCGTGGCGCGACCTAGAGGTGACGCTCACCAACCTGCTCGCCGAGCCGCACGTCAGCGGTATCGTCGCCAACTGGCGCGATGTGACCGGGCGAAAGCTGCTCGAAGCGCGGCTGGCGCACCAGGCAGATCACGACCCGCTCACCGGCCTGCCGAACCGGACGCGGTTCACCGAGCGGCTCGAACACGCGCTGGCTCGGCCAAACGATGACACGCTGGTGGCCGTGCTGCTCATGGATCTCGATCGCTTCAAGGTGATCAACGACAGCCTCGGCCACGCCGTCGGCGATGAAATCCTGACGATCGTGGCGCTGCGTCTGCAAGACTGCGTCACATCGGCGGCCACCGTCGCGCGGCTCGGCGGCGATGAGTTTGCCATCCTGCTGGAGCGCGCGCCATCGCAGGAGTTTGTCACTGAGCTCGCCGAGCGCATCCTGATGGCCTTCCGCCGCCCGATCCATCTCCGCGACCGTGTGCTGAATGTGGCCACCAGCATTGGCGTGACCGTCAGCCGGCCGCTGTGGGAGGACGCTGTCGATGTGCTGCGCCACGCTGACCTCGCGCTTTACCAGGGCAAGGAGCGCGGGCGGATGTGCTACGCGCTGTACGACTCGGACCGGGCCAGCCGGGCGCGCTCGCGGCTCGACCTGGAGCAGGATCTCCGCACGGCGCTGGAGCGTAGCGAGTTTTTCCCGGTCTATCAGCCGATCATCGATCTCGCCAGCGGCGCGATGGTCGGCTGCGAGTCGCTGGTGCGCTGGCAGCACCCGATACACGGCATCGTCTCGCCCAGCGAGTTTATCGCGCTCGCCGAGGAGACCGGCATGATCCGCGAGCTCGGCGAGCGGCTGCTCAAGATCTCGTGCGAGCAGTTGATGGTCTGGCAGCAGTCGTCTGCGAGCGATAGGCGGCTGACGATGAGCGTCAACCTCTCGGCGCGGCAGATCCACCAGCGCGACCTGCCATTGCGAGTGGCGCGGATCATCGAGGAGACCGGGATCGCGCCGCGGCAGCTACAGCTCGAGCTGACCGAGAGCGTGCTGATGGAGGACGCCCCGAGCACGCTGGCGACGCTCAAGGCGCTCAAGGGGTTGGGGGTGAAGCTGGCGATCGACGACTTCGGCACCGGCTATTCGAGCCTGAGCTATCTCAAGCGCTTCCCCGTCGATGTGCTCAAGATCGACCGCTCGTTCATCAGCGATCTCGGCGTCGACCCGGAAGATACTGCGATCGTGCAGGCGGTGCTTACGCTGGCCAAAACCCTCGGCATCGAGGTGGTGGCCGAGGGTGTGGAGACCGCCGAGCAGCGCACATGGCTCAAGGCGCTCGGCTGCGATCTAGCGTAGGGCTATCTCTTCTCGCCGCCCTGTCCGTCCGATCAGCTTGAGCGTATGCTGCACAGACCGCGCGACATCGCCGAATAGGTCCAACTTCGTGTACAATAGAGCGAACGGCAATGCACCATTCGGAGGCCATGTGGCCTCCGACAGTATTTTATAGATGGGCGGACACGCCCCGCTGAGGAGTTTGTATGTTGTTTTCAGAGCTCGGGCTCTCCGAGCCGACTCTCCGCGCTGTGGCTGAGCTCGGCTATGAAGAGCCGACGCCCATTCAGGAGCGCGCCATACCCCAGATTCTTAAGGGTGTGGATATCATCGCTCAGGCCCAGACCGGCACGGGCAAGACCGGCGCGTTCGCCCTGCCGATCATCGACGTCGCCGATGCCAGCGACCCGTCGCCGCAGGCGCTGGTGCTGACGCCGACGCGCGAGCTGGCGATGCAGGTCGCCGAGGCGTTCCATAGCTACAGCAAGTACCGTGGCATCACCACGCTGCCGATCTACGGCGGGCAGCCGATCGACCGACAGCTCCGCGCGCTGCAGCGCGGCGTGCAGGTGGTGGTCGGCACGCCTGGCCGCGTGCTCGATCATATCAGCCGCGGCACCTTGCGGCTCGATCACGTCAAGACGGTGGTGCTCGACGAGGCCGATGAGATGCTCGCCATGGGGTTTATCGAGGATGTCGAGGAGATCCTGCGCTCGGTCAGCGCGGATCGGCAAACGGCGCTTTTCTCGGCGACTATGCCCCGGCAGATCGTGGATCTGGCCGAGCGGACGATGAAATCGCCGATCCGCGTCACCATCGAGTCGAAGGCGATGACGGTGCCGCAGGTCCGTCAGGTGTACTACGAGGTCGGCGGGCGCGATAAATTCGAGGTGCTGGCGCGCATCCTGGACTTCGAGACGCCCATCTCGACGATCATCTTCTGCCGGACGCGCGGCGAGGTAGACTCGCTCGGCGAGCGTCTCAACGCGCGGGCGATGGCGGCCGATACGCTCCACGGCGAGCTCAGCCAGGTCCAGCGCGACCGAGTGATGGGCCGCTTTCGCGCCGGGCAGGTAGAGATCCTGGTGGCGACGGATGTGGCGGCGCGCGGCCTCGATGTCGAGCAGGTGACCCACGTCATCAACTACGACATCCCGCTCGACCCGGAGGTCTACGTCCATCGCATCGGGCGCACCGGCCGGGCCGGGCGCTCGGGCACGGCGGTGACGCTGATCAAATCGCGCGAGCGCGCGCTGCTGCGCTCGATCGAGCGCGCCGCCAAAGTCGAGCTGCAGCGGCTGCGGCTGCCCACCGTGGCCGATCTGCAGGCGCGCCGTCGCGAGACGTTCAAGGATACGCTGCGCGAGACGATCGGGGCCGGCGAGCTGGATTTCTTCCAGACGATCGTCGATGAGCTGGGTGAAGAGTACGGCCCATCGGATCTGGCGGCTGCGGCGTTCAAACTGCTGATGGGGCCAGCGCCCACCGAGGCCGATCTGGCGCTCGAGCGCGCCGAGCCCGATGCCGAGAGCCGCGATGCGCGGCGGGGTGGTGCCTACGGCGAGCGGAGCTACGGCGACCGCAGCGGCCGGGGCGGCTACGGCAGCGAGAACCGGGGCGGCTACGGCGGCGAGAGCCGGGGGCGAGGCCGCGATAGCTTCGAGCGCGACAACGGTCCCGAGCCGGGCATGACCCGTCTGTTCCTGGCAGTCGGGCGCGATGACGGCGTCCGCCCGGCCGATATCGTCGGCGCGATCGCCAACGAGGCCGACATCTCGGGGCGCGCGATCGGCATGATCCAGCTCTACGACCGCTTCGCCTTCGTCGAGGTGCCCGAGAAAATGTCCAGCAAGGTTCTGCGCGCGCTGAAGACGACCATGATCCGCGGCCGCAGGCTCTCGCCGACGCTGGCGCGACCGCGCGAGTGAGCGGGCGAGCGGGCGAGCGGGCGAGCTGATTGACACGCCGAAGTATGGCTGCTATACTTCGGCGCAATAGCAACGACGAAGACCGGGGAGAGTACCTTTCGACGCGACGTACAGCGAGTCGGCGGCTGGTGTGAGGCCGATAGGTCAGCGAGAGGGAATGGGCCCGCGAGTCGCAGCGCGAACCACTGCTAGGTGCGTAGCGTGAGCCGGAGCCGCCACCGTTATCATGGCGATGCATCGCGGGGCGACCCGCAGATGCGCTGAGTGCGTTCCGCCGCGAGGTGGACGAACCGGGGTGGTACCGCGAGAGATGCTCTCGTCCCGTTTGAGGGATGAGGGCGTTTTTTATTGCCCACGCGAGCGGGGTCTTGATGCGTATGGAGGTGTGGGGGCGCAGCCCCCACGAATCTCTTCTTTTTATGAGGCGCGCGCCGGCGCGTCGTATCATCACCAAAGGAGGTGCTGACGTGTCAGACCAGATTAAGTATGTGCTGGGCGAAGACCAGATGCCGCGTGCGTGGTACAACATCCAGGCCGATCTGCCGGTGCCGGCCCCGCCGCCGCTGCACCCGGCCACCGGTCAGCCGCTCGGGCCGGCCGATCTCGCGCCGCTGTTCCCGATGGAGCTGATCAAGCAGGAGGTCAGCCAGGAGCGCGAGATCGCCATCCCCGATGAGGTGCGTTCTGTCTACCGGCAGTGGCGGCCAAGCCCGCTCTACCGCGCGCGGCGGCTCGAAAAGATGCTCGACACGCCGGCCAAGATTTACTACAAGTACGAGGGTGTCAGCCCGGCCGGCTCGCACAAGCCGAACACCGCCGTACCGCAGGCCTACTACAACAAGGCAGAGGGTGTCAAGCGGATCGCCACCGAGACCGGGGCGGGGCAGTGGGGCAGCAGCATGGCGCTCGCCGGCTCGTTCTTCGGGCTCGACGTGACGGTCTATATGGTCAAGGTCAGCTTCAACCAGAAGCCGTACCGCCGGGCGTTCATGGAGAGCTTCGGCGCGCACGTCATCGCCAGCCCCAGCCCGACGACGAACGCCGGCCGCATGATTCTGGCCGAGCACCCAGATAGCACCGGCTCGCTGGGGATGGCGATCTCCGAGGCGGTCGAGGTGGCGGCGCTCAACGAGGATACCAAGTACGCGCTCGGCTCAGTGCTGAACCACGTGCTGATGCACCAGACGGTGATCGGGCTCGAGTGCCTGACGCAGCTCGAGATGGCGGGCGACTTCCCGGACGTGATCGTCGGCTGCACCGGCGGCGGCTCGAACTTCGCCGGCATGGCGTTTCCGTTCATCGGGGCGAAGCTGCGCGGCGGGCGCGCGCCACGGATCGTGGCGGTCGAGCCTGCGGCCTGCCCATCGCTGACAAAAGGCATTTACGCCTACGACTACGGCGACACCGCGAAGATGGCGCCGATGGTCAAGATGCACACGCTCGGCCACCAGTTCGTGCCGAGCGGGTTCCACGCTGGCGGGCTGCGCTACCACGGGATGGCCCCGCTGGTGAGCCACCTGGCGCAGCTCGGCGAGCTTGAGGCGATCGCGGTGCAGCAGCTTGAGACGTTCGCCGCCGGCCTGCAGTTCGCCCGCGCCGAGGGTATCCTGCCCGCGCCAGAGGCCAACCACGCGGTGGCCGGGGCGATCCGCGAGGCGCTGAAGTGCAAAGAGGAGGGCACCGAGCGCACGATCCTGTTCAACCTTTGCGGCCACGGTAACTTCGATATGCAGGCGTACACAGACTACAGCGCTGGCAAGCTGAAGGACTATGAGTACTCAGACGACGAGGTGGCCATGGCGCTGGCCGGGCTGCCGAGCGTAGGGTAGAACGCAGAACCAGGGAACGCAGAACGCGGAACGTGGAACGCAGAACGCAGAACGTGGAACGCAGAACGCAGAACGCAGAACGCAGAACGTGGAACGTGGAACGCAGAACCAGCGAACCACGGAACGGCGGCGCTATCCGGCATTCGCGCCAATTCGCGGAGATTGGCGGATGAATCGTCGGGAAAGTGACGAAACCTTGAATTCGGAGGGGCGATGAAGATCGGTATGATGAACAACCCGCGCAACGCCCCGCTCGGCGAGGCGCAGTGGGCGGCGGCGAACGGCTTCGACTTCCTCGACCTGACGATCGAGGGGCCGCGCGCCGAGGTCGAGGCGATCGATGTGGCGGCGATTCGCGCCGTGCTAGACAAAGCCGTCATGGGCGTGGTGGGTCACACCGCCTGGTACCTGCCGTTCGCGTCGGCCGTCGAGCGGGTGCGGCGCGCGGCGGTGGAGGAGGCGGCGGCGTGTCTGCCGACCTTCGCCGCCGTCGGCGCGACGGTCATGAACGTCCATATCGTCGATGGGGTGAGCAGCTACGGGCGCGAGTTTGGGGCCAAGCAGTGCGGCCGGTCGTTCGCAGAGCTCGCCGAGCTCGCAGCGCCACACGGCATCACGGTGGTCTGCGAGCACGCGCCCGACCCGCGCCAGAGCGTGAGCGAGATCCGGCAGGTGCTCGACGCCGATCGCCGGCTCAAATTTCACCTCGATGTGGG
The DNA here is from genome assembly GCA_043754595.1 of Roseiflexaceae bacterium. Classification (GTDB taxonomy): domain Bacteria; phylum Chloroflexota; class Chloroflexia; order Chloroflexales; family Roseiflexaceae; genus JAYUUK01. Next base: position 9,355 of record JAYUUK010000041.1, on the reverse strand, counting down.
ACACGCGCACGTCGGCGGCAGCCGGCTCGAGTCGCTGCTGGACGCGTTTGCCCCGCGCCTCGGCCACGTCCACTTCTCGGATAATCGCGGCCGCCACGATGACCACATGCCGCTCGGGGCCGGGACGGTCAACTGGCCGCAGGCGATCCGGCTGCTCAAGGCGACGGGCTACGATGGGACGATTACGCTTGAAGTCTTCGACCAGGACCACGATTTTCTGCTGCTCAGCGCCAAGAAAGTCCGCGAGTGGTGGGGAGCTTGACTGTATAGAGCGCAGAACGTAGAACGCAGAACGCAAGAGTCGATCCGCTAATCTACGCTAATCTGCGCGAATGCCGGACGGAGCGCAGCGACCGGACGAAGCGCAGCGACCGGACGGAGTGCAGCGACCGGAGAGAACGAATCAGGGAACTGCCCGATAGAGCGCAGCGACATTCAAAACCGGATCTGCACATTTACAAGCGAATCGCCGGTCTCGATCACGGTGTAGCGGCTGCCGCGCACCTTCTCGTAGGTCGGCTTGACCGGCGCGTTATTGACGCTGCACGTGACTTCGCCTTTGACGGTCGGCGGCAGCAGCAGCCGGATGCGCAGGTGATAGGCGACGCTGGAGACCTGGAGGTTGATGCCGCCTTTCTCGATGCTCCAGGCATAGGCCAGGTAGCCATCGCCGGCGGGGTAGCGCGCCACAGCGTAGGCCGAAGCGATGCCCGCCTCTGGCCAGCGCAGGCTCAGCGTCACATCGCGCATGCCGATGCCGCGATCCTCGATGCCGGCGGCGCCCTCGACGAGCGCGGCGAGCATTGCGCCGCACCCCCATGCGTCGTACTGTGTGGTGGCCTCCGAGCCAACCCCCTCGGCGCCGTCGCGGTGGTACCAGAGGAAGGAGCGGCCCTTGCTGAGCATCCGCCGCCAGTAGTGGTCCAGGATCGCGTAGCCGTAGCTCTCGTTGCCGCTGCGGAATGCGCCGCGCGCCAGCTCGCCGCCCACCAGCGGCATGATCCCGCCGTTGACGTACGATCCTGGGGCCTCGCCGCTGCGGCCGTTGAGCCCGAAGCTGCCCTGCGGAAACGGTGGGTCGATGCTGTACCACTCGGCAAACGCATTTGGCTTTGCGGCGCGGCGGATGTACTCGTCCACGATCGCCTGCGACTGCGCGTCGCTGAGCACGCCGCGGTTGAGCGCGTAGGCATTGGAGAGCGAAAGCTGGCTCGCTTCGTCTACGCCAGCCGGTCTGAAGCCGCTGAACGGAACCTGGTGGCGGTAGAAGCGGCCGTTCCAGGCTAGCGCGTTGAGGTTGCGCACGATGCCGTCGGCCACATCGCGCCAGACCTTGGCCAGCGCCGCGTCGCCCATGCGATCCTCGACGATGGCTAACGAGCGAAGGGCCTGCGCGGTGCCGGTGTTGTCGCCGTGGAACGCGCCCCAGATCGTCTTGTCGTCGATCCAGTGGCGCGGCGCCGGGTGGCCGCTGTTCGGGTCGGTAGTGGTGGGGCCGTACTCGAAGTCCCACATATCGATGGTGTACGGGCGGCGAACCAGGCCGCGCGCCGCGTCCCAGCGCAGCGGGTGCTGCACCGTGTAGCCGATGGCCTTGCGCATCGCGCCGAGGTGGGTCTTGACCCATGCATCGTCGCCGGTGGCCTGCCAGACCTCGCAAACGCCAGTGACGTAGACGAACTCGACGTCGGCCTCGACGGGGGTGCGGTAGGCGGCGAAGACGTATGGCGGGCGCGGCGGGAAATCTGGCATGCTGCCGTCGGCGAACTGCAGGTCGCGCACGCGATCCAGCAGCACCCGCAGGTCGGCGTCGATGTAGCGGCCGCCGCGCGCGGCGTAGACGTGGTCGCGCAGCCAGAGCAGTGGCGAGTCAGACGAGCGGTAGCCGCGGTAGCGCGCCTTGTCCACCGTGTACTCGACGACCGCCTGGCCCATCAGCGCGCGGGCGGCGGGGACGAAGCCATCGATGTAGGGCTGCCCGGTGGCCACTGCGGTCTGAGCTTCGAGGGTGAACAGCGCGCCGTTGCTGGCGATCTGCTGGCCGGAGGCGAACAGCGCCGCCCACTGCGGCCCGAGCGCGCCGCGCGGCTGGTGGGCGATGCTGCCGCTGCCGCCGGCGATCTGACCATCGGCGGTGCCGGCGTAGCGCTTCTGGCTATCGTAGAGGACGACGGACGCCGGGCCGGTGTAGCCGGGGATGACAATATCGAGCTGGATCGGCTGGAGCGGCGCGACGACCGGGGTGGCGCAGCTGAGCGATGCGATAGGGGCGGCGGGGGCGGCGCTCGCGTGGCGCGTGGCGCTGGCGGCGGGGATGGCGGCGATGGCGGTGAGCAGGCGGCGGGCGAAGGTGCGACGGCGCACGGGGTATCCTTTCGGAATTGGGATATTGACTATTGACTATTGACTATTGACTATTGACTATTGACTATTGTAAAGCATTATGCCTGAGATTCATAATGATACAGCGGGGGCGGCGGGACAGGAGGGGGGCGGCGGGACAGGAGGGGCGGCGGGACAGGAGGGGTGCGGCACGGCGGCGGGGCGGCGAGACAGGAGGGCGCACGCGGCGGCGGAGGCAGCGAGATAGGAGGGGCGCACGCGGCGGCGGGGCGGCGAGACAGGAGGGGGTCTGGGGGCGCAGCCCCCGAATCCTCCCCCCTTCTCTCCTCCGGTAGGATTGCCATAGTCAATAGTCAATTGCAGGAGGCAACATATGACCACAACACGAGCCCGAGTCCTCTCCGGCATCCAGCCATCGGGGCAGCTGCATATCGGCAACTACCTCGGGGCGGTGCAGCAGTGGGTGGCCGGGCAGGGGCAGAAGCATAACTTCATCTGCGTGGTGGACCTGCACGCGATCACGGTGCCGCAGGAGCCGGCGATGCTGCGGCGGCAGACCTACGAGCTGGCCGCGCTGCTGCTGGCGAGCGGGATCGACCCGCAGCAGACAACGCTGTTCATCCAGAGCCACGTCCGCGCCCATGCCGAGCTGTGTTGGGTGCTCAATTGCGTCACGCCGGTGGGCTGGCTTGAGCGCATGACCCAGTATAAGACCAAGGCGCAGAAGCAGGAGAGCGTGCTGACCGGCCTGCTGGACTACCCGGTGCTGATGACTGCCGACATCTTGCTCTACGATGCTGACGAGGTGCCGGTGGGCGACGACCAGAAGCAGCACGTCGAGCTGACCCGCGATATCGCGCAGCGCTTCAACACGCTCTACGGCGAGACGTTCGTGGTGCCAAAGCACGTCATCCGCCAGAGCGGTGCGCGGGTGATGGGGCTGAACGATCCGACCGCCAAGATGAGCAAGAGCGAGACGGCGCGCGGCCACGCTATCCGCATGATCGACACGCCTGAGGAGATCGCCTGGGTGCTCAAGCGCGCCGTGACCGATGCGTTCGGCGAGATCCGCTTCAGCGAGGCGCCCGAGCGGGCCGGGGTCAACAACCTGCTAGAGATCTACGAGCTGTTTAGCGGTCAGCCGCGCGATGCGATCGAGGCCCACTTCGCCGGCAAGGGCTACGGCGCGCTCAAAAAAGATGTGACCGACGCGGTGGTCGAGGGGCTGCGCCCGATCCGCGAGCGCTACTACACCCTGATCGAAGCCCCAGACGAGCTCGACCGCATCCTGGCGATCGGGGCCGAGCAGGCGCGGGCGGTGGCCGAGCCGAAAGTACGCCTGGCGATGGAGCGCGTCGGGTTTGTGCTGCCAACGATGTGAGAGGCACAATGAAGTTCACACCAACGCTGGCCGAGCTCGATGCCCTGCGCGGCCAGGGCAACCTCTGCCCGGTCTACACCGAGATCCTGGCCGACCTGGAGACGCCGGTCTCGGCCTATTTGAAGCTGGCCGGCGGCCCAGCGACGTTCCTGCTCGAAAGTATCACCGGCGGCGAGCACATCGGGCGCTACTCGTTCATCGGTGGCGACCCGTACCTGACGCTCAGGATGCACAACGGCGTCGCCCAGGCAACGCAGGGCGGCTACAAGCAGACCATTAGCTACACCGACCCACTGCTGGTGCTTGAGAGCTTCCTCAGCGCCTACCGCCCGGTGCGGCTCCCCGACCTGCCGATCTTCGTCGGTGGGGCGGTGGGGTATCTCAGCTACGAGTCGGCGCGCTACTTCGAGCGGCTGCCGATGCCAGAGGCCCGCGCCTACGATATGCCGGACAGCTGGTGGATGTTCGTCGATACGCTGCTGGCCTTCGACCACGCCCGCAACCGGATTCTGGTCATCTCGCACGTCCACCTCGACGCGCCAGACCTGGCGGCGGAGTACGCGCGGGTGACGGCAAAAATCCAGGCGGTGGTGGCGAGGCTGCGGAACCCACGAGCTACAGAACCAAGGAACCAAGGAACCAGGGAACCAGGGAACCAGGCAGCTACAGAACCAAGGGACCAAGGAACTGAGGGGCTGCGGGATCAGCGAGCCGATCGGGACGCCGCGATCCAGCCTCCGAGCGCGCCGACATCGAACGTGAGCCGCGATGATTACTTCGCCAATGTGGAGAAGTGTAAAGCGTATGTTATGGCCGGCGATATTTTTCAGGTTCAGATATCGCAGCGTTTCAGCAAGCGCACCGCCGCCGATCCATTTACAATCTACCGCGCGCTGCGCACCGTCAACCCATCGCCGTATATGTTCTTCATCAGCACCGGCGAGGGCGATCTGGTCGGCGCGTCGCCCGAGATGCTGGTGCGCGTGCAGGACGGCGAGGTCGAGACGCGGCCGATCGCGGGGACGCGCTGGCGCGGCAAGACGCCAGCCGAAGACGCGCAGCTGGCCGATGAGCTGCTGGCCGACGAGAAGGAGCGCGCCGAGCATCTGATGCTGGTGGATCTCGGGCGCAACGATGTGGGGCGGATCGCCGTGCCTGGCACGGTGCAAGTTCCGACGTTTATGACCGTCGAGAAGTACTCGCACGTGCAGCACATCGTCTCGGCGGTGACCGGCAGGCTGCGGCCGGAGCTGACCGCGATCGACGCGCTGCGGGCCTGCTTCCCGGCCGGGACGGTGACCGGCGCGCCCAAGATCCGGGCCATGGAGGTCATCGCTGAGATGGAGCACGACCAGCGCGGGATCTACGCTGGCGGGGTCGGGCACCTGGGGTTCAACGGCGACCTAGATATCTGCATCGCGCTGCGAACCATGATCGTCAAGGACGGCGTGGTCTACGCGCAGGCGGCGGCGGGGGTGGTGGCGGACAGCACGCCAGAGTACGAGTACAATGAGAGCCGCAACAAAGCGGCGGCCAGCTTGCGGGCGATCGAGGTGGCGGAAGAATTGACGATTGACGATTGACGAGTATACAGATACATGTCCAGGGTGGATGATAGGCGCGGATCCGTGGCTATCTGTGGCTATCTGTGGATGATCGGCCCGAAGGACAACGGAGTGACCTATGATCCTGCTCCTCGATAACTACGACTCGTTCACCTATAACATTTACCAGTATCTCAGCGAGCTCGGCGCGGAGGTGGTCGTCAAGCGCAACGATGAGCTGACCGTCGATCAGGTTCGCGCGCTCGCGCCGGCAAAGATCGTGATCTCGCCCGGGCCGTGTACGCCGAACGAGGCCGGCATCAGCGTCGCGCTCATCCAGACGCTCGGTCGCGCCACGCCGATCCTGGGCGTCTGCCTCGGGCACCAGGCGATCGGGCAGGCGTACGGCGGCGCTGTGGTCCGCGCGCCGGCAGTCATGCACGGCAAGACATCGGCGATCCACCACCAGGGCGGCGGCGTGTTCGCTGGGCTGCCGCGCCCGTTCGACGCCACCCGCTACCACTCGCTGATCGTGCGCCGCGAGGATCTGCCCGACTGCCTGGAGGTCACGGCCTGGACCGATGACGGGACGATCATGGGACTGCGCCACCGCGATGAGCCGGTGCAGGGGGTGCAGTTCCACCCGGAGAGCATTATGACCCGGGCGGGGAAGGATCTGCTGCGGAATTTCCTGACCGCGCCGATCCGCTGATCTGCGCCAATCTGCTGTGATAGAGAGACGCGCGAACGCAAAGGGGGTTTGGGGACGCAGCCCCCCAATAGCATCCCTTTTTTACTCTCCTAGGATTGCTCTATGCCCGAGGTTCACCCAAGGAGTCATCGATGACGAGCTCATACCTCCCCCTGACCCCGCGCCAGCTCGGCCGGACCGAGCTGCTGGTGTCGCCGATCTGCATCGGCGGCGCGCCGCTCGGCGATATGTCCGACGCGTTTGGCTACAGCGTCCCCACCGATCGGGCGCTCGCGACGCTGCGCGCAGCCTTCGCAAGCCCGATCAATTTCACTGATACGGCGGCGATCTACGGCGACGGCGAGAGCGAGCGCCGCTTCGGGCTGGTGCTGCGCGAGCTTGGCGGTCTGCCAGCCGGCGCCGTGCTGGCCACCAAGGCCGACCGCGACCCAAAAACGAATGACTTCAGCGGCGAGCAGATCAGACGCTCGGTGACCGAGAGCCTGGAGCGGCTCGGCCTGAGCCATATCCAGCTGATGTACATCCACGACCCTGAGCACAGTACGTTCGAGGAGATCATGGGGCCTGGCGGGGCGTTCGAGGTGCTGCGCGCCTTCCAGGACGAGGGCGTCATCGGCCATCTCGGCATCTCTGGCGGCCCGATCGACATGCTCATCCGCTACGTCGAGACCGATGGGTTCGTGGCGGTGGAGACCCACAACCGCTACACGCTGCTCAACCGCTCGGCCGCGCCGCTGCTCGATGTCTGCGCCGCCCGCGGCGTGGCGGTGGTCAACGCCGCGCCGTACGCCAGCGGTATCCTGGCCAAGGGCCCAGACTCCAGCGCGCGCTACGCCTACCAGGAGGTGCCAGATCTGGTGCTGGAGCGGGTACGGCGGCTGGCGGCGATCTGCGCCGAGCACGGCGTCCCGCTGGCGGCCGCGGCGCTGCAGTTCTCCATGCGTGACCCGCGCGTCGCATCCACAGTCATCGGCATCACCCGCCCAGAGCGGATCGCGCAGACGATCGAGCTGGCCAGCCACCCCATTCCAGACGCGATCTGGCCGCTGCTAGACGCGGTTGGCTTCGACGCCGACGACCCAGAGGCTAACCGCTTCAGCTAAGATGCTGGCGTGGCTCGCGCTGTTCGGCCTGCGGTAGCGTGCTTGCTTTGGCCTGCGGCAGCGCGGTAGCTCCTCTTTATGCTGCTGCGCAGCGGAGCTGCGCACCACCAGCATAAGAAGCAATTCCTCGGCGCGCAGCTCCCGCGCAGAGCGCCTCAGAAAGCACGTTGCGCTGCGCGGGGGTATGGGCGCACAGCGGATTGAGCGCAGCGCAGCGCGGGGGTTGGGGCGCAGCCCCCAAGTTCTTTTTCTTCCTCAGATGAGTATTGCCGGGTCGCCGGCGGAAGGCGAGCGATGGATCTCCACACGATCATCGACGACTACCACGCGCTGCTGGACGACGGCGCGGCGCGGGCGCTGTACACCACGCTTGACGCCGAGCTGCGCGCGCGAGGCATGCTCGTCGGCAAGGCGCGCTACCGGCTGGTCTGCTCGGCGCTGCGGCCGCGCTTCATAACCCGCCCGCAGTATGATCTGCTGATCGAGGCCGCGACTCTGGTCGGCCGGGCGATCCGGCGCGTCGGGGCTGCCGCGCTCGACGACCCGGCCATGCTGGCGCCGTACGCGTTGAGCGAGACCGAGCGACAGCTGCTGGCGATCGACCCAGGCTACCCTGGCGCTGCGGTCTTCGGCCGGCTCGATGGGTTCCTGGCCGCCGACGCCAGCTCCTGCCACTTCGTCGAGAGCAATCTGGAGAGCCCGGCCGGCGTTGCCTACGACGAGGCGCTGGCCGAGATTTTTGCCGCCACCGCGCCGATGGCGGCGTTTCGCACACGCTACCGCGCCGAACCGCTGCCGGTGCGGCCGGCGCTCCAGCGGCTGCTGCTCGATACCTACGCCGCCTGGGGCGGCAGCGGCGTCCCGCAGATCGCGATCGTCGACTTCCCCACCGTGGTGACGATCTCCGAGTTCCAGCATCTCCAGCGGCGCTTCGCGGCGGACGGCATCCCGACGGTCATCGCCGGGCCTGATGAACTGCGCTACGATGGGCGGCGGCTGTACGCCGGCGACACCCCGATCGATCTGGTCTACCGCCGTATCCTTCAGCACGAGTTCCTCGCCGCCTACGACCTGACCCACCCGTTGATCCGCGCCTACGCCGACGGCAACGTCTGCGTGGTGAACCCGCTGCGGACAAAGCCGGTTCATACCAAGCTGATCATGTGGCTGCTCTCGGACGAAGATGGCCCGGCGGCGGGGCTGCTGACCGCCCATGACTTCGCCGCGCTGGCGCGCCACGTGCCGTGGAGCCGGCTGGTGCGCTCAGGCACGACCCGCCACGATGGCGAGACGGTGGATCTGCTGGCCTTCGCCCGCGAGCGCCGCGAGCGCCTCGTGCTCAAGGCCAACGACGACTACGGCGGCCAGGGGGTGCTGCTCGGCTGGGAGACGCCGCAGGCACAGTGGGACGCCGAGCTCGATGCGGCGCTCGGCTCGCCGCACCTCATCCAGGAGCGTGTGCCGGTACAGCAAGAGCTATACCCGACGTGGGACGAGGCCGGCGGGCTCCAGCTTACGCCGCGCTACGTCGATGCCGACCCGTGCATCTACGGCGATGTGGCGCTCGGCTGCCTGACGCGGGTCGCCTCCACCGCGCTGCTCAACGTCTCGGCCGGCGGCGGCTCAGCCCCGCCGACGTTCCTGGTCGAGCCGCGCTCGTGAGCTGGGGCCGCCGCAGCGCGCTGCTATGCGCCGCCCGATGATGCCGCGCCGGGCTATCTACCTGGGAGCCGCGCTGGCCCTGCTGGTCTGCGAGCTGCTGGTGGCCACCGTCTTCCAGCAGATCGGCTGGGTCAGAGGCGAGCTGGGCGATATCCTAGCGGCGCTCTTGCTCTACGCCGCCCTGCGGCTGTTCCGCGACGACCGGCCGCCGCTGGTAGCGCTGTTCGTCCTGGCCGCCGCGTGGGCGCTGGAGATCGGGCAGTACTTCCACCTCGCCGACGCGCTCGGGCTGGCGCGCGGCAGCCTGCCGAGCGTCCTGCTCGGCAACACCTTCAGCTGGGTGGATCTGCTGATGTACGCCATCGGCTGTGCGGTGGCGTACGCGGCGGACACCGCGCGGCGCCGCGCCTCTCCGCGCAGCAGGGCAGGCGGATAGGATGAACAGGAGCGACAAGATTGCCGGGCGCACGGGCGGCCCGGCGTAGGGACGCAGCGTGCTGCGTCTGTGGCCGGGTGCCCTCTGGCAACATCGAGTACAATGAGCGCGGCAAACCATCGGGAGGATAACTATGCAGACAGATCTGAGCGGCCTGCTTGAGTGGCGCTGCGT
>JAYUUK010000040.1:0-18448 GCA_043754595.1 Roseiflexaceae bacterium | reverse complement strand
AGCGGATGGGGCTCTCGCTCCGCCGCATGCCAGCTCAAGATGATGCCGCGCCGGCCGCAGCGCCGGTCGCTGCTCCCGCCGCAGCTGAGGAGCCGGCTGAGGAGCCGGCCGAGATGGTCGCCGAGGCGTAGTCTCAGCCGCAGCTTGAGCGTATAAAGGGATGAAGCGATGATTAATCATCGCTTCATCCCTTTATTTCTTCATCCCCTCATCCCATCATCTGCCCGGTCCCGCGTCCCATCAGGCTTTCTTGACCGCGTGGCCGCCGAAGCCCTTGCGCATCGCCGCGAGCATCTTGGCCGCGAATGTATCGCTGCGGCGCGAGTGGAAGCGCTCGAACAGCGACGCCGTGATCACGGGTGCGGGCACGTCGAGATCGATGGCGGCCTGGATCGTCCAGCGTCCCTCGCCGCTATCCTCCACGTAGCCCTTGATCGCATTGAGGTTTGGATCCTCCTGCAGCGCGTCGGCGGCGAGATCTAGCAGCCATGAGCGCACTACCGAGCCGTTCTGCCACACGCTGGCGATGGCGTGCATGTCCAGGTTGAAATCTTTCTTGGACTGCATGATCTCGAAACCCTCGGCGTAGGCCTGCATCATACCGTACTCGACGCCGTTGTGGACCATTTTGACGAAGTGCCCGCTGCCGACCGGGCCACAGTGCAGGTAGCCGTTCTCTGGCGCGAGCGTGATGAACGCCGGCTCGATCGCCTTGACCACCTCTGGCTCGCCACCCACCATCAGGCAGTATCCGTTCTGCAGACCCCAGACGCCGCCCGATGTCCCCTCATCGACATAATGAATGCCGTGTGGTATGAGCAACTCGGCGCGGCGCTGGTCGTCCTTCCAGTTGGTGTTGCCAGCATCGACGATCGTATCGCCGGCGCTGAGCAGCGGGATGAGCGTTTGAATCATCGCCTCGGTAACATCGCCGGCCGGCAGCATGACCCAGATCGCGCGCGGCGCCGGCAGCGCCGCCACTAGCTCCTCGGGCGTGTAGGCTGCAACCGCCCCGTCGGTCGCCAGCTCGTCGATCGGGCCTCTGCTGCGATTGTTGACCACCACCCGATGTCCGCCGAGCAGCCAGCGCCGCGCCATGTTCGCGCCCATCCGCCCCAGCCCGATGATGCCAATATCCATGAAGGGCTCCTTTAAACAATTGGTGACTTCCGGCGCATTATATAGCATTCCTCAAATCGTGGTAGGATAGCCGCATGCACACACACATCCCTGCCGCCTATGCCGATCTCGCCGCCAGCATGGCTGCAGACGATGTGGCTATCCGTACAGCCCTCGCCGCCGACGGCATCACCTTCGCTCCGTGGCCCGATCTGCGCGGCAGCGCGCGCGCCGTAGGCACCGCCGCCGCCCGCGCTCACCCGATGCAGGGCGTGCTCAAGTATCACGGCCTGGCGGATTGGGATTACCGCACCGCCTACCTGCCGAGCATCTCGCTGTGCAACGACGCAGGCTCCACGCTGACGCTCGTCGAGTTCGATCCATCGCTGGCGGAGGACAGCGCGACTATCGGCGGGGCGCTCGCCAGCGGGCGCGAGCGCGAGCGGGTGGTGCAGTCGCTCGACGCGGTTCGCGCGCTCAGCGGGGCGACGGTGCGCGCCAGGGTTGTCTCGCAGAACACGGTCAGGGGCGGCGGCGGCGCTGGCAAGGGGTTGGGCACATCGGCGTCCGCCTCTGCGGCGCTGGCGCTGGCTGCCACCGCCGCGCTGTACGGCGAGCCGACCGCTGGGAACCTCCGGCTGGTCACCGCGCTGGCCCGGCTGCTGGCTGGCTCCGGCTGCCGCGCGGCGTCGGGCGGCTGCTCGCTGTGGCTCTCATATCCAGGCGTCGCCCACGAGGAGAGCTTCGCCGTCAGGCTCGATGACGCCGGGCAGCTCGATAACGTACGGCTGCTGACCATCCCGCTCGACTCGCGGATCGGCCTCAAGACCGAGCAAGCCCACGTTGACGCCCCCGAGTCGTCGCTGTTCGCCGGCTGGATGCGTAGCAGGCGCGATGAGATACTGACCTGCATCGCGGCCGCTCGGGCCGGGGACTGGCGCACCATCGGGCAGTGGGCCGAGCTGGACAGCATGCGGCTCCACGGCATCACCATGAGCGGCAGCATGGAGCACAAGCTGATCGGCTGGGAGCCGGAGAATATCACGATCTTCCGCCGCTGCGACGAGCTGCGTCAGCGCGGCGCGCCGGTCTACTGCTCGACAGATACTGGCCCGACGGCGGTGCTGATCACACACCGCGACCACGAGGCGGCCGCGGCTTCCGCCTTCGCCGACTTCCCGTTGATCGCTGGGCGAATCGGCGGCCCGGCGCAGCTCGTCGATGTGCGGGACGCCGTGCGCGAGCTTGGCGCTGCCTCCGCGCAGTTCATCCACAGATAATCACAGATAGCCACAGATAGCCACGGATAGCCACAACATGCAGCAAGCCCAACGACGATAATCGTCGCTGGGCTTGCTGCGCTGGTCGCTGTTGATCGCTACGCGACCGCGTCGGCCGGCTCCGGCTCCGGCTCTTGCGCGTCGGCGTCGATCTGCCGCTGCGAGCGCAGCTGGAGGTACTGCTCGTTGCCCTCGACCGTTGCCGTGTCCACCACCACGGTATCGCCGGCGGTGAAGCGGCCGTCGAGCACGCCCTCGGAGAGCGGGTCCTCGATCAGGTTGGTGATGATCCGGCGCAGCGGCCTGGCGCCGAACGCCGGGTCGTAGCCGCGCTTGGCGAGCAGATCGTAGGCGTCGGGCCGCACATCGAGCGTGAGCGCATGCTCCTTGAGCTGGGTCTGCACCCGCTTGAGCAGCAGCGCCGTGATCTGGTGGATCTCCTCCGAAGTCAGCGTGTGGAAGATGATCGTCGCGTCGATCCGGTTGAGGAACTCGGGCCGGAACAGCCCCTTGAGCGCATCATCAACCTTCTTGCGCACATCGTCGTTATCAAGCTCGCCGCCGGTACCGACGCTGGAGAACCCGATCCGCGATGCCCGCCGAATATGCTCGGTGCCGACGTTAGAGGTCATGATGATAATGGTGTTGCGGAAATCGACCTTCCGCCCCTTGCCATCGGTTAGGATACCATCTTCGAGCACCTGCAGCAGCAAGTTGAAGGCATCGGGGTGGGCTTTTTCGATCTCGTCGAACAGCACCACCGAGTACGGCTTGCGACGCACCGCGTCGGTCAGCTGGCCGCCATCGCCATAGCCGACGTACCCAGGAGGCGAGCCAACCAGCCGCGAGGTGGTGTGGCGCTCCTGGAACTCCGACATGTCGATCTTGATTAGCTGGTCTTCCGAGCCGAACATAAACTCGGCGAGCACCTTGGCCAGTTCGGTCTTGCCGACGCCCGTCGGCCCGAGGAAGATGAACGATCCGATCGGGCGCTTTGGATCTTTCAGGCCGGCTCTGGCGCGCCTGACGGCCTTGGAGATAGTGACGACCGCCTCCTGCTGCCCGATGACCCGCGCGTGGAGCGCGCCCTCCATCTGGAGCAGGCGGGCGGTCTCATCGCCCTTGAGCCGCTTAACGGGCACGCCGGTCCAGAGCGCGACCACATCGGCGATGTCGTCCTCGGTGACGTACGGCCGATCGGAGATGCGCGAGTCTGCGCCAATGCCAAGATCTTGTTCGATCTTGACGATCCTACCCTGCATCTTCTCCTCGCGCTCGCGCAGGTCGGCCGCGAGGTCGAATTGATTGTCCTCGATAGCCGCCTCGCGCTCCTTGCGGATCGCTTCGAGGCCGCGCAGCGCATCGCGTAGCGATGGTGGGGTGGCCGAGCGGGTCATGCGCACCCGCGCCGCCGCCTCGTCGATCAAATCGATGGCTTTATCCGGCAGGAAGCGATCGGGCACATAGCGCGCCGAGAGGTGGGCCGCAGCCTTGAGCGCCTCATCGGCGATCTGGAGCTGGTGGAAATCTTCGTAGCGGCTCTTGATACCGCGCAGAATCTCGATCGTATCCTCTTCGGACGGCTGGTCCACCATCACTGGCTGGAAGCGGCGCTCCAGCGCGGCGTCGCGCTCGATATACTTGCGATACTCATCGAGCGTGGTGGCACCGATCGTCTGGAGCTCGCCGCGCGAGAGCGCCGGCTTGAGGATATTGGCCGCGTCGAGCGTGCCCTCGGCCCCGCCGGCACCGATGATCGTATGGAACTCATCGATGAACAGGATGCAGCGGGTCTCTTTGATCTCATCGACGACGCGTTTGAGCCGCTCCTCGAACTGCCCGCGATACTTGGTGCCAGCCACCAGCGCACCCATATCGAGGGTAACCACCCGCTTGCCCTTGATGCTGTCCGGCACCTCGCCGGCGATGATCCGCTGCGCCAGCCCCTCGACGATCGCCGTCTTGCCGACGCCCGGCTCGCCGATCAGGGCCGGATTGTTCTTGGTGCGGCGGCTGAGGATCTGGATCACGCGGTCGATCTCGCCTGCCCTGCCGATCACCGGGTCGAGCCGACCGGCCTCGGCCATCTCGGTCAGGTCGGTGCCGAGCGCGTCGAGGTAGGGAGTCTTGCTCTGGCGCTGGTTCTGCTGGCCACCGCTGCTGCTACCGCCCGATGGCGGTGAGGCGGCGCTCGCCGACGGTCGCTCGAAGCTGGTGCCGCTGCCCTGTCGCAGCGCGCGCATCACCTGGGTGCGGACCTGGTCGAGTGAGACGCCGAGGATATCGAGGACGCCGGTGGCCACGCCCTCGCCGTTGCGCACCAGCCCGAGCAGCAGGTGCTCGGTGCCGATATAGTGATGGTTGAGGCGCTTGGCCTCCTCCACGGCATATGAGATGACTTTTTTAGCGCGCGCCGTCAGGTCCTGGTCCAGCCGCGCCGGACCCTCGCCGGGGCCGACGATAAACTCGACGGCATAGCGGGCCTGAGAGATCTTCACGCCGAGCTGATCGAGGACCTGAGCCGCCACCCCCTCGCCCTCGCGGATGAGCCCGAGCAGGATATGTTCGGTGCCGATGTAGGGGTGATTGAACGATCGCGCTTCTTCGGTGGCGAGCGCGAGCACGTGCTTGGCACGCTTGGTAAACTTATCGAATGCACGCTCGGACATCGTGTCTTCTCCGACTAGCTGAATAATCCTGATGTAGTGTACCCCATTTTGGGTGGATTTGCCCACTAGCAGAACGAGTAGGAGCGCGGTGCCCGGCCTGGCGGGCGCTGTGGCAAGGGCGCCGTCCCGCTCGCTCGACCGAGACGCAAGTGGGGCTCGGTCTAGCTCTCGTCCTCGGCGGCTGCCGCCGTGCCATCATCGCTGAGGCGCATGCTCAGCCCCATCCGCTTGCGGGCCGGGTCGATTCGGATGATCCGCACCTGCACCACATCGCCCTCCTTGACGAGGTCTTTGGGGTGCTGCAGCCGCCCATCGCCCATCTCGGAGACATGGATCAGCCCCTCGACGCCGTCCTCGATGCGGGCGAATGCGCCAAACGAGGCGATCTGCGTGATCGTCCCCTCGACGACCTGCCCGAGCTCGTAGCGCTCGCCGATCGTGACCCACGGCTCGTTCTGGGTGCGTTTGATCGAGAGCGCGATACGCTTGCGGTCGTTGTCCACGCTCAGCACATAGACGCGAACTTTATCTCCCGGCTTGAGCAGCTCGTTTGGGTGTTTGATCCGGCTCCAGGAGAGCTCAGAGAGGTGGACGAGCCCATCGGCGCCGCCGATGTCGACGAAGGCACCGAAGTCGCAGACTGAGGTGACTACGCCGTTGCGGACATCGCCCTCTTTGAGCGAGGACAGCAGCTCGCCCTTGCGACCCTCGCGAACCTCCTGGACTGCCTGCCGCTCAGAGAGGATCAGCCGGTTGCGGTTGCGGTTGATCTCAATAACCTTGAGCGTCATCGCCGACCCAACCATCTTAGCCATCTCGGACTGCTTCTGCATCTCTGGGCCGCGGCTGATGCCGTTGACCTGCGAGGAGGGGACGAAGCCGCGCACCCCGTCGAGGTTGACGAGCAGCCCGCCCTTGTTATAGTTGACGACTTTGGCCTCGATCACATCGCCGGCTTCGTGCGCCATCTGAAGCTTGCGCCAGCTGCGCTCCTGCCGCGCCTTGTCGACCGAGAGCACTGCCCTGCCCTCTTTATCCTCGGATTGCACGATGAACACCAGCAGTGGATCCCCGCTCTTGAGCTGCGATCGGTCATCGCTGGTGAGCGACTGCATCTCGCGCAGCGGGACGACGCCCTCGGACTTCGAGCCGATGTCGACCAGGATCTCGTCACGATCGACCCGCATAATCAGGCCGTCAACAGTGTCGCCAAATTGGAGATTGCGGTAATCGTGCGCGGGGTTGGCCAGAAATTGCTCCATCAGGAGCCGATCTTCGGCCTCTTCGTCGAGCGGGGCATCTACGGCCAGGTGTTGCTGTTCCATGTGCCTTCCTTAAACCGCCAGCGGGAGAATCCGAGGTGAAGCAGGCACGCTTTACGTTTGCAGCATTATACGTGTTCCAAAGCGAAAAAGCAAGATTTGCCGCGCCAGCGCGGTTGCGGCAATGGCGGCTTTCGAGTATACTTTTAGCCGCATAAGCATTTACAATGTTGTTTACGTGTGCCCTGACGTCAGCCGGGTACGCGCACCTCCACCGCAGAACCTGGAAAGCGAGCGCCGCTACCGTGGAGCCTCCGACGCTAATCGTGGGGCATCTTGCCCCCGACCTTGACTGTCTGACTGCGATCTGGATCGTGATGCGTTTTGGCGGCGCTACAAACGTGGCCCTTCACTTTGTGCCTGCTGGCGAAACCTTGGATGGGCAGGTCGTCGATAGCGATAGCGCGATTATCCACGTGGACACCGGGGGTGGTCGATACGATCATCACCAGCGCTACTCGCTGGATGAGTGCGCTGCCGAGCTGGTGCGCCGGGCGATCGCCCCGGAGAATCAGGTGCTGGCGCAGCTCGTCAATCAGGTCCTCCTGATCGATACGGCCAGCGCGTCTGCCACCGAGCAGGCTTTCACCGTCACCTCGCTGATCGCCGGGTTCAATCTCTTGTTTCCCAACAGCCCGAGTCAGGTCGCGTCTGCGATGCTGCCAAACCTCGACGCCTGGTACGAGCACGAGTCCAGGCTGCTGCGGCTGGCAGATTCGTTCGCCGCGCGCATCGAGTTCGACACACCGTGGGGGCTCGGGGTGGCGGTGGAGAGCGCCGACGGCGCTTCGAGCCGCATGGCCTACGGGCTCGGCGCGGTGCTATACGTCTACCGCGATGGCAACGGCTGGATGGGCGTGGTGGCGCGCTCGCGCTCGCACGTCGATCTCGCCGAGCTCTACGCCGAGGTGCGACGGCTGGACGGCGATGCCGACTGGTACCTGCACCCCAACCGGCGGCTGCTGCTGTGCGGCACCGCCAAGGCCCCGGCGCGCACACCCTCGCGCCTCTCGCTCGATGAGCTCGTCCAAATCATCGCCGGCGAAGTGCCGGCGTTCTCCTAGAGCGGCGCTCGTCGGAGCGGCGCAGCGCGCTGTGCCGCTCGACTTCATTCTTGACGAGGAGCAGTATGGCCCAGAAAATGGCAGCTAGTCAGGCCCGCAAGAACGGCACAGCGGCGGCCGCGCCGGCAGCGGTGCCGCCCGAGATGGAGCTCGATTTCTATCATCAGATGATGCTGATCCGGCGCTTCGAGGAGAAGTGCCAGGAGATGTATACCCGCGCCAAGATTGGCGGCTTCCTCCATCTCTATATCGGCGAAGAGGCGGTCGGCGTCGGCGCGATCTCGGCGCTTACTCCGGCTGACCACATCTTCACTCACTACCGCGATCACGGCCATGCCATTGCGCGCGGACTAGATATCAACGCGCTGATGGCCGAACTATTTGGCAAGGTTACCGGCACCAGCAAGGGGCTCGGCGGCTCGATGCACTTCGCCGATGCCTCCAAGCAGTTCTGGGGCGGCTATGCCATCGTCGGCTCGCACTTGCTGCTGGCCATCGGCGTGGCGCTCTCCATGAAGATGCAGAAAAAAGCTAGCGTAGTGATGGTGTTCTTCGGCGATGGGGCAACCAACGGCGGCGAGTTCTACGAGGCGCTCAACTTCGCGCAGCTGTGGAAGCTGCCGGTGGTGTTCGTCTGCGAGAATAATCTCTTCGCCATGGGCACGCCGCTCGCCGTTCATTCGTCGGTCACCGAGATCTACCGCAAGGCGGCGGCCTTCGATATGCAGGCCGAGCAGCTCGATGGCAACGACGTGCTGACGGTGCGCGAGGTGGCGCTGCGGGCTGTCGAGCACGCGCGATCCGGCGCCGGCCCGGTGCTGCTCGAAGCGATGACCTACCGCCTCCGCGGCCACTCGGCGCAGGATACGCAGAAGTACCGTACAAAAGAAGATGTTGAGAAGCATCGCAGTCAAGATCCGCTGGAGACGTTCCGGCGCAAGCTGCTCGATGCCCACATCGCGAGCGAGGATCAGCTCAAGCAGATCGACGACGCGATCGACGATGCCGTCGAGGTGGCGGTGCAGTTCGCCGAGGAGAGCGCCGAGCCGGGCGAGGAGTGGATCACGCAGCACGGCGTCTACAAGGCAGCGATCGAAGTCTTCCCGCCGATCCACGGCGAGTAGTAATAAAGGAATACTCCGTGCCAGTAATAACCGTGCGCGAGGCACTGCGTCAGGCGCTGCAGGACGCGATGCAGGATGAGCGCGTCTTTATCATCGGCGAGGATATTGGCTACTACGGTAGCACGTATGGCGTGACCGCCGGGTTTCTGGAGCAGTACGGCACCGAGCGCATCCGCGACTCGCCGATCGCCGAGGCCGGCATCCTTGGTATTGCCGTCGGCGCGGCCATGACCGGCATGCGCCCGATCGCCGAGATTATGTCGGTCAACTTCTCGCTGCTCGCGCTCGATATCGTCATCAATCACGCCGCCAAGATCTACAGCATGTTCGGCGGGCAGATGCACGTGCCGATGGTGCTGCGAACCACCAACGGCTGGACGCAGCTCTCGGCCACGCACTCGCAGTCCTTCGACTCGCTCTACGCCCACATCCCTGGCCTCAAGGTGGTGGCTCCGGCCACGCCGTACGATAGTAAGGGCCTGCTGCGGGCCGCCATCGAGGACCCCGACCCGGTGATTTTCATCGAGCACACCCTAATGTACACGGCCAAGGGCGAGGCCCCATCTGAGAGCTACATCGTGCCGATCGGGAAATCCAACCTGGTGCGCGAGGGGCGGCATATTACGATTGTGACCTACTCGCGCATGGTACACCTCTCGCTTCAGGCCGCCGAGATCTTGGCCAAAGAGGGGATCGAGGTCGAGATCATCGACTTGCGCACGATCCGCCCGCTGGACATGAGCCTGGCGATCGAGAGCGTCAAGAAGACCAATCGCGGTCTGGTGGTGACGGAGGACTGGCAGTCGTATGGCACTAGCGCCGAGATCGCCGCGCGGCTCTACGAGTACGGCTTCGACTACCTCGATGCACCGATCGGGCGGGTGAACTTTAAAGAAGTGCCGATGCCCTACTCAAAAAACCTGGAGCTCAAGACGGTGGTGACGGTCGAGAAGATCGTTGCTGGCATTCGCAATGCGTTGAAGTAGCAAAAGAGGCAGCGATGGCCGATATTCTGATGCCCAAGATGGGCTTCGATATGACCGAGGGGACGATCGTGCGCTGGCTCAAGAAGCCCGGCGATACGATCCGCAAGGGCGAGCCGATCGCCGAGATCGAGACCGACAAAGTGACGATCGAGATCGAGGCGTTCGACTCCGGCACGCTGTCTGAGATCGTGGTCGGCGATGGCCAGAAGGCCGATGTCAATGCGGTGATCGCCCGTCTCGGCGATGCCAGCGGCGCAGCCGCCCCCAGCGTGCCCGCCGCCCCGGCCGAGGCCCCAGCCGCCCAGGCTCCTGCTGAGGCCCCGCCGCCGCGACAGCCGGGCGAGAGCGCCCCCGTGCCCGCCGCCGCTGCCGCGCCCGCCGCAGCGCCTGCCGCTGAACCCACAGCCGCCCCAGCCACCGCGCCGACAGCCTCGGTCGAGCCCCAGCCCGCCAGCGACGAGCGGGTCAAGGCGTCGCCGCTGGCGCGCCGGATCGCTAGCGAGAACGGCATCGACTTGCAGCAGGTGGTCGGCACCGGCCCCGGCGGCAGGGTGGTCAAGGAGGATGTCGAGGGGTTTGCGGCAGCGCAGAAAACAGCGCCGGCCGCTCCTGCCGCAGCAACGCCAGCAACGCCAGCACCCGCCGCCGCACCAGCACCCGCCGCCGCACCAGCCCCGCAAGCGCAGCCATCGCAGCCAACTCCAGCGCTCCCCGGCGGCAGCACGCTCGTACCGCTGACCGGCATGCGGCGCACGATCGCCAAGCGCCTGAGCCAGAACTGGCAGACCATCCCGCATATCTTCATCACCTTCGATGTGGACATGGGTGCGGCGATGGCGCTGCGCAAGCAGATCAACGAGGGCCTGGCCAAAGAGGCGCAAATCTCGGTCAATGATCTGGTGCTCAAGGCCACAGCGCAGGGGCTCATCGCCGTGCCGCAGCTCAACGCCAGCTTCACCGAAGATGGTATCCAGCGCCACAGCGCGGTCAACCTCAGCATCGCCGTGGCGCTGGAGAGCGGGTTGGTGGCACCGGTGCTGACCAACGCCCACGAGCGATCGGTCGGCTCGATCGCCCGCGAGTCCAAGCGGCTCATCGCACTGGTGCGCGATGGCAAGCTCTCGGGCGATATTCTCAACGGCGGGACATTTCAGGTCTCCAACCTCGGTATGTTCGGTGTCAGCGAGTTCGGCACGATCATCTCGCTACCGCAGGCTGGCGCGCTCGCCGTCGGCGCGATCCAGCGCGTCCCAGCCTTCAGGGGCGACACAGACGAGGTGATCGCCAAGCAGATGATGAAGATCACGGTCTCGGTGGATCACCGGGCGCTGGACGGGGCGGACGCGGCGCGATTCGGCGCGGAGGTCAAGCGCCTGCTCGAAGCGCCGATCGGGCTGCTGGCCGGGTAAGATCGCTCCGCTCATCGGCGCAAACGGCGAGACGTCCCTGCTGGGGCGTCTCGCCGCTTTTTGTCCACGGATAACCACTTTGTCCACAGATAGGCACAGATAGCCGCACAGATAGCCGCACATCCGGGCAGATCATCCACTCTTCACCCGGTCTCATGGTCGTACTGGCTACTTACTACTTGCTACTTGTTCCTCCCCCTAAAATGGCTCGACACCAAAGTTCGCGAGCTCGTCGGAGAAATCCTCGATCTCGCGGGTGGTCTTGAGCCGCTCGAGCGAGCGCAGCAGCGCGCCGCGGTTGGCGTCGCCGGCCAGCAGCGCCCGCTCGACGTACTGCCGCAGGTAGCTTTTGATCAGCCGCACTTCGTTTGCGCCGAGCTTCTCGGCCGCGAAGTACTGCTCCATGGCGGCCTCAAGCTTGCCGCTGCGCTCGGTCATCCAGAAGTGCGGCGGCTTCTCCACCTTGAACAGGTACGGGTAGTTGACGTTCGGCACGTAGGTCAGGCCGTCGATCTGCTCTGGCTCGGCGGGCGCGGGCGCGCTCGCCGCGATGGGCAGCGGCTCGTCGTCGATCGGCTCGTCGTCGTCGATCGGCTCGTCCTCAATCGGCTCGTCCTCGATCGGTGCATCGCCACTCTCACCGTGTATCTCGTCTGGCATATGAACCTCGTGTCCCAGAGCCGTGCCGGGCTATCTGGTATAATGTGGCGGTTTTGAACAGTAAGGAGCTAGCCGCGTGAAGATCCTCGTCGCGCTCACATTCTACCACCCGCATTGGACGGGCCTGACAGCCTATGCCAAGCGCATCGCTGAAGGGCTGGTGACGCGCGGCCATCAGGTCACAGTGCTGACATCGCGGCACACCCCCGATCTCCCGCTGGAGGAGTGGCACAATGGCGTTCGGATCGTCCGCCTGCCCACGGCGGCGCGGATCAGCCGAGGTGTGCTCATGCCAAGCTTCCCTGCGACCTTCGCCAGACTCATGGCCGAGCACGATATCGCGCACGTCCACACGCCGATGCTTGAGGTAGCGCTGGTGACTGGGATCGCCCGTGCGCTCGGCAAGCCTTCGGTGGTGACCCACCAGGGCGACCTCGTCATGCCAGCCGGCCTGTTCAACCAGTTCGTCCAGCTGAGCGTGGTATCGGCCATGAGCTTGGGGCTGCGGCTCGCGACGCGGGTGGTGGTCCACAGCGCGGACTACGGACGTCACTCGAGGTTCCTCGCGCCGATCGCCGACAAGCTGAGCGCGATCTATCCGCCCGCCGAGATACCCGAGCCAGATCAGGCGGCGGTTGCAGCGTGGCGCCACGAGCTCGGGCTCGACGGCAAGCGCTTGGTGGGGTTCGCCGGCCGGTTTGTCGAGGAGAAGGGGTTCGATTTCCTGCTCCAATCTATCCCACTCGTGCATGAGCAGATGCCTGAGGTGCATTTCGTCTACGCTGGCGAGACCAACGTTGTCTACGAGCCATTCTTCGAGCGCTGGCGTCCGATCTTCGAAGCGCAGCGGGCGGCTATCACCACGCTTGGACTGATCCTCGATCAGCAGCGCCTGGCGAATTTCTACGCAATGGTCGAGCTGTTCGCGCTGCCATCCCGCACAGACTGTTTTCCAAGCGTGCAGGTCGAGGCGCTGTTGTGTGGCACGCCGCTGATCACGACCGATATTCCTGGCGCACGCGAGGTGGTGCAGGTGACTGGCATGGGCCATCTGGTGGCACCGCGGAACCCGCAGGCGCTGGCCGATGGAATCGTGGCCGCGCTGCGCGACCCAGCCTATCGTCGCCCGACGCGCGCTGAGGTACGAGCGACGTTTTCCACCGAGCGGTCGGTCGGGGAGTACGAGCGGCTGTTCGCCGAGCTCGTCGGGCGTGACGTAGGTCACGCCGATAGCGTCGATAAGATACGTATCGCACAGCCGCCCCCCATCCCCAGCGTGCCGCTGCCACGACGCCCTACGCCCAACCTCTCCGAGCAAGATCGTGCCACGCTGGCCTCGCTGCTGCGTAACGAGGCCGACATGGCCTTCCGCCGCCGCGCGCTGACCCTGCTGGACTTCCTCGATCTCAAGGACGGCGAGCGGGTGCTGGACTGCGGCTGCGGCATGGGCGTCTACATGATGATGATCAACCGCCTGCGCAACGTCGATGTCGTCGGGGTGGATGGTGACGTCGGCCGGCTGGAGTGGGCTGAGCGCGAGGGCATCCGCGCCGACTTGTCGCGGGTCGATATTCACAGTCTGCCGTTCGCCGACGCCTCGTTCGACAAGGTGCTGATGTCTGAGGTGCTCGAGCACGTGACCGACGATCGGCGGGCGCTGCGCGAGGTGTACCGCGTGCTCAAGCCGGGCGGGACGCTGGCGCTCTCGGTGCCGCACGCCAACTACCCATTTCTGTGGGACCCGATCAATAAGACGATCGAGGCGCTCGGTATGCGCCCGATCCGCCAGCCTGGCGCGATCACCGGGCTGTGGAGCAATCACTGGCGGCTCTATCTCCCCGCTGAGCTGCGCGATGTGGCCGAGGGTGCCGGCTTCACCATCGAGACGCTGGAGGAGCAGACCCACTACAGCTTCCCGTTGATCCATTTCATCGTCTACAGCATCGGCAAGCCGCTGATCGAGTACAACCTGCTGCCCAAGAAGCTGCGCGACTCGGCCGATAGGTTCCGCGGCGAGCAGAACAGCGGCAGCATGCTCAACCCGATCAACCTCGGCGTGCGCGCTTTCCGCGCCGCAGATGCTTGCAACGATGCGCTGCGCGGCACCGAGCGCACGTTCGTTAACATCGTGCTCAAAGCCACCAAGCGCAGCTAGCGAGGCGGCATGGACGATCGCAGCGCGCGAACCTTCGATGCACAGGATGTTGTGGCGCCAAAAGCGGTGGATGCAGTGGTGGAGGGCGGCCTGCTACGCCCGCTCGCCCCGCTGAATCTTCCGGATGGCACCGTCGTCTCGCTGACGATCGCTCCGGCCGCCCCGCCCGCCACATTGTCTGGCGAAAGCGAAGTCCCCACGAGCGCGCCGCCGCAGCTGCTCAGCGCGCCGCCCGCAGCCAGCGCCCCGCCCGCCGATAGTGCACCACGTATCGATTCCGCCGTGGGCCAGGCATCGTTCCTGGAGCTCGTTCCCGCCCCGCCGCCCGCCGCCCCGCCGCCCGCCGCCCCGCCGCCGCGCGTCGGCCGGCTGGAGCTGGCGCTGCTGGCGCTGGCGGTGCTGACGTACCTCGTCACGCGCTTCGTCGGCATCGAGCGCTACCCGATCTACTTCTTCAGCGATGAGGCGGTGCAGGCCAACGCCGCCGCCGAGCTGATCGACCGCGGCTGGCGCGACGCGGATGGTGTGCTGCTGCCGACGTACTTTCGCAACTCGGATAAGTGGAGCCTGAGCCTGACAGTCTACATGCAGACGATCCCGGTCATGCTTGTTGGCAAATCGGTGCTGGCCACCCGTGGCGTGGCGGCGCTGTTCAGCCTGCTGGCCGGGCTGGCGCTGGCGCTGGCGCTGCGCCGCGCGTTCGCCAACCGGCTGTGGTGGGCCGCGCCGCTGCTGCTGGCCACAATGCCGTCCTGGTTCATCCACTCGCGCACCGCCTTTGAGACCTCGACGATGGTGGCCTGCTACGCGGCGTTCCTCTGCTGCTACCTGCTCTACCGCGCCGAACAGACGCGCTGGATCTACCCGGCGCTGCTGTTTGGAGCCGGTACGTTCTACAGCTACGCCAACGGCCAGGGTGTGATGCTCATCAGCGGCGCGCTGCTGCTGCTGGACGCGCCGTATCACTGGCGGCAGCGCCACACGATCTGGCCGGTCGTTGGTTGGCTGGCGCTGCTGAGTGCGCCATACGTCCGCTTCCGGCTGCAGCACCCTGAGGCGATCGGCGAGCAGCTGCGCAACGTGGACTCGGTGTGGGTCAGCGATTTGCCGTTTGCGGAGAAGCTGCGCACGTTCCTGGGCAACTACGCATACGGGCTCAGCCCAAACTACTGGTTCTTCCCAAACGAGAGCGACCTGGCGCGGCATCGGATGCCGGATATCGCCCACATCCCAACGGTGCTGCTGCCGCTGGCGCTGATCGGGCTCGGCATCTGCCTCTGGCGCTGGCGCTCGGCGGCGCACCGGGTGGTGCTGGTGGCGCTGCTGGCCGCGCCGTTCAGCGCCGCAATCGCCGCGATCTTCGTGACCCGCGCGCTGGCGATGGTGGTGCCGCTGACGCTGCTGATCCTGATCGGGGCCGACGCCGTCATCGGCTGGGCCATCGTCCGCTGGCCGGCTGTGTGGCGCCGCTGGCCGCTCATCAGCGCCGGCATTGGTCTGGCGCTCGTCGCCATGAGCCTCAGCCTGTTACGGGTGGCGCTGGTCAGCGGGCCGCTGTTCTTCCCAGACTACGGCTTCTACGGCATGCAGTATGGCGGCTCGCAGGTCTTCGGCGCGGTCAAGCAGGGGCTGGCGGATGATTCGCAGCGCCATTACTTCATCTCGCCGAACTGGGCCAACAACGCCGATTCGCTGGGGGATTTCTTTCTGACGCCGCAGGAGCGGAAGCGGATCCAGTTCGGCGGGCTGGAGCCGTATCTCGATCGGATGGGCACGATCGACCCGCAGCAGGTCTTCCTGGTGATACCGGAGGAGTACCAGACGATCGTCGACAGCAAGAAGTTTGCGCCGATCCAGCCGCTCGATATCTTGCCGCTGCCAGACGGGCGGCCTGGGTTCTATCTGCTCAAGCTGGCCTACCTGCCAAACGCCGCCGATCTCTTCACCGCCGAGGCCGCCGAGCGCGCCAAGCCAGTGGTGGAGCAGCTGACGATCGACGGCGTGCCGACCATGGTCAGCCACTCGCTGTTCGACGGCGGCCGGATCGAGAACCTGATCGACGGCGACCCGTTCACGCTGGCGCGCGGCTACGAGGCCAACCCGCTGCTGCTGGACTTCAGCTTCGCCACGCCGCGCGCGCTGAGCGGGCTGCGCCTCACCACCGCTACGATGAACTTCACCGTCACCGCCACGCTGACCCCGGTGAGCGGCGACCCGATCGTGGTGACCAAGGTCTCCCGCGACGGCGGCCGCGATCCGACGGTGGAGATCCCGTTCCCCGGCGGGCCGCTGACGCTGCGCGACGTGCGGCTGGAGATCGTGCAGGAGAACCCCGATACGCCGGCGCACGTTCACATCCGCGAGCTTGTGTTTGAGTAGCACACCGGGCGCTCTGTCCACAGATAGGCACAGATAGACACAGATTTTAAACGAATGATCCGCTCATCTGCACCAATCTGCGCGAATGCTGCACATCCGGGTGCTTTGTCCACAGATAGGCGCAGATACCGGACAGATAATCCACTGCGTTCTACGTTCTGCGTTTTACGTTCTGTGTTCTACGCGTTACGTGACAATATACCGACCGCGGTTGAGCGTGTCGTGCGGGTTCCAGCGCGCCTTGAGGCGGCGCATCAGCGCCACCGTCTCTGGCGGCGGCCCCCAGCGATCCAGCGCGCCGGACGTTACTGGGACATGCTCGGCGACCGCGTAGCCGCCAAGGGCCAGCAGCCGGGCGCGCAGATCCGCCAGCCAGATCGGATCCTCGGGCGTGGCCGCGCGCCGCAGCTGGATGAGCCCGACTCCTGGATAGATCAGCAGTTCGGGGGTGGGGCGCAGCGCGGCGAGCAGCGCCACGGCGGCGCGCAGCTGCGCCGGCGGCACTCCGACGCGGGCGATCAGATCGGTCTCGCCCGACCCTGGCAGGCTGAAGGCCGCTGGCTCCGGCGCGCGCGGCGCACACTCCGCCGCCCCGAGCTGCGCTGCCCTGCCGCGCGCCACGTCGAGCTGGCGAGCGACCGCCGCCGCCACCGTGCTGAAGCGCGCCGACAGCACGCACGCGCCGACGCCAACTTGTGCCAGCAGGCTGACCGGCGACAGCGGAGTCTGGCGCAGCGCGTCGGCCAAATCGAGCGCGACGGCCGGGTTTGGGCAGGCGAAGGCGATAATCTCATCGCGCTCGGGGATGGGCGCGAGCTTGAACGTGACCTCGGCGATGATGCCAAGCGTGCCGAACGCGCCAATGTGCAGCTTGTGGCTATCGTAGCCGGCCACGTTTTTAACCACCCGGCCGCCGCTTTTGACCACCCGCCCGTCGCCGAGGATGACCTTCATGCCCAGCACTCTGTCGCGGGCGGTGCCGTGGGCCAGGCGCAACGGGCCGCTCAGCCCGCAGGCCAGCAGCCCACCGATGGTAGCCTCGGGGCGAGCCGGCGGGTCCCACGGCAGCCACTGGGCGTTTGGCCGCAGCAGATCCTGCACCGCGCCGATGCCGACGCCGGCCTCGAGTGTGATGGTCAGGTCGGCCGGAGTATAGTCGATGATCTGGCTAAGGCCGGCCGTCTCGATGCGCAGCGCATCGTCGGCCTCGGCTTCGGCAAGATACTGGTGGGTGCCGGCGCCCCACGGCGTGACGGTGCGGCGCTCGCGGTGGGCATCGCGGACGGTGGCGGCTATGGATTCGATGGTTGTGATTGACATACGTGTAAAATCTGCGCTCTTGGTTGTGCGGCCTTTAGGCCGCCGGAAGGCAGCACAACGAAGGAAACGTAGTCCTCCAGGTTTCCGGCGTTCTGGTCAGCTTCGAAGCGCGCGCGGCGGCAGTAGCCAGCGCAGGAAGCCGGACATAACGGCGGGCGAGCTGAGGGTGACGAGTGCCAGCGCGCCCTTCTTCATCTCGGCGCGCGCCCCGGTCAAGTCGCCGATCGTCTGGCTCATGCCCGGCTCGTGGCCGACGAGCAGCAGGCTTGCGGCATCGCGGTTGGCGGCGATGAGCCGGGCGAGGCGATCGATGTCGAAGTCCAGGCCGAGCAGCGGCTCGGTGGCGTGGGTCTGGCCTAGCAGCTCAGCGACGATCGCCGCCGTCTGCTGCGCGCGGACGAGCGGGCTGGCGAGGATCTGCGTCGGCGCGACCGCCATGCGCGCGAGCATCGGGCCGTAGGTTCGCAGCTTGGCGATGCCGTCTGGCGTGAGCGCGCGGCTCGCATCGCGGCCGTCGGCGCTGAAATCCTCGGCGATGCCGTGGCGCAGCAGGTAGAGATCCATTGGTGCTCCCGTGGTACAATTGCGCCTATTGTACCGCACATTACACAGATTTTTGGGCGGCGCGCAATGAGCGCGGCGGGCGGGGGCGAAGCGCGCCAGATGGATCCGGTGTTGGCAACCGAGGTGCGCTTGCTTCGCCCGTACCGTGGTGCGGGGCGGCGATGGGCGGCGAAGCGCGCGAGGCGAGGTGCGCGGGGCGAAGCGCGCCAGATGGATCCGGTGAGACAACTGAGGCGCGCTTGCTTCGCCCGTACGGGCCGTGGCGCGATTGCTTCGCCCATACGGGTCGTGGCGCGCGATGATTCGCGCCGCTAGCGCCGCTGGCCGGGAGGTTTGGAGGGCCGCAGGCCCTCCAAGATTATTTTCTTTCAGTATTTTCTTCGCCGCGCAGGGGCGG
>JAYUUK010000039.1:0-6124 GCA_043754595.1 Roseiflexaceae bacterium | reverse complement strand
GTGGATCATCGCCCCGGCTGTCACCAATCGTCTGCGACGCGCGCGCCGGAGTGCGGTATGATGGCGGCTATGAGCAACCAACCGTGGGAAGAGCGCTGGCACCCGCTGCGGCAGGAGTGGGTGATCGTGGCGGCGCACCGGCAGGGGCGGCCGTGGCTCGGCGGCGCGGCGCCCGAGCCGGCCGCCGCGCCCGCCTATGACCCGACGTGCTACCTATGCCCGGGCAACGCCCGCGTCGGCGGGCAGCGTAACCCGGCGTATGGCGATGTCTACGTCTTCGACAACGATGCGCCGTGCGTCGGCCCTGACGCGCCAGCGCCACAGCCGGCGCACCCGCTGTACCGCACCAGGCGCGCCGAAGGAGTGGCGCGGGTGATTTGCTACGCGCCGCGCCACGATCTGACCATGGCCGAGATGAGCGCCGCGCAGATCGAGCGGGTGGTTGGCGTCTGGCAGGCGCAGATGCGCGAGCTCGCCGCCCGCCCAGAGGTGGCGCAGGTGCTGCTGTTTGAGAACAAAGGCGAGGCGGTGGGCGTCTCGAACCCGCACCCGCACGGGCAAATCTACGCGACAAACTTCACCTGGGATACCTTCGATACCGAGCTTGTGGCGCAGCGCGAGTACCGCGCGGCCACCGGCGCCGCGCTATACGGCGCGATCATCGAGGCCGAGCGGCAGGACGGGCGGCGCATCCTGTTCGAGGACGCGCACGTCATCGCCTTCGTGCCCTACTTCGCTCGCTACGCCTACGAGGTCTACCTGGCGCCAAAGCGCGCGGTGCCGCACCTCCACGCGCTCAGCGATGCCGAGAGCGCGAGCCTGGCGCGCGGGCTGAAAGATGTGACGACCCGCTTCGACAATCTGTGGCGGCAGCCGTTCCCGTATGTGATGCCCATCCACCAGGCGCCCACCGACGGCGGCGACTACTCGGATTTTCACGCCTTCATCGGCTTTCTGCCGCCGCTGCGTCGCCCAGGCACGCTCAAGTACCTGGCAGGGCCGGAGATCGGCGGCGGCAACTTCCTCAGCGACACCGCGCCGGAGGCCAAGGCCGCCGCGCTGCAGGCGGTCTCTGGTACGCTGCATTATCGGGAGCAGGCAGGACTATGATCCCCAACGCCAACGCCCTACTCGAACGGCTGCGCGCGGTCCACGCCGCCACCCGCGATGCTGTCGTCGCCGCCACCGAGGCCGCCGCGCTCGAAGACCTCTCGGCCGAGGTGGGCCACGAGGCCGGCGATACGATCTACGCCATCGATAGAGTCTCGGAGGCGAAGCTGCTCGACCTGTTCGGCGCGCTGGCCGATGAGTGGCCGTGCGTCCTGATCGCCGAGGGCCTCGGCGATGATGGCGTGGCGGTGCTGACGCCAGACGGCCGCGAGGAGAGCGCCGTCGTGCGGATCATCGTCGACCCGATCGATGGCACGCGCGGCCTGATGTATCAAAAACGCGCCGCATGGGTGCTCACCGGCGTGGCGCCGAACAACGGCTCTGACACGCGGCTCGGCGATATAGAGCTGGCGCTGATGACCGAGGTGCCGCTGGTCAAGCAGCATCTAAGCGATAGCTTCTGGGCGATCCGCGGCGAGGGCGCACACGGCGAGCGCTACAATCGGCTGACCGGCGCATCCGCCCCGCTCGCGCCACGGCCATCGGGAGCTGCCACCATCGCCGGCGGCTACGGCCAGATCTCGCGCTTTTTCCCCGGCAATCGGGCGCAGCTCGCCGCCATCGACGATGCGCTGGTTCGCGCGATCCTCGGCCCACCCATCGCCGGCCGCGCCGACCTGTTCGAGGATCAGTATATCTGCTCTGGCGGACAGATCGCCGAGCTGCTGCTCGGCCACGACCGCTGGGTGGCCGATCTGCGGCCGCTGTTCCCGGTGCTCGGCGCTGATGGGCAGCCGCTCGCGCCGCTGTGCTGCCACCCTTACGATCTCTGCACCGAGCTGGTGGCCCGCGAGGCCGGCGTGATCATCACCGACGCGCGCGGCGCGCCACTCGACGCCCCGCTCGATGTCCACACCGGCATGGCGTGGGTTGGCTACGCCAACGCGCAGCTGCGCGATCTCGTCGCCCCGGCGCTGCAGCGGCTGCTGTAAACGCGCGAAGCGCAACGCGGGGGCTTGGGGGCGCAACCCCGAGATCTCCCCTTTCCTACATCTCGTATGTTCACCTCTATGTTTCGCTATAGAAATCCAAATTAATGACAGACGCTGACGCAGATGTTCGTACGTTCGCCGCCGCCGTGGCCGACTGCGGCGATCTGTTCGACCGATCGCGGCCGGTGGTGGTCGGGCGGGCGCCCGGCAGGCTGGATCTGATGGGCGGCATCGCCGACTACTCGGGCGCGCTGGTGCTCCAGCTGCCGCTGGCGATCGCGACGCTCTGCGCCGCGCAGCCGAGTGACGATGACTCCATCGTGGTGCGCAGCGCCGAGGCCGCCACGCTCGGGGCGCGCTCCGAGCTGCGGATCGACCGCGATGCGCTGCTGCCGCCTTCGGGGCCGCTGATCTACGATGCGGCGCGGGCGTTGCTCGGCGGCGACCCCGCGAGCGACTGGGCGGCTTATGTGCTCGGCGCGCTCGTGGTGCTGGATCGCGAGCGTGGGCTGCGTCCGGCCGCCGGGCTGCGGCTGCTGGTGGCGTCGGACGTGCCGGCTGGCAAGGGCGTCAGCTCGTCTGCGGCGCTCGAGGTGGCGACAATGATGGCGCTGCTCGGCGTCTACGGCGGCGACGCGCCGCTCGACGGGCGCGCTATCGCCATGCTCTGCCAGCTGGCCGAGAACCGGGTGGTTGGCGCGCCGTGCGGCGTGATGGACCAGATGAGCTCGGCGCTCGGCGAGCGGGGCAGGCTGCTGGCGCTGCTGTGTCAGCCGGCCGAGGTGCAGGCCAGCGTCGCCCTGCCCGATGACCTGGCGGTGTGGGGCATCGACTCGGGCATCCGCCACGCGGTCTCCGGCGCGGACTACGGCTCGGTGCGGGTCGGCGCGTTCATGGGCTACCGGGTCATCGCCGATCTCACCGGGCTGGCGGTGCGGGTCAGCGATGGCCGCGCCATCATCGACGACCCGCTGTTCGGCGGGTACCTGGCGAATGTGACGCCATCGCGCTGGGAGCAGCATTACCGCGCCCACATCCCCGAGACGATCGGCGGCGCGGCATTTCTGGCGCGCTACGGTGGCATCAGCGATACGGTCACCGCCATCGACCCGGCGTGGACCTACGCCGTACGCACCCCAACCGCCCACCCGATCTTCGAGCACGCTCGGGTGCAGCTGTTCCGCGCCCTGCTCGAAAGCTACCGAGGTGAGTCGGCCACGGTGCGGCTGCTCGGCGAGCTGATGTACCAGTCGCACGCCAGCTACTCGGCCTGCGGGCTCGGCTCGGGCGGCACCGACCGGCTGGTGGAGTTGGTGCGCGCGGCCGGGCCGGACGCCGGGCTGTACGGGGCAAAAATCACCGGCGGTGGATCGGGCGGCACGGTGGCAGTGCTGGGGCGGCACGACGCGCTGGTGGCGGTGCGGGCGGTGGCGGCGCAGTACGGCCGCGAGACCGGGCGCGAGACCGGGCGCGAGACCGGGGTGATCGGCGGGTCGTCGCCTGGGGCCGTGGCCTGGGGTGTGCGGACGCTCGCGATCTAATGTCTACGCCGCTGTGTATGCCGCTGTCTATTATAATCGCCGATACTGGAGGTGTGCCGCGCGGCGAACGTGCTGTCGGCGCGACGCACCATACCGAAAGGGGCGAGAGATGACGATCACAGGGCTCCATCATATCACGATCGTGGCGGCCAACGCGCAGCGCACGGTCGATTTCTACACCACAGTGCTCGGGCTACGGCTGGTGAAGCAGACGGTCAACTTCGATGACCCGAGCAGCTACCATCTGTACTTCGGCGATGAGCTTGGGCGGCCTGGCACCGCGATTACCTTCTTCGAGTGGCCGGGCGCACCCAAGGGCGTGCCAGGCATCGGCGGGACGCACCACTTCGCGCTTAGAGTGGCCGACTACGACAGCCTGCTGAAGTGGAAGCGCCGCCTGACCGACCTCGGCGTCGCGGTCGATGGGCCATTCGACCGCCACTACTTCACGTCGATCTATTTGCACGATCCCGACGGCACAATCGTCGAGATCGCCACCGACGGCCCCGGCTGGGCGGTGGACGAGGAGCCTGAGCTGATCGGCACGGCGTTCCGCGCGCCGCCCGAGGCGATGCTGGTGGCCAACCGCGACGCGGCGCGGATCGCGGCGACCACCTGGCCAGAGCCGGTCCCAGTCATCACGCCGGATATGGCGCTGCTGCGCGGGATGCACCATATCACCGCCATCGGTAGCGATATCGGCCGCACCGACGCGTTCTTCGGCGGGCTGCTGGGGATGCGGCGGGTCAAGCAGACCTCCAACTTCGACGACCCAGGCTCGGCGCACTGGTACTGGGGCGCCGGCGATGGCAGGCCGGGCACGCTGATCACCTACTTCGAGCGCGATGCGCAGCGGACGCCCCCGGTCGCGATGGGCGCCGGCCAGACGCATCACTTCGCGTTGGCCGTGGCCGATGAGGCGACGCAGCTGGAGTGGCGCGAGCGGCTGGTGCGGGCGATGCTGCCGGTCTCGCCGGTGATGGACAGGGTGTATTTCAAGAGCATCTACACCCGCGACCCGGACGGCCACATCGTCGAGTTGGCCACCGTCGGTCCTGGCTTCGGTATCGACGAGGAGCCGGCGCAGCTCGGGCGGCGTCTCATGTTGCCGCCGTGGCTGGAGAAGAACCGCCAGGCGATCGAGCGCGGGCTCAGGCCGCTGAAGCTGGAGGCGTAACGGATTGACGACTGACACTTGACGACTGACACGTGACGACTGAACGCAGCATTGCGCGCGACAACGCCCCGCGCCTGTCATGCTGAGCGGCACCCGCCGGGACGCCTTTGGCCAAAGACTACTGTCGTGAAGCATCCGTGCTGGCACGGCGCGGCGGACTGACGATGCTTCACTGGGCAATACGACGAGGGACACACGATGACACAGCTTCAGACACTTCACTCCGGCGCGCCGCTCGAGACCGCGCGCGCCGCGACGATCATGCTCCACGGGCGCGTGGCATCGGCCGAAGATATCCTGGGCATCGCCGGCGAGCTCAGCCTGCCCGATATGGCCTATCTGGCACCGCAGGCCAATGGCGGGCAGTGGTACCCGCAGCGCTTCACCGCGCCGCTGGCGGCCAACGAGCCGTGGCTCTCCGACGCGCTCGCCGCCATCGCGGAGCTGCTGGCGCACCTCGCGGCGGCGGGCATCCCGGCCGAGCGCACCGCGCTGCTCGGGTTCTCGCAGGGGGCGTGCCTGGCGCTGGAGTACGCCGCGCGCAACCCGCAGCGCTACCTCGGCGTGGCCGGGCTGAGCGGCGCGCTGATCGGCGAGCGCACCCGCACCGACTACCCAGGCTCGCTGGCTGGCACGCCCGTCCTGCTCGGCTGCTCCGATGTGGACTCCCATATCCCGCTGGTGCGCGTCGAAGAGAGCGCGGCGGCGCTGCGCACGCTCGGGGCGGCGGTGGATACACGAATCTACCCTGGCATGGGCCACACCATTAACCACGACGAGATCGCCGCCGTGCGCGCCATGCTCGGCTGATATTTCGAACGGGCGCGCCGCTGCCACGAGCGCCGCGCCCGTTTCGTCAGCCGAGGTAGTGACCAGCCGCCGTGGTATACTGCCGATGTGATGCCATGAATGAGCATCTACGTGAGACGTGCATGCGATCAATCGGCAGCTTGTCGGCAATCCAACGATCGCAGTGGCGGGTTAATGAGGACTGTTTTTGGGCAGCGTACAAACGACAAGGTTAGACGATGACTACGACAGCGCATGATGTGATGATTCATCTCCCCACGGCGCTCTACGAGCAGCTACAGCTTCGCGCCACACGTCGTCAACGGCTTGTCGCCGACGAGGTTCTGGATGTGCTGATGGGTGCGACCCCAGCAACCGAGGAGCTTCCCGCAGACCTCGAGCTCGCAATCGATCAGCTGCGCTACGTCGATGAAACAGCGCTCTGGCAGGCTGGACGCAGTCGGTTATCAACTGAAGCTGCCGAACGATTGCAATCGCTTAATCGTAAACGTCAG
>JAYUUK010000038.1:0-18585 GCA_043754595.1 Roseiflexaceae bacterium | reverse complement strand
CCGCGCTTTGATGTCGGCGGCTACGGTTTTGAGATCCACGAGATGACCGAGATGGCTGAGGCCAATTTTGGCCAGTACGCTCACTCCAACCAGCCGGTCCACCACGTCTTATATCTTTACACGGTGGCCGGGAGGCCGGACCTCACCCAGCGCCATGTGCGCCGCGTGCTCGACGAGCTCTACTCGCCGGAGCCTGACGGACTGCCGGGCGACGAGGACAACGGCGAGATGAGCGCCTGGTACGTCCTCAGCGCGCTCGGGCTCTTCCCGCTCTGCCCAGGCCGGCCAGATTTCACCATCGGCACCCCGCTGTTCCCGGCCGCCACCATCGCGCTGCGAAACGGGCGTCAGCTGCGGCTCGTCGCCACCAACCACCGCCCCGATGCGCCGGTGGTCAGCGCGGCGCTGCTCGACGGCCAGCCGATCGCTGACTGGACGGTGTCGCACGCCGCCGTCGCCGCCGGCGGGACTATCACCTTTGTGATGGCCGAGTGAGGTATACTGCCGTCAGATGAGGAAAGGAGGCCGCCATGACCGTGGAGACGAGCGCGCCGCTGCTGATCGGGCGGCTGGGGGGCGCTGAGATCGAGCTCGACGCGCTGCAGGGTACCTGGAGCGAGGCGCAATATCTGGCACTGACGGCGCGAACTAACCGGCTGCTGGAGTTCACCGACGGCGAGATGGAGGATCTGCCTGTGCCAACCAGTAAACATCAGCAGATCCTGCTGTGGCTCTACGATCTCCTGCGCGCCTATATTAGGCCGCGCGGCGGGCGCGTGCTGGTGGCCCCGCTGCGGCTGCAGATCCGGCCGGGGAAGTACCGCGAGCCGGATATCCTGCTGCTGCGGGATGCGGCGGACCCGCGCTACCAGGATGCGTACTGGCTGGGGGCCGATCTGGTGGTGGAGGTGGTGAGCGCCGATGCCCCGGAGCGGGACTGGGTGACGAAGGTGCACGACTACGCCGAGGCGGGGATCGCGGAGTACTGGATCGTGGATGGGCAGCGGGGCGAGATCGCGGTGCTGGCGCTGGGCGACGCCGGGTACACGACGCACGCGCTGGGACGCGCCGGGGGCAGCGTGACATCGGCGCTGCTCAGCGGGCTCACCGTCGATGTCGATGATACGCTGGTTGCCTAGCGCATTTGCAATGAACCATTGACTATGACCGAACGGGGCGTTCTGATGCCAAGCAATGCCCGTGCGACTCAAACGATGTCGCTTGCAACTGCACGAGCGCGCCGCAGCGCTGGCGTTGGTCGTTCATCTGCCAGATGGCACGGCGCAGACCTATGATGGGCGAAAGGAGGCTGCCATGACGGTGGAGACGAGCGCGCCGCCGCTGATCGGGCGGCTGGGGGGCGCTGAGATCGATCTCGACGCGCTGCAGGGCACCTGGAGCGAGGCGCAGTACCTGGCGCTGACGGCGCGAACTAACCGGCTGCTGGAGTTCACCGACGGCGAGATGGAGGATCTGCCCGTGCCAACGAGCCGCCACCAGGCAATCTTAGCCTATCTGTACCGGCTGCTGTTCCAGTTCATGCAGGGACATGGCAGGGTGTTCTTCGCCCCGCTGCGGCTGCAGATCCGGCCGGGGAAGTACCGCGAGCCGGATATCCTGCTGCTGCGGGATGCGGCGGACCCGCGTTACCAGGATGCGTACTGGCTGGGGGCCGATCTGGTGGTGGAGGTGGTGAGCGCCGATGCCCCGGAGCGGGACTGGGTGACGAAAGTGGACGACTACGCCGAGGCGGGGATCGCGGAGTACTGGATCGTGGATGGGCAGCGGGGCGAGATCGCGGTGCTGGCGCTGGGCGACGCCGGGTACACGGCGCATGCGCGGGCGCAGCGCGGCGGCAGCGTGACATCGGCGCTACTCAGCGGGCTCACCGTCGATGTCGACGCCGCCCTGACCGCCTAGCGCGCATCCTCGGCAGCGTCGCCGCGCAATGCACCCCACGTCGCATCGGCGATCACCGCATCGTGCCGCCGATCGCCGAGGATGTCCAGCGCGCTGGGCTGAGATAGCTGCGAGACGATGATCGGCCGGAGGATGCAGCCGAGCAAGATTGCGGCGAGCAGGTTCGGCTGCCCCTCGCGGATGCCCCCGGCCACTTACCAGCCCGCCACCATCTCCGCGATGATGTCCAGCGGGTAGCGCGTGTCCGGTGGGAGCGACGGCATGATGGCCGCCTGGCGCACGAGCGCGCGGGTTATTGCGGGCGGAGCAGGCGACTGCCAGCCACGGGCAGCGGGGCACCAGAGCGGTGCTACGGCGCGAGCCGCTCGATGACCCACGCCTCGCCGTCGCGGCGGTAGCGCAGCCGGTCGTGGAGTCGGCTGGGCCGCCCCTGCCAGAACTCGACGACCTCTGGCGCGACCCGGTAGCCGCCCCAGCCGTCGGGCCGCAGCACATCGCGCCCGGCGTACTGCGCCTCAAGCACGGCGTACTGCGCCTCAAGCGCCTCTCGCCCGGCGATCGGCTGGCTCTGCGGCGAGGCCAGCGCCCCGATCTGGCTGCCGCGCGGCCGGCTGGCGAAGTAGGCGTCCGACTCCGCGGCCGCCACCCGCTCGACCCGCCCCTCGATCCGGATCTGGCGCTCCAGCTGCGGCCAGAAGAAAACCAGCGCGGCGTGCGGGTTGGTCTCAATCTCGCGCGCCTTGCGCCCGGCGTAGTTGGTGTAGAAGCAGAACCCGCGCGCGTCCACGCCCTTAAGCAGCACCACACGCGCCGACGGCCGGCCATCGGTGCTGGCGCTGGCGAGCGTCATGGCGTTTGGCTCCGGCAGCTCCGCCGCCAGCGCCTGGTCGAACCAGCGTCCAAACTGTACAAACGGGTCGTCGGCTAAATCGGCCTCGCTCAGCCCGCGCTGAGTGTACTCTTTGCGAAGATCGGCCAGCATAGAAAAACCTCTCACTCCCAGGCGCACAGCGCCTCGACATACGCCGCCGACCCGTCGCGCAGCCAGCCATCGAGCTGCGCCGGATCCTTGAGTTGCTGCCCGCGCGCGCGGGGCACGGCCACGAACGCGCACCGCAGATCGGGCAGCGCGCTCATATCGCCCCACAGCTTCTCGAACTGCGCCACGGGAAAGATATCCTCCTGCCCGAGGCCCCAGCGCTTCTTGACATCCTTGAGCGTGATGTACGTCGGGACGCGCGCTGCCGCCGCCCGCACCGCCGCCGCCACCTTCGGCGCGTCCAGCAGATCGGCGCGCATCAACCCGAACGCCGCTAGCAGCCGATCGATATCCACCCAGGTGGTGAGCGTGTTGTAGTAGGAGAGCGCGAACTCGGCCTCCTCGCGCGGCAGCGCCAGGCTCTCCAGCAACCGCAGCTGGCCATCGACGCGCGCCAGCCCGCCGCCGCGATCCTCGATCCGCCGCGCGATGACCTCGAAGGTCAGCGCCGCGCCGCTGGCGATGTGCTGTCCGAGCAGCGCCGGGTCCAGGTCTGCGCCGAGGGTATCGATATTGTGCAGCAGCAGGTAGCGCAGCTGCGGCCGCTCGGCCAGCAGCGCGGCGAGCGCGCCGTTGCGCAGCATGTTCGGCAGTTCGTACCAGTGGCCGGTGGGATGGAGGCACTGGAGCGGTGTGTTATCGGTGTAGTCGCCGCCCTCGCCGGACGTCTGCGCCCAGCCGATCAGCGCGGTGTGCAGGCTCTGCCGCACCTTCTGGGCCCGCTCGTCGAGCTGCTGCTGCGCCATCTCCTCCCAGGCGAAGCGCAGGTCGCGCGCCATCGGGACGAAGCGCAGCCCAACCGAGCGGCCAGGCGAGAGCAGCAGCGGCCCATTGTAGCCAAACGCCAGCCCGCGTCCATCGCGCGCGGCGGCGCTCGCCAGCGCCCGCGCCATGGGGCCATTTGTCAGGTAGCTGGTGGTGAAGACGTGCGGCACCTGGCAGCCTGCCGCCAGCGCCGCCCTGCGGCTCTTGGCCAAATGCACCTCGACGAAGCTACGGTGCGCCCCACCGAGCCGCGCGAACGGGTTGAGCGCCTTGACCACCCCGGCGCCCTGCGTCCAGCGGCTGCCGGCGCCGCCCGCCAGCGAGACCATCGCCACCTGCCCGTCTGCCAGCGCCAGCGCCCCGAGCGCCCGCAGCCCATTTGGCAGCCCGCCGCGCGCGTCCGCCACGTCGCCCGGCTCGACATCGCGGATATCGGTGGTGGCCGGCAGCCGGTTCTGCATCAGCCCTATCCGGCCGCTGCGCATGTCGGCGCGGATCTGCTCGTGCTGCACCCGGTCGAAGCCGTGCTCGGCCAGCAGCGCCTCGATCTGCTCGCGGCTGCGCTGCTCGCGCCCGACCCGCGGCAGCAGCCGGTCGAACAGCGAGGGCACCAGCTCCACCAGCTCGGGGCTGGTGCGCGCCGCCGCCCCGAAACGATCCAGCTCATCGCGTCTGGTCTCCGCCAGCCGCCGCGGGTCGGTGCGGATCATGGCCGGGAGGATCAGCCCGTAGTAGCCGGGCGGCATCAGTGCGTCGGCCCGCTCCAGCAGGGTCGCCAGCGTCCCGCGCTCATTGATGGCGAAGTCATAGACCACCGGCTCCATGGCGAACGGCAGCGCATCTTCGAGCCGGCGCTTCTCGGCGCGCATGGTTTCGAGCAGAAAGCGCTGGGCCTCGGCTTTGCGCTCGGGGGCGAAGATAAAGCCCATGCCACCGCCGGCCATCCCGCCCAGCATCCAGAAGCCCCAGAAGTCGGTGGCGAAGTGGGCGCGCGCTGCGGCGATCAGCGCCTCGGTGTAGTCGTTGGTGGCCCACGGGATGATCGTCTGGATCGGGCCGAAGAAGTTGCCGGTGGTGGCCGCTCCGAGCGCGCGGACATCGCCGTCGCGCAGCGCATCCAGCACCTGCTCAAGCACGGCGATCGCATCCTGCCGGCCGCGCCACTCGGCTTCAGAGCGCAGCAGATACTTCTCAGTTACCATCTCCAGGATCGGGCCGACGTTCTGCGCCATGCCGCCGTGGACCAGCACCAGGCTGTCCTGGAGCCTGCGCCTGGTCTTGGCCGATGCGTCGTCCTCGCCGAGGATGCGGTGGGTCGGCAGCAGGCGGCCGCGGCTGACGCCGTACTCCGGGTCGCCGGCGCGCGCCGCCTCGCCAGCGATCAGCTTCATCCCTGGCCAGACTCCGCCCGAGTCCTGCCAGCCACCGCCGGAGCCGGCCAGCCACTCGCCGAGGATGGCGCGCGCCGCAACCACCCGCCGCTCGCGCTCAGCGAGCTCGCCCGCCAGCCGCTGCGTCTGCCCGGTGGCGCGCATGCAGACCGCGATCAGCGCCGCCAGCAGGTTGGTGGAGACTGCGAGCCGCGAGCCTTTGGGGATGCCGTTGACCCAAGAGACCAGCTCCAACCCGTGCCCGGGCGCCACCACCCGCGCCAGCAGCTCGGCCAGCGACTGCCCCGATCCCTCGATGCCGGGCGGGACGATGCCAGAGGCGATCACCGCGCCCTTGAGCAGCCCGAGGTAGTCGCGGGCGAAGTCGAACACCTCAGCCAGGTCGGTGATATCAGCGGTGGCCCCCAGGTCGACGCTGGTCAGGCGCAGCAGCGGCTCGTCGATCACCCGCAGGTAGGCGTTGACCGGCGGGCGCGGCGCGGCGTCGCGGCCATTCACGCCGAGATCCACCGAGATATTGAGCACCCGCGCGCCATCGGGGAAGTCCATCCCGAGGAAGAAGATATCGCTCCAGGCGCTGTGGGTCAGATCCATCCGCACCGGCGTCGCCTCGTGCAGGATGGGGAACGGGCCGCCGCCGAGCAGCTCGCGCCTGATGCGCAGCGGCTGGTCGAGCGGGTGGCCGACGCGGAACATCCACTGGTTGCCGGCCACCGAGCGCACCGAGCGCCGCACCTGGTCGGCTAGCGTCTGAAACCCGAGTCGCTGATAGGCGGCGGCCAGCGCCGAGCAGATCGCGTCGGTGGGGCGGGCGCGGCGGGCGGCGAGGAATACCTTGGCGGCCTCCTCGAAGCGGCGGTCGAGCAGGTGGGCGTAGCCTTCGAACGGGATGTGGCCGCCTGGCGTGACGCCCAGCTTGTGCGGCAGATGGAAGCGATGGATGGCGTAGAGGAAGAACAGCGCCCGCACCCGCTCGTAGAGATTGTCGCTGCTGCGGCGCAGCGCGTCGAGCGCGTCGCACTCGGCCAGCAGCGTCTCGAGCGATGCGTCACGGCAGAACGCGTCGAGCGATGCGTCGCGCAGCGCTGGATCCTCGGCGGTGATGATGTCGGTCAGGTGTGTCATCGTATCCGCTCAGCTCCGGGCAGTTCGTCCACAGATTGACGATTGACGATTGACAATTGACAATTGCCGGTCTCCTGTCTCGCGGTCACTCCGTCACGGCGTCACCCGCCACGGCGACACGGCGTCGCGGCGTCGCGTCCGTATGGGCGAAGCAAGTGCGGGTCGATCACCCACATGCGATCGATCCTGCGCGCTTCGCCCCTCCCCGTCACCTGGTAACCCGGTCTCCCGGTCTTCAGCGCCGCGTCGCAAGCAGCTCGACCATCGCGGTCAGCACTTCGTCGCGGTCCACGCCGCCGAGCGCCAGGGCGAGCTGCGCGGTGAGCAGGCCGTACTTGCCGCCCACATCGTAGCGCGCGCCGAGGTTGGCCAGCGCCAGGTGTCGCTCGCGCGCCGAGAGCGCATCGAGCGCCGGCGAGAGCAGCACCCCGCCGCGCCCATCGGCGGCCGCCACGTGCTCGGCGAGGATATCCATGATTTGCGGCGTCAGTACGTGCATGCCAAAGAAGCAGAGGTAGTGGCCGGCGCGCAGCCCTGGCACCACCAGCCGCTGCTCGGCCTCGGTCGGCGTCGGCTTCTCAAGCACCGTCTCCACCAGGTAGCGGTCGCGGGTGTTTGGTAGCAGGCGCCCGCCGATCGCGCCGTACGATGGTAGCTGGCTCTCGCGCGATGGCTGCACCGCCGAGA
Organism: Roseiflexaceae bacterium; assembly: GCA_043754595.1. Taxonomy (GTDB): domain Bacteria; phylum Chloroflexota; class Chloroflexia; order Chloroflexales; family Roseiflexaceae; genus JAYUUK01. The sequence goes on along the minus strand of JAYUUK010000038.1, from coordinate 11,658 downwards.
CCGAGCACGATTCGGCGCTGGCAACTTCCACAAGCTGCTGGGCGCAGCGCTTTGGGCCGCTGCTGAGGTACAGGTGGTCGCCGACGAGGTGCAGGAACGGCGCGTCGCCGACGAAGTCTCTGGCGCAGTAGATGGCGTGGCCGTAGCCGAGCGGGGCAGGCTGCTCGACGAAGCGCAGCCGCGACGCATGGCCGCCGGCGGCGCTGGCGTAGCTTGCCGCGTCGCCGGGGATGACGATCAGACAGATCTCCTCGATGCCGGCGGCCAGCGTCTCCTCGATGATGATCTGGAGCACCGATTTCGGCGTCCCATCGCGGTCCACGAGCCGCTGGAGCGGCAGCGCGCGCTGCGATGGGCTGGCGGCGGTGATGACGGCTTTGGTGATGGACAGCATGAGTTGAGTATACCAGGGTTTGGGGCGTTAGTCGCTGTGCTCAGTCACCGCGTCTCGTCGAACGTATCGGTCACGTCGTCCACCGCGATCGTCTCGTCCACCGTTCCGTCGCCGCCGTGGTCGAGGTCGAGCTCCATCGGCTCGCCGTTCCCCGGCCAGCGCAGGTAGTCGACGTAGAGCACGTCGTCTGGCGCGAGCGCGATCCCCGTCGCGCCGAAGACCTTCTCGCCGTTTTCGTCGTAGCGCGCCACCGACAGGCTGTAGCTGCCCGCCTCGCTGTTGTCGATCGCGTCGATGCTGAGCGTGCCCGCCTTGGTGTCCAGCGAGAGATTGAGCGCCTCGCCGGCCGCCAGCTGCTCGCCGTAGACGCCGAACTGATAATCGGCCTTTGGCGTCTCGACCGCGATCAGCATGAACGGCGTCTCGCCGCTGGTGGTGCGGTAGGACATCAGGCTCCCGTCTGGCGAGACATCGAGCGTATCGACCTGGCCTGGCTCAAGCACGATATCGCTGATCTCCAGCGCGTAGCCGGGGCCGATCATCGTCACCGTCGAGCTGACCGGCTTGGTCAGCCGGGTGCCGTCGATGGAGATCGTGAAGTCGATGTTGGTCGGGATGGAGTAGACCGGCTCGGCGTTGCTATCCCAGACGTTGACGCCGAACTTGTTGGCGTTGGCCAGCGACCCTTCGATCTCATTGACGAAGACGCCGCCCTTGAAGCCGATACTGCGGCCAGCCGCGTCGGTGATCAGCAGGTCGGCATCGCCGGTGAGCCAGATCTGATTGTAGGCCGGCCGCTTGCCGATGGCCTTGACGGTGCCGGCCTGTGCCGTGGCCGGTTCGTCGCAGAACGGGCACGCCTGCCGGCCGAGGCGCGGCGCGATCGGCGCGAGCTCCAGGGTGAAGGTCGATGCATCGCCCTCGTAGCGCCCCTCAGCCTCTTCAGGGTTGGTCGAGCCGACATAGCTCCAGGTGTCGGTGCCGGTGTCGACTTCGATAGCTCTGGCCTGGCCAGGGTAGTTGTTATCGTAGACCATGATCCAGTAGATGCCGGCGCCGCGATCCTCGACGGCGTAGGGGGTGATGGCGTGGCCGCCGCTGCGGTCGCGCTGGTAGATCCCCACGGCGTACTGGTCGCCGCCATCGGGGCCGGCCGCGAGCGATGTGAGCAGGGTGTTGACCACGCCGCTCGGCGTCTGCTCGACGATCCCTGTGCGGGCTGGCTGGGTGGCCTGGGTGGTGAACCAGTAGGCGATCTCGCGCTGAAGGGCGCTGTTGTTTTCGAACTGAAGATCCGGGACGTTGGCCGCGCCGAATGCGTTGGGGTCGGCCTGGCCGCTGTAGAACAAGTTGCTGAGGACGGCCATGCCCTCACAGTGGCCGCCGCTCATCGATTCGTTGAGCTGCTGGAGCCACTGCTCGCCTGGGGGCGTCAGGATACACTCGCCGTTCTGGATCGTAGCGCAGGCCTCGTCGCCGAACAGCCGCTGGACATCGTTTGGCAGCAGATTGGTCGTGCCCGGATCGCCGCCATAGTTGGCAAACCCAAAGCCGTTGCGATCGGGGCGGAAGCCGAGGTCGGCGACGTACGTGCCGCTGGTGTCGGCGCTGCCGCCAGGGCCGGTGGCGGGATCGCGCCGCAATGCGATAGCGGTGGGGGCGGCGGTCGTCGCGGCCGTGGGCTCGTCGCTGGCCGGCGCGGGCGTGGCGGCGTCAGCTCTGGCCGTCGCGGGCGTGGGCTCGGCGCTTGCCGTCGCGGGTGTGGCGTCCTCGGTGCTGGCAGGGTCTGACGGGGGCTGGGCTACGGGCGCGCCGCCGCAGGCGGCGAGCAGGAGCAGCAAGGCGGCGGAGAGACAAAGCGAGCGGCGGAGTTGGTTGCTAGGCATGGAGTGTTCTTCTATTTCTTACTTCGGTTTAAACACAGTGAGCGAAGGTTCGTGGCGCGCACTCGGCCGCGTCTACCTCACGGCCACATCGGTCGCGGCGGTGTACCAGTTGCCGTCGAAATCCTCGGCGATGAACCCGACGAGGTAGGCACCTTTGGGCGCTGGGATCATATCCCAGGTCAGCTTGTCCGCGCCGAAGACCACGGTCGCGCCCTGGGTGGTGACCGGCGCTGCGGCGTTCCGGTCGAGCGCGTAGCTCGTCTCAGATACCGTGAATCGGTCGCCTGGCTTTGGGGTGATGGCGCGCATCGCGCCGCTGCCATCGCTGCCGCTGAAGCCGTAAGCGTCCACCAGCTCGCCGGCGCTGAAGCGCAGCATGGCGCGGCGCGGCTTTTTGCCCTTGGCAGTGATGAAGCTGCCCTCGATGGTGTAGCTAGCGTCCTCGTTGGCCCCGCCGTAGCGCTCCGGCTGGATCAGCGCGATCTCCTGCGCGCCGCCGCTATCGATCGCCGTCAGCGTGCCGTCCCAATCGTACTCGATGTCGATCGGCGCGCCGCCGCCGCTCCAGTCGGGGTACTCGACGCCGCCCACCACGCGGGTGGTGTCTGCCAGCAGAAAATCCATATCCAGCAGCTGCATGGTGCCGCTCTTCGGGTCCGCCCGGCCGACGAACACATAGATGAAGGCGATATTCGCGCCGGTGATCGTTGTGCCGATCGTCACTGGCTTTTTGCGGGTCACCGAGGCCGCCGAGCGCGTGACGTGCGCCACCTTGATCGGCGTCGCGTCGGGTGCTGCGACAGCTGCTGCGTCGGGTGCCGCGACAGGTGCTGCCACGGGCGTGGCGGGAGCATTGGCTGGCGGGGGTGTCGCTGCGATGTCTGCGGCGGGCAGCCGGCGTTTGGTGTAGTGGAAGGCGAGAAAATCATCCCACAGCGATGAGTCGACGAAGGTTTTTGCCACCTGCGCATACGAGGCGGCACCGGCGTCCGCATCCTTATAGAGCTTGGAGTTCGGAAAATGGATCGAGATGCCCGAGATGGTCTTGAGCTTGCGGCCGAAGGCGCTATCGATCACGGTGCGGTCTAGTGCGGCCTGAAGGTCATCGGCCGCAGCGTCCACGGCCGGGTCGTTGACATTCTTGCGCAGCAGCTGCGCGAAGCTGCCGAGGTCGATAGCCGGCTTCGGCTGGTTTTCGTCAAACACGCTCTCGAAGGCCAGCGCGTAGCGCCGCGATGCCGCGATCTGCGTCTGCGGCACGAGCGCAAGCGCGCGGACCAGCCGGTTCAGCGAGGCGTTGAGCGCCGGCACGGCGGCGAGATCGACGGCGGCGAGGGTGGTGCGCTCGGTCTCGGCCTTGATGACCTCGGCCGCAGTCATGCTGTCCGCGTCGTAGTTGCTTTTGACATAACGCGAGCGCGCCGCGTCATCGACGATCAGCTCGTCCTGCTGGATGTAGCTGCTGACGATCGCATCGGCGAGCGCCGCGCCATCGCTCTCGGGGTGATCGTCGAGAAAGCTGAGGAGGGCGGCGTAGGCCCAGCCAAGGGTCGGCTCGACCTCGGCAGACGCGACGGCGTAGTCGGCGTATGGCGCGATAGCGGTGTAGACCTCGATCGTGCTCATCAGGCAGGCGTCGAAGCCGATCACATCGAGCTTGCCGATACTCGTCTTGGCCTGGATCGTGGCGAGCGCGTCGTGTAGCTCGTTGAGGAACAGCATATCGCCCATCGAGGCGGCGAGCGGCACCTGGTTCGCCAGGTCTACCTCGGACGACGGGTCATTCCAGCCGCCCGGCCAGCCGGCGCCGTGGTCCGACATAATCAGCGCGTGGTGGTCGGCCGGGTAGGTGGCGGCCGCCCAGCTGACGAAATCGACGAGCGTGTCGCCGTCGGCCATGTTCAGCTCGCCGATGTCGGCGAGCTCTGTGGAGTGCAGCTTGCGCAGATTATCGTCTTTGGTCACGAGAAAGCGCTTGGTGCTGGTCCAGTCGCCCTGGCCGCTGTAGCCGCCGTCGTAGCGATCCACCTGAGCCACGATCGTAACGCGGTTCGTCGAGCCGGCGATCTCGGCCTCGTTGAGGTCGGTGAGCATATCCTCTTCGAGGGTCTCGTCGTCGGCGTCGAAGTAGAGCATCACCAGCCAGGTCTGCTGATCCGGGTTAGTCTGCGGCCTGACGCCGGTCTGCGGCCTGGCGGTGGGCCGCGGCGCGGCGGTGGGGCGAGCGACGCCGGCGGTGGCGCGCGGCTTGGGCTTCGGCGTGGCTTCGATGGCCGGGCTATCGCTGCAGGCGGAGAGCAGCGCGATGATACAGAGCGCCGACGCGATGGCGCGGTAGCGTACGAGCTGTGTGCGTGACATGAGCGAGCCTTTTGCTGGGGCGAAGCGCGGAACGTCGAGCGGCTCGGCGTCGATGGGCATAGGAGGAGTATAGCAGCCGAAGAAGGCGGGATTGTGGTGAAGATTGTGACGTTTCGCGATCTCTTTTGCGCCGGGATCGCGCCGACGGGCGACGGGGTGGCGGGAGGGGCGAAGCGCCGGGATCGCGCCGACGGGCGACGGGGTGGCGGGAGGGGCGAAGCGCGCTCGCAAGATCCCGTCCCGACACATGCTATCGGCGCTTGCTTCGCCCATACGGATGCGACGGGGTGGCGGGGCGACGGGGTGGCGAAGCGCGCCGTGCAATCCTAGACGGTAGCGGTCTAGAGGGCTTGCTTCGCCCATACGAGGCGAGGATGGCGGTGGATTAGCGCCACTCGGCGAGGCGCTCGCCGATGGTGCGCCGCACGGTGAGCGGGGTCGGCGACGGGTGGGCGATGCCCCGGGCGTAGGCGATCTCTGCCACCTGCCGCGCCGCCCCCGGCCGCCCGATACTGCGCGCGGCGTTCGTGGCCCGTGCCAGCGCCGCCCGGTCCGCCAGCCAGCGCTCCGTCTGCGCCACAAATGCCGCCGTCCCGCCGGCATACACCCCAGCCCCACGGCTGGCGACGTACTGCAGGTTGCCGGCCTCCTGCGCCATCGGCGCGCCGTGGAGCAGCAGCGGTCTCCCGGCGGCCAGCGCCTCGGAGACGCTCAGCCCGCCAGGCTTGCTGGCGACGATATCGGCGGCGTGCATGAGATCGGGCAGCGGCACGAAGTCATAGATATGCACCGGGATCTGCCATGCGTGCGCCCGCAGCCGCGCCGCAAGCTCGCGGTTGCGCCCGGCCACCACCGCGAGCTGCATCGGCAGCCGCGCCGCGCTCAGCCCGAGCGCCAGCTCCTCCAGCGGCCCGACGCCAGCGCCGCCGCCGAGCAGCAGCAGCGTCGGCAGATCCTGGCTCCAGCCCAGATCGCGGCGCAGCGCCGCCCGGTCGGCGCGGGGCGAGCCGAAGCGCGGGTTGACGGGGATGCCGGTCTCCAGCAGCCGGTTCGGCCCGATCCCGGCGTTGACCGCCTGCGTCCGCACCATTGAGGTCGGCACGGCGCACATATCGTCGTGCTTGCTGAACCACAGCCGGTGAACGCCGCCGAGGTCGGTCACCACCGACATCAGCAGCGGCCTGGTGGGCTGGTTGCGGTAGACATCGGCGACGGCGGCGGTGTAGACCGGGAAGGTGCCGATCACCACATCTGGCGCGGTCTCGACCAGCACCTCGCGCAGCGGGGCGCGCACGAAGTTGACCGCGATCTGTTCGAGCGCCAGCCAGCCGAGCGGCTGATCGAGCCAGCCGTTCATCGTATCGTACTCCTGCGGCGCACCGGCGTGCATCTTGAGGTACAGGTTCTCGCCCGAGCGCCCGACCGACGGCGCGGTGGGGTGGTGGAGCGCGTTGGCGATCGTCACCTGGACATCGTGGTGGTGGGCCTGAAGCAGCGCCGCCTCGATCGCCTGGGCGGCGCTGCGATGCCCGCTCCCGGCGTCGGTCACCAGCATCAGCACTCGTAAAGCTCGCGCCATAGTGGCTCCTTAATGCGAACGCCTCGCGGCGTCGGATAATGTGTGGGTCCGCAGCCGGGCGAGCCGCTCGGCGGCACGCTCGATGGTCTGGTGGCGCTTGGCGAAACAGAATCGCGCCAGCTTCGCCGCCCGTCCCTGGTCCGAGTAGAAGGCCGACGTCGGGATCGCCGCGACGCCGATCTCGGTGGTCAGCGCACGGCAGAAGGCGCGGTCGTCGGTGTAGCCGAGCGCGGCGATATCGGCGCTCAGGAAGAACGATCCATCGGATGGCAGGACCGGCAGCCCGGCGTGGTCCAGCGCTTGGCGCAGCAGCTCGCGGCGCGCGGCGTACTCGGCGCGCAGCTCGGCGTAATAGCTGGTGGCTGCGGCGTGCTCCAGCGCGGCGGCAGATGCATCCTGGAGCGGCGTGGCGGTGGTGAAGGTGGCCCACTGGTGAACCATGCGCAGCGCGTGGTTCAGCTGCGCCGGCCCGACCGCCCAGCCGACCTTCCAGCCGGTGACGCTGAAGGTTTTGCCGATGCTGTTGAGCGACAGCGAGCGCTCCCACATGCTTGGCAGCTCGGCCAGCGAGACGTGCGCGGCATCGTCGAAGACCAGCCGGTCGTAGACCTCATCGCACAGCGCCAGCACGTCGTACTCGCGGCACAGCTCGGCGATCAGCTCAAGCTCGGCGCGCGCAAAGACCTTGCCGGTGGGGTTGTGCGGCGTATTGACTAGGATCAGCTTGGGGCTGCGGGCAAAGGCGGCGCGCAGCTCGTCCTCGTCGAGCGACCACGCTGGGTGCGTGGCGGTCGGCGGGTGCAGCGTCACGACGATCGGGACGCCGCCGGCCATGGTGATCGATGGGATGTACGAGTCGTAGGCCGGCTCGATGACGATCGCGCCATCGCCCGGTTCGAGCAGCGCCAGCGCCAGACCGAATAGCGCCTCGGTGCAGCCCGAAGTCACCGTCACCTCGGTCTGCCAGTCCAGCTCGCGGCCGTGATCGCGCTGCCACTGCGCGGCGACGGCCTGGCGCAGCCGCGGCCAGCCGGGCATCGGCGGGTACTGGTTATGGTCTGCGGCGATGGCGGCGACGGCAGCATCTTTGATGAACTGCGGCCCGGCGAAATCCGGGAAGCCCTGGCCGAGGTTGATCGCGCCGTGCTGGGCCGCGAGCGCGCTCATCTCAGTAAAAATCGTCGTGCCAAACCCGGCGATCCGGCCGGCGCGTGCGTCCCGCATAGCAATGCTCTCCGTGATGACGGGCCCCGCCGCTGGCACAAGTGGCTGGCGGCGGAGCGGGCCAGGCGGCAGGCAGCGTCGCGCGTGCGCCGGCGAACAGTTTTCGTGTAGGTTCATCGTTCTGCGGTATGATAGCATACTGTCTCGTCATGTACTATCATGACGGGTAACGTACCACCCCTGGTTGCAGCAGTATAGCTGACTCGCTGCGCAGCGAAGTATCGCAAAGCGATACACGGAGATATCGGAACTATGGAACGGACCACTGAATGGCTGCGCACCGCAGGCGGGCGCGGTTGGCTGCTGATCACCATCGCCACATTCGCCGTCGGGTTTGCGCTCTCGGCCCAGCAGAACATCGTCTCAAACTTTTTTGAGCACGTCCTCGGTCTCTCCGGCCCGCAGTTCGGCTACATCACCGCCGTGCGCGAGATCCCCGGCTTCCTCTTGATCTTCATCACCGCGATCTTCTACCGGCTCCCGCTCCCCAAGATCACCGCCGGCGCGCTGGTGCTGCTGGCCGTGGGCTACTCGCTGTTCGGCACGGCCACGAGCTTCTGGGGCGTGGCACCGTGGGTGGTACTGAGCAGCATGGGGTACCACACGTTTTTCCAGACGCAGTCTGCGCTGGCGCTCAGCCTGACGGACGAGAAGCGCGCCGGGAGCATCCTCGGCCATATCTCGGCGGTCAACTCGCTCGGCGGGCTGGCGGCGATGGGCGTGGTGCTGCTCGGCTTCGAGACCGGCTGGCTCGGCTTCGGCTCGACGTTCGTGCTGTGCGGGGCGTTCGCCGCCATCGCCGCCATTGCGATCGTGACGTTCCCCGAGCTACGCGATGGTAAGCAAGCAGCATATGTGCCACGGCGCGAGCCGATCGTGGTGCGCCGCGAGTATATCTACTACTACGGCCTGAAAATGCTGGACGGCGGGCGGCAGCAGATCTTCTTCTCGTTCGGGCTGTGGGTGCTGGTCAACCACTTCAAGCTCGACGTGCCGATGATCTCGGCGGTGCTGATCGCGACGTCGCTGGTAAACACGCTGATCGGGCGGCGCATCGGGCGGCTGTTCGACAAGCACGGCGAGAAGCCGATGCTGGCCATCGCCAACGTCGGCTACATCGTGGCGCTGCTTGGCTACGGGCTGATCGATAACGTCTACGTGGCGGTGGTCTGCTATGTGATCTACACGCTGATCTTCCCGCTCTCGGGGATCGGCGCGGCGACGTATCTGCGCAAGGTGGCGGTGGTTGACGAGATCGCGCCGTCGCTGGCGCTGGGGCTGACGCTGGAGCACGCCGCGGCGATCGTGGTGCCGCTGGCCACCGGCTTCGTGCTGAACTACGTCGGCTACCAGTTTCCGTTTCTGGTGGCCACCGTCTTCGCGCTGATCACATTTTTCTTCACCAGGCGGCTCGACCCGCAGACGCAGAAGTCGCCGCGGCGCGTGGCCGAGGAGGCGCGGCTGGCGGCGGTGTAGGGATAGAGGCGATTCTGGGCCGGCGCTCCGCCCGGCACCCGGTGTTGTATGCCTAACCGGCAATCCTGGGCCGGCGCTCCGCCCGGCACCCGGCCGAGGGGCGGCCGCGCCCCTCAGGCTCCCCGGCGATGGGCTGCGCCCCTTCGAACCCCAAACGGGCGTTGTCGCGTGTGGGCCCGTCCTCCACGCCCTGAACTGCACGTGCTGTGCGGCTAGCTGCGGCGGCTGACGCCGATCATGGCCCGGTCAGTGAAGCGGCAGCACGCGACGTGGGCCGCTGGTGATTGGCCTGCGCTGGAGTGGCACGCCGGAGCGCACGCGAGGGTGTCACCTTTGGGGGTTCGAAGGAGGCTGGCCCCCTTTGGACCACGCGCCGCTGGCTTCCCTACGGCAGGAACTGGTCGGCCAGCGCGCCGGCCCACTGCGCGTTGGCATGGACGGTGCGCCCGGCGCTGTGCGGTGTGTGTACCACGTTGTGCCTCCCGAGCAGCTCGTCGCCGAGCGGCAGCGGCTCGATATCGAAGACATCGGCGGCCAGCGCGATCTCATCGGCGCACACCCTGCGGCGCAGCGCCGCCACATCGCAGACCCCTGCCCGCGTCGCCAGCACCACCAGGCAGCCCCGCGGCAGCGCGGCGATATGCTCAGCCGTCACCAGGCCGCGCGTGCTCTCGGTCAGCGGCACCAGCGGCGCGAAGATCTCGGCGTCAGTCATCAGCCGCTCCAGGTGGCGCTCGCGCCGGCTGCCGGCGCGGTGGAAGCTCGGCTCGCTGGCGAACGGATCCCACGCAGCCACATCCGCCCCGAGCATCGCCACGAAGCTGGCGTAGCGGCTGGCGATATTGCCCGCGCCGACGATGCGCACCCGCTTGCCCGCCACCGTCCCGCTGGTGAACCGGAGGTCGTCGCCGAGTTGGTGGCCGCGCGCCCCCGGCCGCCCGACCCCGCCCGGCGGCTTGTAGTCCCACGGTGTCTGGTCGGCGATGATCTGGTGGTGGAGCTGCGGGATGCGCCGCAGGCCGCAGAGCGTCAGCGCCAGGGCGAACTCGGCCACGCTCTGGCCCCAGAACCCCTCGGTGGGCTGGGTGTAACGACGGATGCTGCGGGCCGCCACGGCCGCGTCGAGCCCGGCGACGGCGGCGTACGGCTCCTGAAACGCGGCCTCGCGCAGCGCGCCAAAGCGATCGAGGCAGGCCGGCGTCACCGGAACGCCGAGCGTCACCGCCCGCGTGGCGTCGCGCGGCGCATCGTCGATCGCGCCGAGCGCGCGGTCATCGCCCGCATCGAGGCGAACAAACGTCAGCGACCCCTGCGCCGCCCAGATTGCGCGCAGTTCCTCGGCTGCCAGCGGCCAGACGGTCTCGAAGGATGGGTGGACGATGATGAGGCTAGTCACGGGTGCTCCTCTCAGCTGTCAGCGTTCGCCGCCACCCATGCGAACCAGGTGGGCCAGGATCGCGCGCAGTTCGTCTGGGTCGATCGGCTTCGGCACGTAGAGTTGGAAGCCGGCGGCGAGCACCCGCGTGCGCTCCTCGGCGCGGACGTAGGCGGTCAGCGCGATCGCCGGCGTTGCGCCGCCATCTGCCTGGGCGAGCGCGCGCACATTGCGGATCAGCCAGTAACCGTCCTCGCCGGGCATGGCGACGTCGGAGAGCAGCACGTCGGGATGCCAGTCGCGCAGCGTGGCCAGCGCCTCGCGCGCGCTGCTGCACAGCCGCACCACGGTGCCGCAGGGCGTCAGTACATCGTATAGCAGATCCAAGATCGCTGGCTGGTCGTCCACGACGAGCACCCGCAGACCATCGAGCTCGGGCGGGCAGAGCGATGCGTTATCGGCCGCATCGAGGTCGGCGGGCGCGGATGCGTCATCGCCGGGGTCCATCAGCGGCAGCCGGATGGTGAAGGTCGCGCCGCAGCCCTCGCCAGCGCTGGCCGCAGTGACGGTGCCACCGTGGAGCTCGACGAGGTGGCGCACGATCGAGAGGCCGAGTCCGAGGCCGTTGTATGCCCGATTGTTGGTGCTATCCGCCTGCCGGAAGCGGTCGAAGACAAATGGCAGAAACGCCTGCCCGATACCGTGGCCAGTATCGCTGACGGTGAGCGTTGCGTCGCCGCGCTCCAGCGTCAGCGAGACAGCGATGACTCCGCTGGCGGGCGTGAACTTGGCGGCGTTGGCCAGCAGGTTCCAGACCACCTGCTGCAGCCGGTTTGGGTCGCCGACGATCGACGCCGGCTGGAGATCGGCGCTGAGCTGGATGCCTTTCGTCTCGATCGTCGGCCGCACAGTATCGAGCGCGGCGCGCACCACATCGCTGAGGTCGATCGGCTGGAGATCGACGCGCAGCTTGCCGGTCACGATCCGCGAGACATCGAGCAGGTCGTCGATGATCAGCGCCTGGTCGCGCGCGCTGCGCAGCATCTTATCGATGGTCTGCGCCACGTAGGTCTCATCGCGCTTGCGCCGTTGGATGAGCTGCCCGTAGCCGATCAGCGCGGTCAGCGGCGTGCGCAGCTCGTGCGAGATCGTAGCCAGGAACTCATCTTTGAGCAGGCTGGCCTGCTCGGCCTGCGCCCGCGCCGCCTGCTCCTGCTCGTAGAGCGTCTGATTTTCGAGGGCGACGGAGGCGAGCTGGGCGAGCTGTAGCAGCAGCGCTCGGTCGGTCGCGCTGAACAGGCCGCTGGTCTTGGCGGAGACAGCGATGGTGCCGATGACGCCGCCATCGCTGTCGGTGAGCGAC
>JAYUUK010000037.1:0-6144 GCA_043754595.1 Roseiflexaceae bacterium | reverse complement strand
GGCGAGCTGGCCCTGCCGGTGGCTCTCGCCGGCGGCGGCGGCCGGGCCGTTGGTGAAGCCGCGCAGCGCCTGCTCGACGGTCAGGGTCTCGTCCGGGTACCAGCCGCCATCCGGCCGGCCGTCGGCGCGCTGCCGGGTGACGGCGGCGTGGACGGAGCGCCAGGGGTTGAGCGACTCGACCGGGGCGTCCGAGCCGAAGGCCAGCGTGGTGCCGAGGCGGGCCAGCGAGCGCCAGGCGTAGGCACCGGAGCAGCGCCCGCCCCACAGCCGCTGCGCCACGTCCATATCCTGGGTGCAGTGGATGGGCTGCATCGAGGCGATGATGCCGAGCTCGGCGAAGCGCGGCATGTCGCTCGGCGCGAGCAACTGGCAGTGCTCGACGCGGTTGGGTATGGGCGATGCGAAGCCGGGGGTGGCGCGCAGGGCGCGCTCGATGGCGTCGAGCACATGGCGGTTGGCACCATCGCCGATGGCGTGAACCATCACGCTCAGCCCGCCGCCGATCGCGCGGCCGATGAGATCATTGAGCTGCGCCTTGGCCAGCACCGCGATGCCGCTGTTCTCCGTGCCCTCATAGGGCGCGAGCATCAGCGCGGTCTCCGAGCCGAGCGCGCCGTCGGCGAACAGCTTGAGCCCGCCGAGCTTGACCCACGCATCGCCAAAACCGCTGCGCAGCCCGAGCGCGAGCGCCGCGTCCAGCCCGTCCTCGCCGAAGTAGTTGAGGCAGCGCAGCTTGAGCGCGCCGCGCTCGCGCAGCCGCATAGTATCGTGCATGACCAGCCAGCCGTCGCCTGGGGTGGCGGCAGTGGGGATGTGCATGCCGACCATTCCGTAGCTATGGGCCTCGGCGATCGCCTCGATAGTGGCGGCGAGGCGCTGCTCGGTATCGCTGGCGGGGATATGCTGGCGCACCAGCCCGATCGCCTGCTCCAGCAGGATGCCGGTCTGACGGTCGGCGTCGTCGCGGCGAAACCTACCGCCGGCTGGGTCCGGCGTGGCGTCATCGATGCCGGCGATGGCGAGCGCGGCGCTGCTCGCCCATGCCGAGTGGCCGTCCTTGCGCAAGAGGAGCGCCGGCCGGTCCCCGATGACCCGGTCGAGATCTGCCGCAGTCGGCCAGCGCCCGCCCCAGAGCGTATGATCCCAGCCGCGGCCCTGGAGCCAGGCGCCGGCAGGCAGGCGGGCGGCGGCCTGCGCGATGGTATCGAGGGCTAGCTCGAAATCGTCGATGTCGTCCAGCAGCACACTGCGTCTGGCGAGCGCGTGGTAGCCAAGGTGGACATGGGCGTCGGTGATGGCGGGGATGGCGGCGCGCCCGGCGAGGTCGATGGGTTCGGCGCGCGGCCCGGCGGCGGCCCTGACATCGGCGAGCGCGCCGACGGCGAGGATGCGGCCATCGCGGATGGCGAGCGCCTCGGCGACCGCGCCTACGGCGTCGAGGGTGTAGATCGGGCCGTTGTGCAGCAGCAGCGTTGGCATACGGGCGGTCTCCTACGTAGAGCGGCGGCTTACCAGGCCAGCATCGGCGCTGGGAGCGCGGCCAGCAGCGTCTCGGGCTGGGGGAGATCGGCGATGTCGCGGCCGTAGTGGGCCAGCAGGACGATCCCGCCGCGATCGATCACAAACGCCGCAGGCATCTGCCGCACGCCGCCGACGACCGGGCCGGGCATGTGACCTGCGAGCGCGGCCTGCGCGCCGGCGATGGCCACCGCAGGGGTGAACAGCTCGGCGACGCCGGCCTGGCCGATGCCGAAGCCGCGGTAGGCGATCTGCCGCATATCGGAGAGGCAGCGCATGCGCGGCGCGCGGTCGCGGCAGAACGCGGCGGCCTCGGTGGGCGTGCCCATGGTGATGGCGGCGACCTGCGCCCCCCGCGCGCCGAACTGATCGATCGAGCCGGCCAGACTGGCCAGCGCCCTGCGGCAGAACGGTCAGCCGAAGTGACGCAGGAAGACCAGCGCCGTCGGCCGCTCGGCCCATAGGTCGCTGAGCTCGAACGCGCGGCCGTCGGCGTCGCGCAGCTGGTAGCTCGGGCCGATCGCGCCGACGGTGAGGCGCGGGCCGAGTAGGGGCATCCCCATGATGATGGCTCCTTGTATGCTCGCTGCAGACTACGCGCGCGGCGCGGCGGTGGATGGGCGTTCGTCGGTGGCGGAGGTGGCCACCGCGCGCTCACACCCGCAGGCGGCAGCCAGCGGGGGGGCGTCGGTGGCGGAGGTGGCCAGCAGCGGCGGGGGTTCGGTGGCGGGGCGACAGTTGACGCCCGCCGCCCGCCACCGCGGCCCACACCCTCAGGCGGGCATCGACCCAGCACGCTGGCGCAAAAGTGGCTATACTACAGAGTATGCATGCGTTACCGTTTGGGCTGCGACTGGTGATCGCGCTGCTGAAGCTGAGCCTGCTAGGCATCGAGCTGGCGGTGCTGGCGGCGCTGTGTCTCTATAACTACTACGGCCGCGACCTGCCCGACCCCGAGTCCATGGGGCAGTATCGTCTGTCACAGACGACGCGGGTCTACGCCAGGGACGGCGAGACGCTGCTGCTTGAGCTCGTCGACCCGCACGGCGGGCGGCGGACGATCGTGCCGTTCAGCGCGATCCCGCAGAGCCTCAAAGACGCCACGATCGCCGTCGAGGACGCCAACTTTTACCAGAACCCAGGCATTGATCTGTACGCGATCGCCCGTGCGCTGACGCAGAACGCGAGCGCCGGCGAGGTGGTCAGCGGCGCATCGACGATCACGCAGCAGCTGGTGCGGGGCGTGCTGCTGCCGCCGGAGGAGCAGAATCGCCAGGGCTTCGAGCGCAAGCTGCGCGAGGCGATTTTGGCCATTAGGGTCTCGCGCGAGTACAGCAAAGACCAGATCTTAGATCTGTACCTCAACCAGGTCTACTATGGCAACCAGGTCTACGGCGTGGACGCGGCGGCGCATACCTACTTTGGCAAATCGGTCTCGCAGCTGACGCCGGCTGAGGCGACGCTGATCGCCGGGCTACCGCAGAGCCCAAGCCGCTACAACCCGTTCGAAAACATGCGGGCGGCGCTGGCGCGGCGGGCGGTCACGCTCGACGCGATGGTGCGCAACGGCTACCTGACACCGCAGCAGCGAGCGGCGATCGACGCCGAGACGCTGCATCTGGCCACGCCTCAGCGCGCAGCGGTGGCGCCGCACTTCGCCAACTACGTCCGCGCGCAGCTTGAGGCGCGCTACGGCGCGACGCAGCTCTACGAGAACGGGCTGACGGTGGTGACGACGCTCGACCCGTACTGGCAGGGTGTGGCCGAGGCCGAGGTGCGCCGCCGCGTGCGCGATGGCGCGCCAGAGGAGGGCTACGGCCCGCTCACCGCCCGCCACGCCACCAACGCCGGCGCGGTCATGATCGCCCCAGACGGCCAGATCCTGGCGATGGTCGGCAGCGTGGACTACGATGACCCATCGATCGATGGGCAGGTCAATGTCACCACATCGCCGCGCCAGCCCGGCTCGGCGCTCAAGCCGATCGTGTACGCTGCGGCGCTGCAGCGCGGCTGGACCCCGGCGACGATTATCTGGGACACGCCGGTGGAGTATCCATCCGGCGACGGCAGCGTCTACCGGCCGCTCAACTACGACGAGCGCTTCCACGGTCCGCTGCGGCTGCGGATGGCGCTGGCCAACTCGCTCAACATCCCTGCCATCCGCACCATCGAGTTCGTCGGGGTGCAGCCGTTCGTCGATCTGGCGCACCAGATGGGGATCGGTACGCTCGAAGACCCAGCGCAGTACGGCCTGCCGCTGGCGCTCGGTGCCGGCGAGGTGACGCTGCTCGACCTGACCGGGGTCTACAACACCTTCCGCAACGGCGGCCACCGGCGGCAGCCGCTCGCCATTCTGCGCGTCAGCGACTCGCGCGGCAAGGTGCTGGAGCGGGCCGAGACCGCGCAGGGGCCGCAGGTGCTCGGCGTCAACGGCGAGCAGATCGCCTACCTGGTCACCGACATCCTCAGCGACAACCGGGCGCGCGAGTTTATGTTTGGGCCGCGCAATGTCATGGTGCTGCCAGACGACCGGCCGGCGGCGGTGAAGACCGGCACCTCCAACGCCTGGCGCGACTCGTGGGCGGTGGGGTACACGCCTGACATCACGATCGGGGTGTGGGTCGGCAACAGCGACAACACGCCGATGCAGGAGGTGGCCGGCTCGAATGGGGCCGGCACGATCTGGCGCGGGCTGATGACCAAGTACCATGCCGGCCGGCCAGTGCGCGGCTTCGAGCGACCGCCGCAGATCGAGGACGCGACGATCTGCGCCATCAACGGCGGCCTGGCGGATGCCGGCTGCCCGACGCCGCTTCCCGAGCGCTTTGTGGCCGGGAGCGCGCCGAAGAGCAGCGGGCTGCTCGTGACGACGATCCGGGTCGGCGGCGGCGGGAGCTGCCTGGCGACGCCGCAGACTCCGATTGGCGAGGTGCGCGAGGTGGCGTTTTCGATCTTCCCGCCGGAGTTCGCCGCGACGGCGAGGGCCGCCGGGGTGCCGCAACCGCCGACTGCGGCGTGTCTGCCGCCGCCGGTCTCGCCGCTAGCAGGGAATACGGCGCAGGCGGCGATCGGCTTTCCGGCCGAGAGCGCGGTGATCACGGGGACGACGGTGCTCGTGCGCGGGACGGCGCTTGGCAGCTATACGCTCGAGATCGGCGCTGGCAGCAACCCACAGAGCTGGCAGCCGATCGGGCGCGGCAGCGACCTGGCAGATGGGCTGCTCGGCATGTGGACGGTCAATATCCCGCCAGGACCGGCGACGATCCGGCTGCGCGTCACCGCCTACGATGGCAGAGTCTACGAGGTGCGCCGCGCCATTGCCGTGCTGCGAGCGAGCTAGCTCTCCTCGCGCAGGATGTAGCCGACGCCGCGGACGGTGTGGATCAGACGCGGCTCGCTGGCGGCTTCGAGCTTCTGGCGCAGATAGCGGACGTAGACCTCGATGATGTTGCTCTCGCCGCCGAAGTCATAGCCCCACACCCGGTCGTAGATCACCTCGCGGGTCAGCACCTGCTGCGGGTTGCGCAAAAAAAGCTCGAGCAGATCGTACTCTTTGGCGGTCAGCTCGACGCGCCGCTCGCCGATTATCGTCTCGTGCGCCGCAGTGTCCATCGAGAGCGCGCCGAAGCGCAGCTGCACCGGATGCTCATCGCGCTGCCGGCGGCGCAGCTGTACCCGCACCCGCGCCAGCAGCTCCTCGAAGGCGAACGGTTTTATCAGATAATCGTCGGCGCCGGCCTCTAACCCCTGCACCCGATCTGGCACTGAGTCGCGGGCAGTTAACATAATAATTGGCATTTCGAGCTGACCGGCGCGCAGCCGCCGCGCGACCTCGATGCCGTCGATCCCCGGCAGCATCAAGTCGAGGATGACCAGATCTGGCTGGCGTCCGCGCGCCGCCGCGATCGCCGCATTGCCGTCGTTGGCCACCTCGACGGTGAACCCCTCGAATAAAAATCCGCGCCGCAGGTAGCCGGCGATCTCGGCCTCATCTTCGACAACAAGCAGGTGAGTCATAGCGGATCCTTCTCAACGTGTTCGCGCTATTGTACTCGCTCGCGCGCAAATCGTAAATTGTGCTGCGCGTGCGGCGAGCGTTCGCTGCGTCGCTGCGCGCGGGCGCTGGAAACCCGCGCGCGTGGCGACTGAAACCGGTCAGCGCTGGCATAGTAGTTGCCACAAAAAGAGTGTCTAAACATGTCAGCGCACGAGCGTCTGACGCAGAGCAAGGAGCAGACCCATGACAACAACGCACGATACCGCGCTCGATGGGACGATCAAGGCGTTGAGCGGGAGCCTCACGGCGATCTCGACCGACGTGGTGGGCGAGACGATCGGGACCTGGCGGCGCTCGCTCTCGCACAGCGCCGATGCGAAGCTCACTACCATCTCCGATACGCTCGGCGAGCTGAAAGACGCCCTTGGCGAGTCGAAGCTCGATGGCAAGACGATCGGTGGGATCATGAGCCGGCTCGGCACGCAGACGGCGGCGGCCGCCAAAGGTGCCGATGGCGATGTCGCGCCGAAGCTGGAGAAGCTGGCCTCGCTGCTGACCAAAGCGGGCAGCGCGCTGACCTAGGCGATCGTGCCGGTAGGCGCAATATAGGTTACGGCAGGCGCGCCCGG
>JAYUUK010000036.1:0-2093 GCA_043754595.1 Roseiflexaceae bacterium | reverse complement strand
AGCAGGTAGGTTGCGCAACTCGCATATCATGCCGTAGGGACGCCGCTTGCTGCGTCCCTGCCTCCGTACGCAATCGACGACCAACCGTAGGCAGCTTGCTGCGTCCCTGCCTCCACGCAATCGGTCGTCAGTCCACGCCCCCCGTTGCCTGGAGCGATTCACTGATGCCGCCCCACCTTCGCTGGTGCTGCGCAGCTTCGCTGCGCAGCACCAGCAATAAAAAGCCTTCCGCGCTGCCGTAGGCCAGCACACGACGGGCAGAGGAGAAACCAATGCTGATCACGCTCCAGGAGACGCCAGCCATCAGGCTCCACCCGGCCGACGACGTGGCGATCGCGCTTACGCCGCTGAGCGCCGGGCGGCGGGTGGCCGTCGGCGGGGAAACCGTGACGCCGACGGCGGCGGTGGGCGCTGGCCACAAGCTGGCGCTGCGAGCCATCGAGACCGGGCAGCCGGTGCGGCGCTACGGCCAGATCATCGGCTTCGCCACCCGCCCGATCGCCGCCGGCGACCACGTCCATAGCCACAACCTTGCGGTCGGCGAGATGACGCTGGACTACGCTATCGGCACCGACGTGCGCCCCATCCCGTACGTGCCAGAGGCCGAGCGGCGGACGTTCCTCGGCTACCGCCGCGCCGACGGCCGGTCCGCCACCCGCAACACGATCGCGGTGCTCGGGACGGTCAACTGCTCGGCGCACACCGTCAGGCAGATCGCCGCCCGCGCCCGCGCCGAGCTGCTGCCGCAGTTCCCCAACGTGACGGATATCGTCGCGCTGGCGCATAAGAGCGGCTGCGCCACCCGCGACGGCAGCCCGGAGCTGGATCTGCTGCAGCGGGTGATGGCCGGGTTCGCCGCCCACCCCAACGTGGCCGGCTACGTGTTCATCGGGCTCGGCTGCGAGGTCAATCAGTTCGAGACGCTGCTGAGCAGCCAGCGCCACATTCTGGGCGAGCTGCGGCTGCCACCCTACATCGGCATCCAGGACGAGGGCGGCGTGGCCAAGACCATCGAGTCTGGATTGGCGGCGGTGGCAGCGCTGCTGCCGAAGGCAAACCAGGCCACCCGCGAGCCCATCCCGGCCTCAGAGCTGTGCCTCGCGCTCCAGTGCGGCGGCTCAGACGGCTTCTCCGGCATCACCGGCAACCCGGCGCTGGGCCACGCGGTGGATCTGCTGGTGGCCCAGGGCGGCACCGCTGTGCTCTCCGAGACGCCAGAGATCTACGGCGCCGAGCACCTGCTCACCAGGCGCGCCGCCAGCCCGGCGGTGGCCGAGAAGCTGCTGCGGCAGATTCGCTGGTGGGAGGCCTACACCGAGCGCGAGGGATTTGTGATCGACAACAACCCGGCGCCTGGCAACAAAGCCGGCGGGCTGACCACGATCTACGAGAAGTCGCTCGGGGCGGTGGCCAAGGGCGGATCCATGCCGCTCGCCGCGGTCTACGACTACGCCGAGCCGATCCGCGAGCGCGGCTTCGTCTACATGGATACACCTGGGTACGACCCGGTCTCGGCGACTGGGCAGGTGGCGGGCGGCTGCAACATCATCGCCTTCACTACCGGGCGCGGCTCGTGCTTCGGCTTCAAACCGGCGCCCAGCATCAAGATCGCCACCAACAGCGTGACCTACCAGCGCATGCGCAAGGACATGGACATCGACGCCGGGCGCATCCTCGATGGCGCGAGCGTGGCCGAGGTCGGCCGCGAGATCTTTGAGAAGCTGATCGCCGTCGCCTCTGGCGAGCACTCGCTCTCGGAGGCGCAGGGCATCGGTGAGGAAGAGTTCAACCCGTGGATCCTCGGCGCGACGATGTGATCGCGTCGGCCGCCCACAGATAGGCCGTAGGGGCGCAGCTTGCTGCGCCCACAGATGCCATGCAGCCGGGCTGCTGCGCCACCGATGCCCACCGATGCCAGGCAGCCGGGCTGCTGCGCCACCGATGTCCACCGATGGCCGCAGATGCCAGGCAGCCGGGCTGCTGCGCCACCGATGGCCGCAGATGCCATGCAGCCGGGCAGCCGGGCTGCTGCGCCAAAGATCCGGGGAACGCGAGGGGCAGATCGTGCGCGAGTCGGTCGATTACCTTGGCGC
>JAYUUK010000035.1:0-6144 GCA_043754595.1 Roseiflexaceae bacterium | reverse complement strand
GGCTCCTGACCACCACTCGTTCGGTGCGCAAGCGGCTCGACTTCAACCGCCCGGTCGCTCCAGAGGTGATCGAGGAGTGCCTCGACCTGGCGATCCAGGCGCCGAGCGGCTCCGACCAGCAGCGCTGGAGCTTCATCGTCATCACCGACGCCGAGCTCAAGCGACAGGTGGCCGCCTACTACCAGCAGTCGTTCGACGCCTACTACCACGGTAGCAGCGGGCCACACGGCGGCCCATACGCGCCGACCACGCCGCTGGCCGAGAGCGCGGTGTACCTCGCCGGGAACATGCACCGCGCGCCGGCGCTGGTGATCTTCTGCTACGACGGGCGAGTCGAGCAGGCCGGGGCGATGGCGCAGGCTGGCTACTACGGCTCGATCTTGCCGGCGGCGTGGTCATTCATGCTGGCGCTGCGCTCGCGCGGGCTCGGCACCGCCTGGACAACGCTCCACCTGCGCTACGAGCGCGAGGTCGCCGCGCTGCTCGGCGCGCCGGAGAGCATGACCCAGACGGTGCTGTTCCCAGTGGCCTACACCATCGGCGACGACTTCAAGCCGGCCAAACGCGCCCCTGCCAGCGAGCGCACCTCCTGGAACGGCTGGGGCAAACGGAGAACTGACGATGCCTGAGACGCGCCGCCATCGCGTCGACTTCGATAGAATCGCTGGAGGAGCTGGCCAATGACGACCACGTTCGTACTTATTGGCCCGCCGCGCGCCGGCAAAAGTAGCGTCGGCGCGCTGCTCGGGGGGCGCCGTTCGTCGATCTCACCGTGGGCGAGGACGCCGCATACGCCGCGCAGGGACACGACCGGGAAGAGGCACGGCGGCTGTGGGAGGCGCGCGACTTCGCCGGGCTGCTGCGCTACCAGGCACCGTTCGCAGCCGGGACTATCGAGCGGGGGCTGCGCGATCACGCCGGCGGCGTGATCGAGATCGGCGCATTCCAGGCTTCCATCGACGACCCGGCGCTGCTCCAGCGGGTGCGGCGCGCGCTCCCGTTAGACCATCGGGTCGTGCTCCTGTTGCCATCTACCGACGATGAGCTATCGGCGCAGGTGCTCGATGCGCGCGATCAGGTGCTCTACGATGGCGTCGAGCTCAACGAGCACTTCGTGCGCCACCACGCCAACCACGACCTCGCCAAGATCCGGGTCTATACCGAGGGTCAGACGCCGCAGGAGACCTGCGCGGCGATCGTCGCCCAGCTCGACCCAACCTCCGCCGATGTCGTTTTGATCGGCCCGATGGGGGCGGGGAAGAGCACGCTGGGCAAGCTGCTCGCCGCAAATCTGGGCCGGCCTCAGGTGTCGCTCGACGCTGTCCGCTGGGGGTACTATCGGGAGATCGGCTTCGACGAGGCGGCGCAGCGCGAGATTCGGTGCGCGCGAGGGGTTCGCCGGTGTCTACCGCTACTGGAAACCGTTCGAGGCCCACGCCGTCGAGCGCGCGCTCCAAGATCACCCCGGCGTCGTGATCGACTTTGGCGCCGGGCACTCGGTGTATGAGCGCGACGAAGACTTCGCCCGCGTCCAGGCGGTCCTCGCGCCCTATCCCAACGTCGTCCTACTCCTGCCGTCGGCCAATCTCGCCGAGTCGGTCGCCGTGCTGCGCGATCGAAACACGCCGCTCGTCGGTGATGTGCCGCTCACGCGCTACCTCGTGGCGCACCCGGCTCTACGCGCCCTCGCCACCCAGGTGATTTACACCGAGGGCAAGCCGCCAGCCGAGACCGCTGCGGAGATCCGATCGCTCGCGAGGCAGCTACCGTCAGCATCCTAAATATCGCTCGTCTCACACTGTGACGGTCACAGCGCCCCGCCCGCCCTCGTGCAGAGCAGCGCCAGCAGCGCGGTGCGCGGCACAATGCTGGAGACCAGGATATACTCGCGCGGGCTGTGATCGTTGCCGCCGACCGGCCCGAGCCCATCGATCGCCGGCAGCCCGAGCTCGGCGATGAAGTTGGCGTACGAGATCCCGCCGGTGGCCACGGCGCGCGTGGTGATGCCGAGCGACGCGGCGCACTCCAGCGCCGTCGCCGCGAGCCGCTCCGAGGCCGGCGTCGCCTGCATCGGCGGCGCGTGCCAATCGCCGAGCAGCTGCGTGGTGGTCCCGGCCACCTGAGTCTCAGCGGCGATCGCTCGGAGCCGCGCCACCACCGGCTCGCGGTGCTCGGCGCGTATCACCCGCACATCGATCTCGGCCCGCGCCGCGTCCGGCACGACGTTAGCCTTCGTGCCGCCGCTAGCAATCCCGACGTTCAGCGTCACGCCCGGCCAGACGCCGTTGAGCCCCTGGGCTGCGATGATCTTGTGCGCAAGCTCGAGGATCGCGTTTGCGCCGCGCTCCGGCTCGACCCCAGCGTGCGCCGCTCGGCCGGCCACATCGAAGGCGAAGCCCCCGCCGCCCTTGCGCGCACCGACGATATCGCCGTTCTCGCGCCCAGCTTCGAGCACCAGCGCCAGATCGTGGCTGGCGCACAGCTCGCGCAGCGCCACCAGCGACGTGCGCATGTCGGTCTCCTCATCGCCGCCGCAGTACAGCGTGATCGTGCCGAAGCGATCGGTCAGGCACAGGCTGCGCAGCGCCTCCATGGCATAGAGCGCGCTCAGCAACCCGCTCTTGTTATCGCAGCTCCCCGGCCCAAATGCCACATCGCCATCGAAGCGCAGGGGGCGGGCGGCGGCGATTCCCACCGGGTAGACCGTATCGAGGTGGGCGGCGAGCAAGATGCGGCCGCTCCCGCTGCCCTGAAGCGTCAAGCTCACGCCATCGCCGACCAACGCATCGGCCCAGCGGCGCGGCGCGAACCCGTGCGACTCGGCCCAGCCCCAGACCCACGCGCCAGCAGCGTCCACACCAGCTTTCGCGTCGGTTGGACACTCGATGGCGCATAGCTGCCGCAGCTCTTCCAGATAACGCGGGAGCAGTGGCCTCAACCAGCCCGCGATCGCCTCGGCATCGTTCGTCATAATCGCCTCTTTCGCTGCATTGCTCTTCACGCCTATCTTACTCGTACGCACGCTCGATGTAAAAGGCTTCCACCACGAGCGTTTGTGCTCGTTTGTGCTCTTATGCGCCACATCGCCATCGGTGGGCACACAATGTACCCAGAAAGTGTAAAAAACTCTTGACAAATGATGCTAACGCATCTACAATAATGAAACATATTCTAGGGTATGAGCAGATACAATTGGGTCTTGATCTCTTGCCACAAGCATGATACTATGAGCCGTGACGTAGAACACATGTTTCAAAAGGCAATATTGTGTGGCGCTCTCTGCTTCTGCTCGTGGGCACACTGATGTCGTTCGCCGGGTGCGCCGCGCCGCCGCCGCTCGCGCTGCCGCGTCCGCCGGCGAGCGTTGGCATAGCGTCCACGGCGATGAGCGTGAGTCAGACCAGCGCGCCGACCGCAGCGGTAACGGCGTCGGTCGCCCCGGGCGACAGCGGCGGGGTGTTCGCTCCAGCGGCGACGGCGCAGGCTGGAGCGACAACGGTGGTCGTCGTCCCGAACGCCGGGCCGACGCCGACAAACGACCGAAGGTGGGAGATGCAGCGTGACCAATGGCAGCCGTTTGCCCCGGAGCAGCGTTTCACCGTCGCCGCGCCGACGGCGTTGCGCTGGTATGACCCAACCACCGGGCAGACCGTCGATATTGGCTTCTTCTCGGGCGAGGTCAGCGCGCAGGGAGCGTTTCGCTATCGCCCGACTGGGGAACAGGCGCTGCAGGTCAGGTACACGATCAACCGCGATTTCGGCCTAACATCAATTTCAGGTGCGCTCCGCGACCGGTTCCAGACGGCAGGATATCCTGAGCAGATCGACGCGTTCATCGTGCGCAGCGATGCTGTGATGCCAACAGAATAGATTCCGAACTGAGGCAAAACTGATTGTATTATGAGCGTTTTTTCATGCACATATCTTATTATAGTACAACCAACATTAGGTATACTGTACAGCTGTATCTAAAGATCGAGGGCGCATCACACACCAGCATCGTAGCAACTATTGCCCAGAATCGATCGCGCTGTGTGTCTGCTACTGGAAAGGGACTGAGCATTGAGTAGTCGATATCTGGACATGATGCGCGGTCAGCGCCGTCGCTCCAGCGGTTTTCAATTCACTGGCAAGTCGCTGCTCGCCATTCTCGCGTCCCTCTCCATGATCGGGTCGGCGGCGTACTGGTGGGGCATCCAAAGCCAGCTCACTCCCAACATGATCGTGGCCGCCGCCTACACCGCCATCCTGGTGCTCGCACCGCCGGCCCTCGTCTCATTTCTCATACCCTGGTCGCCAGCTGGTATGCTGCTGCAGAAGGTCAACGCGCGCACTGTTGGCTACGCAGTGGTGATCGGCTGCGCGGCGTTTCTACTCTGGTACAGCTACTACATTCAGATGAGCTGGTGGAAGGCGCAGCCGGTTGTCGCAAACGCCGACCTCGCCACACCGCAGATGCTGATCGGCATCATCGGTTTCATTATCATCCCTGCCCTACTCTGGACGCCGGTCTCATCCGATGAGCTCGTCGAGCAGGTGCGGCAGGCGCACCTCGTGAAACGATACGAGCTGCAGACCCAAGCGGACATTGCAATTTTGCGTGCCACGCTGCTGCGGGCACAGGAGAAGGCGCTCGTCGGCTTCGCCAACCTGACGGTGGATGAGCGCGAGGAGCTCGCAGCTGTGATGCGCTCGCTCGTGGGCGGCATCGATAAGACGCTGCGCGAGGTTGGCCAGACGGTGAGGACAGTCTCGGGCGTGCAGATGCCATTCGACGGCATGCTCGACGATAATGCAGATATCCGCGATGTGCTTGACTACATTTCGGACAGCCTGACGCGCACGTCGCTGACCGCCGAGCAGCCAGAGGAACTCGCCGACGACGATTACTACGACGAGCCGCCGCGCGCCGCGCAGACGCAGCGTATCATGCGCTCGCAGCTGCCCGCCGCCCGCTCACGCAATCGCTGAACTCGGAGGAATGCATGCGCGGTCGTACGTTGAGCACCAGCAAGGATCTCCCCGAGCGAGACCTGCACGAGCTGAGCGATATTCTGGCGGTCAAGCTCTACGAGCGACTCGGCCACCGCAGCTACTCGCTCGCCCGGCGCGACATCGCCGATCTGATCGACCCGTACGTCAAAGATGCCTCCAACAATGACCGCAAGGCGCTGATCTGGCTGGTCTGGGAGCTGCTCCAGGAAGGTGCCGAGATCGAGTTCGCCGTCGCCTGATCGTTCTTGTTCGCAAACAAACGCGCCCGCCGATCGCGATCGGCGGGCGCGTTTGTTTGCGCGCCATAGCGGCGGTATAATGGCGCAATGGGCACTTTTTCACGCCATGGGCGCGTCGGCGTCTTTGGAGGTAGCTTCGATCCTGTGCATTTCGGCCATCTTTCGATCGCCGAGGAGGCGCGCGTGGTGCTCACGCTCGACCTGCTGCTGATCGTCCCCGCCGGTCAGCAGCCGGAGAAGATTGGGTATCACGCAGCAACGCCGCAGCAACGCCTGGCGATGACCCGCCTGGCCTGCGCCGACAATCCGCACTTCGCGGTCTCGCCGATCGAGATCGAGCGCCCCGGCCTGTCCTACACCGCCGACACGCTCGCTGCCATCCGCGCCGACTACGATGCCGATCTGTACTTCATCCTCGGGGCCGACGTGCTCAACGGCTTTCCGGCCTGGGAGCGCGCTGATGAGGTGCTGCGCCTCTCGCGGATCGCGGCGCTGAGCCGCCCAGGCGTCAGCGTCGATCTCGCCGCACTCGACGCCGCGATGCCCGGGCTCGCCGCGCAGACGCAGCTGATCGATGGACCGCAGCTGGAGATCTCATCGACTGACCTGCGCCGCCGCCTCGCCAGCCGCCTGCCGGTGCGCTATCAGCTGCCAGACGCAGTGATCGACTACATTCAGGAGCAGCGTCTGTATGCTGAGCGATGACCCGTTCGCCCTCCTCGCGCCCGCCGCCGCCCGCTGGGGGGTCGCGCTCGACGAGACGAAGATTGCGCAGTTCCGCCGCTACGCCGCGCTGCTCCAGGAGTGGAATGCCGCCATCAACCTGACGTCGGTGGTGGACGATGCGGGGATCGTCACGTGGCATCTGCTGGACTCACTCAGCTGCGCGAGCGCCTGGAACGCGCCGGCG
>JAYUUK010000034.1:0-2102 GCA_043754595.1 Roseiflexaceae bacterium | reverse complement strand
AGTAGGTGGTTGCGGTCACGTAGGCGCTCTCGTCCGAGGCGAGCCAGGCGACGAGCTTGCCAACCTCTTCTGGCTGGCCGATCCGGCCGGCTGGAATGCTCTTTTCAAGCGCCGCCAGTTGGGCGGGGTTCTCCAGCGTCTTCTGGTTGATCGGCGTGGCGATCGCGCCCGGCCCGACGCCGACGACCGTGATGCCGTGCGGCGCGAGCTCGACGCCGGCGGTGCGGGTGAGCATCCGTACGCCACCCTTAGCGCAGCAGTATGGTGTGTTTCCTGGCATTGGCCAGTCCTCGTGGACCGACGAGATGGTGATGATTCGCCCGCCGCTGCCCTGCGCGATCATCTGCTTGGCGGCGAGCTGCGTGCCAAAAAATGCGCCCTTGAGATTGACCGAAAGCACCAGGTCGAAGTCGTGCTCGGTCGAGTCGAGGATCGATGTGCGGGTCTCGATCCCGGCGTTATTGACCATAATATCTAATCGCCCGAACTCTTTGACCGTGACATCGACGAGGCGTTGGAGGTCGGCGATGATGGCCACATTGGCCTGGACGACCAGCGCTCTGCCGCCGCCCTGCTCGATCTGCTGACGCACGGCCTCCGCCGCCGCCTGGTTGCGGTTATAGTTGATGGTGACGGCCGCTCCGGCCGCAGAGAGCGCGAGCGCGATGGCTCGCCCGATTCCGCTGTCGCCGCCGGTTACGATCGCAACTTTGTCCTTGAGCTGCATGACGATGCTCCTCATTGGTGAGATAGAGATTGTTGGGGGCTGCGCCCCCAAACCCCCGCTTTGCGCTGCGCGCGTTTACATCGCCCCTTCGACTGCGCTCAGTGCAAGCCCCAAACCCCGCTGTGCGGCTCAGTGCAGCAGCCCGCGCAGCCTGCCCTGATAGGCCACCGGGAGCCGCCAGAACAGCGGTCGCCCCAGCAGACGCGGCAGTAGCGCCGGGCGGTAGCGGGCGATGAGCGCGGCGTACCAGACGTAGGCCAGCCACCAGCGCCCTCGGGCGAGCGCGCCGCTGCGGCTCCAGCCAGGCGAGCGCACGACACCCGCCCAGCGTCGCAGCGCCGGCTCGTAGAGGGTCGGAATCGCGGCGATGATATCGGCGCGCAGCTCAAGGTCATGGCGCTGCGCGTATGTTACCATGCTCCCGCCGACGCGCCGGTAGCGCACCAGCGTCCTGGCAATGTGCGCTCCTTCCCACCCGGCTGCCGCCAGCCGCAGCCAGAAGTCCCAATCCTCGTAGCCATGGATCGCCATATCGCTGCGGAAGCCGCCGACCTGCGCCCAGGCGCTGCGGCGGAATAGCGTCATCGGCAGCATCAGGCAGTCGAAGCGCAGGTGGTCACGCGAGTACGGTCTGGTGCGCAGCAGGCTGTGGTCTTCGCCAAAGCGCTGGACATCGGTGTAGACGAAGCCGACCTCCGGCCGGGCATCGAGCACCTGCGCAGTCGTGGCGAGCATCTCCGGCGCGATAGCGTCGTCGCTGTCTAGCGGCAGAATGTATGTGCCGCGCGCGGCGCGGACGCCACTGTTACGCGCCGATGCTAGCCCGGCATTGGGTTGGCGCAGCAGCTGGATCTGTCCAGGCGGGGCGCGCCCGACGAGCTCAGAGGCCACGAGCGCCGCATCGTCTGGGCTGCCATCGTCGACGATGATCGCCTCCCAATCTGAATATGTCTGCGCCAGCAGGCTGTCGATCGCCTCCCGCAAGAAACGTGCCTGGTTATAGCACGGCACGATGACCGAGATCAGCTGGCCGGGCGCGCTCATCGGTTGTACGGTCGCCCGAGCGCACGCTTGATGCGCCACAAGATCTCGCGCCGCGTCCGGTAGATCGTCCGGTCGAATCGCGCCACCGCTGCGCCAAACCCGCCAAGCCTCGGGAGCAGCCGTGCGACTGGCAAGCCACGAGCGCGAAGCAGGAGCCGTACCGGAGCCAAACGGCGCAGCCGGGACTCGAGCTGGAAGCGCTCGATCGCCAGCGACGTCATCGCGAGCGCCACGCCCTCGTCGACCTGGGGCAGCGGGCGGTCACGGTGGAGCGCTGTCGCCGCATCGAGCAGCGAAGCGATGCGCGCGTGGAGCTGCGGCTTGCTGAAAT
>JAYUUK010000033.1:0-2110 GCA_043754595.1 Roseiflexaceae bacterium | reverse complement strand
CCCAAACTGCGGCCGCCCGATCAAGCTCGCCACCGCCGCCGGCTACCGCGTCGCGTTCTGCGAGAGCTGCCACTTCCACACCCAGGTGCTGCTGCGCGAGCGATGACGCGACCTGACGCCGGGCGATGCGGGAGCCCGACGAAACTGGTTCCGGCGGGCTAAAGCCCTCGGCTCGTAAGATCTGGTCCAGCTCGGCTTCTGACATAGGATTTGTCAATCCTGTCCGTGCGCTGTGCGGCCCGTCGGGGCGGCGTAGACCTGCTCGTGGCGCAGCACGATCGCGTCCCAGTTGACGTGGCCAGCCAGCGCCCTGCCCCCCGCCGCCAGCGTGGTGCGCAGCCCCGCATCACCCACGAGATCCACGATCGCCGATCGGAGCGCCGCAGGGTCCATCGGCGGGACGAGCAGCGCGCTCACCCGGTCGATCGGCGGCGGCACGATCGGTGCGCCGGCGACGACGCCCGTTTCGCCAGCGGCCGCCCTGGTAGTGATCGTCGGGACGCCGTGGGCGAGCGCTGCCAGCAGGCTGCCGCGCCTGGGGCTCGCGCCGTCCGCGAACGGTAGCGCCGCGATGTCGGCGGCCAGCAGCCAGGCCGAGACCTGCTCTGACGGCAGATGGCCGAGCAGCGTCACCCGCCGGTCCAGCTCGGCCAGCTCAGCCACCTCGGCGGCGTAGACGGTGTCGGCGAGCTGGCTCCCCACGCCGCCGACGACCATCAGCCTGACGCCACGCACCCCATCGATAGCCTCCAGCAGCGTCTTGATGCCCTTGCTGGCCGAGATCAGCCCGAAGAACACGATCAGCGTCTCGCCAGGCTCGACGCCGTGGGCAGCGCGCCAGGCATCGCGCTCGTAGCCAGGCGGCGGGCTCACAGCGATGTTGCTGCCGATCGGGATGCCGTGGGCGTCAGGCCGCCAGCGTCGCGCCAGCGCCAGATCCGCGTCGTTGGTGAGGATGGCGCGGTCGACATCGGCGATCAGGCGGCGGGTGACCCAGGCCCGCAGCGGCCCGGCCTTGGGGAACAGATACGGCTCGCGCAGATCGTGGGCGGTGACCGCCAGCAGCGGCCCGCCGCGCCCGAGCCAGCGCGGCAGCAGATTGATGGCCGGGCGCATGGCGTACGCGCCGGTCTGATACTGGATGTGCAGCACGTCGGGGCGCAGCAGCGCGATGGCCGCCCGCGCCGCGCCGCCGAGCTCCCAGCCCCAGCGCGCTGGCGCGCCGCCGAGCGGTGTGTGCCGGTCTTCGTTCAGGCCGATGATGGTGTAGCGCCCGGCGTCGTCGGTGAGGATGTGGAGCTGGTGGCCGCGACCCAGCAGCGCGCGCGCCAGGCTGGCGGTGTAATCGCCGACGCCGCCCTCGTCCGGTGGGTACTCAGCGCTGAGCATCAGAATGCGCATTGCAATCAATCTGTTATCTTGGGCCGTGGCGCGGGCATCACAGCATACAGTATAGTCGAAACAGCTCCCCCGCCGCGCCGCAGCGCCGACCCCTGGTGATAATGATGCGATATTTCTGGCTGGCCATGATCGTGATGGCGTTTTCGGCTGGCAGCGCGCGCGCCGCCGAGGCACCGCTGACGCTGACGCTCGCGGCGGACGTTGAGGCGGCGCGGCCGAACGACGCGGTGCCGGTGCGGGTGCGCCTGAGCACCGCTCGCCCCGAGGCGCAGGTGGTGGTGCAGATCAGCGCCGACGGTGCTGCGCCGCGCCGCGCGAGCAGCGCGAGCGGCAGCTGTACGGTTGGAGCCAGCGTGATATGTAGCCTGGTGGCGCGAGCGGGCGTCCCGGCCGAGATCGCCGTCGAGTTGGTGGTCCCCGGCGGCGCCGCCCCTGGCGCGCAGATCGTGATCACGGCGCTGGCGCAGGACGATGTTGGCGGCACCGCTGCCTCTGACCCGGCGCGGGTGACGGTGCTGGCCGCGCCGCCCGATCAGCCGCAGGCGCAGACGACGGCCGCACCGCAGGCGACGGCGTCATTGCCCGATCGGCCGCAGGCGACGGCCGTGCCGCAGCTATCGCCGCCGGAGGCCACGCAAGGATCGGCTCCAGCGGCGACGAAGGTGTCGCCGCCGAAGGCGACGCGGGCGACGGCGCCGCAGGGCGATGG
>JAYUUK010000032.1:0-6246 GCA_043754595.1 Roseiflexaceae bacterium | reverse complement strand
CACCGCACCATCGAGGAGCAGCACGTGTTTGAGGATCTCATGCAGCTGGTGGACTGGGTCCGCGATGGCACGCCGAGCAAGGTGACCGCCGAGCACGCCCGCCACGTGATCGAGATCATCGAGGCGGCCTATACCGCCGCCGCCACCGGCCAGACCCAGACGCTCAAGACCCAGTTTTAGCACAAGGAGCGTATATGGTCGCCGTCGAGTCGCTGCTCGCCGCCAGGCTGTTTCTCTCGCCGCAGCTCGTCGGCGATCAGATCTACTTCATTTCGAATCTTAGCGGCCGGCTCAGCCTGTACCGCATGCCGCTCGCCGGCGGCGTCCCCGAGCCGCTGCTGCTGCCAAATATCGCGCTGCAGAACCCAGATCTGGTCGGCGGCTACTCGTACGCCATCTTCCCGACGCTCGATACGATCGTCGTCTCGCTGGACGATAACGGCGATGAGAACTACCGGCCGATGCGGATCCCGCTCGACGGCGGCTTCCCCGCGCCGCTGTTCGATCTCGCTAACAGCCGGGTGGCTATCCAGCGCGCGGACCGCGAGCGCGGCACGCTGCACCTCGCCGCCGAGACCATCGGCGCGCCGGTGTTCCGCGTTCTCGCGGCCGATATGTCCAGCCGTGAGCTGCGCGAACTATCCACCAGCGAGCACTTCGGCGGGACGCTGGCCGTCAGCGATGACGGCGCGCGGGCGCTGCTCGTCGAGGGCTACACCACCGGCGATACCGTGCTGCGCGAGTGGCATGCGGCAGACGCCGGCCTCGCCCTTCGACTCGGCACCCCGCTCGCGGCGCGCGCCGCCGGCGAGACCCCGCCGCTACTGGGAATCTCGGCCGCCGCCTACGTCGAAGGCGGTGCCATCGTTGTTACCACCGCCTTCGATGACTGCGGCGGGCTGGCGCTGCTCGAAGCCGGCGGATCGACGCTGACGCCGCTGGTAGTCTCCGGCGCGCAGCATAGCGGCGTCGGCGAGCTCGTCGGCCTGGAGGACATCGGCGGCGGGCGCTACCTGCTCAGCTACAACATCGACGGCTGCTCGTGGTTGTATGTCGCCACGCTCGATCTCGCCGCAATGCACGTGGCTATTGAGCGCGCGCTGGTGGGCGCTGGCGAGCTCGCCGGCGGGACGCTCGAGGCATTCCACCACGACCCAGCGACCGATCGGGTGGCGCTGTCGTTCTCCTCGGCCACTTCGCCGACGCAGCTATTCGTCGTCGATCTCGTCGCCGCGACCACCCGCCGCCTCACCAGCGAGCGCGTCCTCGGGCTGGACCCGGCGCTGCTGGCCCCCGGCGAGGACGCCTCGTTCACCTCCCACGACGGGCTGCGGGTTTCGGCGCGGCTCTACCTGCCATCAGAGGCGCTCGGCTTCTCCGGCCCGCGCCCGCTGGTCTACTACGTCCACGGCGGGCCGCAGGGCCAGGAGCGGCCAGACTTTGCCTGGTTCTCCATGCCGTTGATCCAGCTGCTCACGCTGCGCGGCTTCGCCGTCTTCGTGCCGAATGTGCGCGGCAGCACCGGCTACGGCCTGGCCTACACCAAGTGGGTGGACCGCGACTGGGGCGGACAGGATCGGCTGGATCACGTCCACGCCATGGGGGTGCTGGCCGGCGATGCGCGGGTCGATACGGCGCGCGCTGGCGTCGTCGGGCGCTCCTATGGCGGCTACATGACGCTGACGCTGGCGGCGCGCCACCCCGAGCTCTGGCGCGCCGCCGTCGATATGTTTGGCCCATACGATCTGGCGATGTTCATCCAGCGGCTGCCTGAAACCTGGAAGCCATACTTCTACCAGTCGCTCGGCCACCCCGAGCGCGACGCGGCCTTCCTCGCCGAGCGCTCGCCGGCCAGCTACATGGACGCGCTAGCCTGCCCGCTGCTGGTGATCCAGGGTGCCAACGACCCGCGGGTCACCGCGCGGGAGTCGCAGGACGTGGTGGACCAGCTGCGCGCCACGGGCAAGCAGGTCGAGCTGCTGTTGTTCGCCGACGAGGGCCACGACGTGCTCAAGTACGCCAACCGCGTGGCGTGCTACAGCGCCATCGCCGATTTCTTTGTCGCGCACCTGACGGCGGCGTGACGCGCTGCCGCGCGTCACGCCGCACACGGATGGGCGAAGCAAACGCAGGCATGGATTGCCACCCCGGGATCGATCCGCCTCGCGTCGCCCCGCCCCGCGTCGCCCGCGCGCTTCGCCGCGACGCCGCCGCGCCGCCGCGCGCCGTGGTATCATGCGATGCATGACCACGATCATCGACGAACAGACCATCGCCGCTGCCCACGCGGAAGACTGGCGCGCGCGACGCGACGCCCCGCTGCGCCATATCTACCTGCACATTCCGTTTTGCCACCGCCGCTGCGCCTACTGCGATTTCAATACCTACGCGAACATGGACCACCGCATGGCGGCCTACAGCGCTGCGCTGGTCGCAGAGATCGCATCGCTCGCGCCGTCGCACGTCCTCGTCGCTGGTCGATCGCGCGCCGCTGGTCGATCGCGCGCCGCTGCGCTGGGGTCGGGCACAAGCCTATCTGATCTCTCTGTGGTATCTGTGGATGTCCGGGGAGCTGCGCCGTCTGCGGACGCTCGGGCGCTGACCCGCCACTCCATCCGCCCGACGATCTTCCTCGGTGGGGGGACGCCGAGCATGCTACCGCTCGACCAGATGGAGGCCATCCTGCGCGCCGCCGACGCGATCGTGCCGCTCGCCGGCGCCGAGGTCTCCGTCGAGTGCAACCCTGGCACCGTGCTCGGCAAGGATTACCTGCGCGGCTTGCGCTCGCTCGGCGTCAACCGCATCAGCATGGGCGTCCAGACCCTCCACGACCCGACGCTCAAGATCCTCGGCCGCATCCACACCGCAGCCGAGGCCCGCGCCAGCTACGACGAGGCCCGCGAGGTCGGCTTCGACAGCATCAATCTGGATTTTATCTTCGGGCTGCCCGGCCAGACGGTGGCCAGCTGGGAGGCCGCGCTCCATCAGATCGTGGAATGGGAGGTGGATCATTTCTCGCTCTACTCGCTGATCGTCGAGGAGACCACCCCGCTGTTCGCCCAGGTCCAGAGCGGCCGCATCACGGTGCCAGACGACGACGCGACCGGCGAGATGTACGAGCGCGCCATCGACATCCTCGGCGCGGCCGGCTACATCCAGTACGAGATCTCCAACTGGGCCAAGCCAGGAGCCAGGAGCCAGGAGCCAGGAGCCAGGCTATCGGGCATCGACAGTCAATCGTCAATAGGCAATAGTCAATTGTCAATTCCGAGCCACGCCTGCCACCATAACCTGGCCTACTGGCTCAACGCGGACTACCTGGGCTGCGGGGCCGGGGCGCACGGGCATCTGTACCCGCGCCGCCACGCCAACGTGCTGGGGATCGAAGACTATATCGCGCGCGTCGGCCGTGGCTCGTCCCCGATCGAATCGACCGTCGATCTGAGCGTCGGCGACCTGGCGAGCGAGACAATGTTTATGGGCCTGCGGCTCAACGCCGGAGTGGCACGGGCGCACTTTTTTGAAAGAACTGCCCGGAATCTGGACGAGGTCTACGGCGCGCAGATCGGCGAGCTTGTGGCGCGCGAACTGCTGATCAGCGATGCGTCAGGGGTGCGCCTGACCGACCGCGGGCGGATGCTTGGCAACCAGGTATTTGAGCGCTTCGTCTAGCGGGGAGGAATGTATGCGCGCTGTCCTGCAGCGGGTCACATCGGCATCGGTCACCGTCGAAGGCGAGGTCATCGGCGCGATCGGCGTCGGCCTGCTTATCCTGCTCGGCGTGGCCCCCAGCGACACGCCGGCCCACGCCGAGGCGCTGGCGGCGAAGATCGCGGCCATGCGGATCTTCTCCGACGAGCGCGGCAGGTTCGACCGCTCGCTGCTCGATGTCGGCGGGGCGGCGCTGCTGATCTCGCAGTTCACGCTGTTCGCCGATACCTCGCGCGGCAGGCGTCCCGGCTTCAGCGCCGCCGCCCGCCCCGAGATCGCCGCCCCGCTGGTGGAGGCTGTGGCCGAAGCGCTGCGCCGCCAGGGCGTCGCTGTCGCCAGCGGGCGCTTCGGCGCGCACATGGCTGTGGCGCTGACCAACGATGGCCCGGTGACGATCACGCTCGACAGCGAGGCCGCGTGAGCCGCCTCGCGCCGGCCGAGCGGCGCGCGCTGGTCGAGGCGCTGGCCGCTTCTATCAGGCGCCGCGCGCTGGCCGAGCCCGCGCTCTTCGCGCTGGAGATCATCGCCCCGCTCGATCTCATCGCCAGCCAGTCGGCGCTGTTCCTCAGTCCGCTCGCCCCGGGCGGCGTACTGCGCGGCTACCTCGCCGCCCTCGATGACCCGCAGGGCTGGGCAGCGCTGCGGGAGGCGCTGCGTCCCAGCGAGCGATGATGCGCGGCGCAGCGTCCCGGAAGCTCAGCGATGATTCGCAGCGTCCCGGAAGCTCGGCGATGATGGGCGCCGCGCGTGTCTCGGTCAGTTCCCTACCAGCGGAAGATGCACCGTCATCAGGCGCAGGTCGCCAAAATACTGCTGGCGCAGATCGTCAGGCAGCGCCGCGATGGCCGGCCCCCAATCGAGCGCGGCCTCGTCGGCTCGCCCGCCACCGAGCGAATCGTTCACCGCCGTGCGCAGCTCGCCCATGACCTTGCGCACCAGCGCCGGATCGCGGGTTTTGAGCCTGGCGATGGTGGTGCGAAAATCACCCATGCTGATATCGGTGAGCGCGTTGACCTCCAGGCTCGGCTGGGCGCGGAACAGCCTGGTCTGACTGACATCGACCGGCGGCTGGTCGGGCGGCAGCGCGAGGTCGTAGACGAACCAGTTCGCCAGCACATCGATGCACGCCAGACACGCGACGCCAGGCGTCGCCGGGCCGATGCCGTAGTAGCCGAGCAGACGCTGCGCGGCCGCGGTGAGCACCGGCGTGGGCAGCGGCGGGCCGGCCGAGATGTCATACTCCAGCGTGTAGTCGGCGCAGCCCGAGATCGTCTGCGCGGTGCACATCGAGCGGGTGGCGTAGCTGCGCGCCTGCTGCGGCCAGAGCACATTGACCGAGCCGGTATCGTCGTCGATGACGCTATCGGCCTCGAAGCCCGAGGTATGCACCCAGATGCGCTGGCTGGGGAATGTGAGGATATCCGGTCCGAGCGAGCGATCTGACGCGACCTCGCTCGGCGAGCTGGTCTGCCACGGCCGCCCGCTGAACGTCTCGCGCCCGTTGACGCAGCCGTCGCAGTCGTAGAGCTTGGTCCACTCGGAGCGCGCATTGTTGGTATTGAGCCAGAAGCGCCAGTCGCCATCGCCGCGCACAAACGAGTCGCCGTCGTCGTGGACATCGATGGCGTTCAGCCGCAGCCGCCAGCGCTTCAGCTCCCAGTTATCCGGCGATGGGATGACCCAGCCAGCGTGGATCTGCCTGGCGTAGCGCAGCCCACTGAACTCGCGCAGATTCACGCTCACCGAAAGCACCGGGTTATCATCGGTGCCGACCAGCGCGATCGTCGGGTCTGCGCCAGTGGCGAAGCCATACGGGTGCGCGAATACCTTGGTGTAGAGCGGTACCTGGTAGGCACCCTGGAGCTTGGGGCGCGGCGGCAGGTTGATGTTGAAGGTGAAGATACGGTTGAGCGCCACCGGCGACTCGATGCAGTCGCCCTGGATCGGCGTGAGACCATTTGGCCCGGAGACATAGCGGCCCGGCTGATGCAGCCCAGTGGTGCTACAGTTGCCGGTGGTCTCGCCGGCCTCGGCGTTGAACCAGATATCGGTGATCACGCCTGGCACGATGACGTCGGTGCCGATGGTGCTGCGCACCGTGGGGTTGATGGCCTGCGGCGCGCCGCCCGGCGCACTGAAGGTCGGCAGATCGAAGATTGCGTCGCTCGGGATCGGGACCGGCCTGGCGCGCTGTACCGCCGTGCCCACCGGCGGGTGGATTTCGGTCGGCGCGTCGTGGCCGCAGTCCAGAATCCAGAACCCGAACGCGCTCATGCGGTCGCCGGGGGTGGCGCGAAATGGCTCTGGCAGGCTATCGCGCTCCCACTCGACTTCGAGCTGCTCCTGCGGCGCGCGCAGCAGCCTTCGGTACAGCGGGTCTGGCAGGATGTGGGTCACGTGGTCTTGACTATCGTGGTTGAGCGGGTTGTCCTTGCGGCTGACCCGGCTCTTCTGCACCTCGCCCTCCAGCAGTTCATAGTCGTTCGGGCCAGTCCACTGGTTCACCGTCACCCACTGCGGGTCCTGGACGCCGCC
>JAYUUK010000031.1:0-2130 GCA_043754595.1 Roseiflexaceae bacterium | reverse complement strand
CTGCGTCAGCGAGAAGCGCGGGGCGGCATAGAGCGTAGCGCTGCGAAGCGGCGCCATCAGGGTGAGCAGCGCGCCAGCCACGAGCGTCGCCCCGAGCGCCCGGCGAAACAGAACATTCATACTCTCTCCTCAGACAAAAAAGATGGATGGGCGCGGTTCGTGCTGCGGGGAGTGCGTGCTCCCACAGCGCACCGCATGGCGATCTCACTCGATACAGAGCAGGCGGAACGTCTCGGCGAAGCGCTCGGCGATCTGTGGCTTGGCGATGAATGCGTCGGCCCCGGCGGCCAGCGCAGTCTCGGCGTAGCTAGACACATCCAACAGGCCAAGGGCGATGATCTTGATCGACGGCAGGCTCAGGCGCAGGCTCGCGATCACGCTCAGGTCGGTTCGCCCTGGGGTGCCGATATCGAGCAGTAGCAGCCGTGGCATGGCTGACTCGGCGGCCCGCAGCAGCGGCGCGTGCGGCTCGGCCTCGATCTCGATGATCGTCAGACCGGCGAGCTGCGCGTGCAGAAATCGAACCAGCGCCTGGCGAAAGGCGAGGTTGTTATCGGCGATGAGTATGGGATGAAGCGCGACGTGCATAGCGACCCACAGCGATAACGACGTACCGCGATGGCACATACGTACACCGATGGTACTATGCCGCCACGTTCTTCGTATCCGGGAACTCCCGGATCTTTGACCGGGGAATGTACGGATCCGTGTGACTTTTTGCGGATGCTGACGTCGTGTATTGCAAGCGGCACAACGATGTACCAGCTATACGGTGGCAGCGCCAGCGAGATAGGCGTATTCTTCGGCGGGGCCGAGCACGCCACAGCGCAGCGGGCCTAGATTTGCAGAGGGACACATGGATCTTCGAACTCACTCGTACGAGCTGACTAACACAATGGAAGTCATCCTGAGGCACGCAACCATGGCGTTGTTTGGCCTCCCGACCACCAGCATGGCCTATCGGTCGATCCAGGACATTATGGATGTGGCGCAGCGGGCGGCGCAGCATTCTTCGAGCCTGCACGAGCCGCTGACCGCGCCGGTGGTGCCGCGCGTCTCCGCCGCTAATGCGCAGCGGCAGATCCTGGTGATCGACGACGACGCATCGATCCAGCTACTGCTGCGCCGGACGCTGGAGCGCGCCGGCTTCGATGTGATGGTCGCTGGCAGCAAGCAGGAGGGGCTGGCCTGGATCAGCGGCCGCGAGATGTCGGTCGATCTGGTGCTGTGCGATGTCAACGGGCGCGAGCCATACGGCGCGTCGTTTATCGCGCAGCTACGGGAGGCGAACGCTGCGGTGCCGATCATCGTGATGAGCGGCTACAGCGAGGCGCATGTGATGGGCAACCTGTTTGGGATCAGGCGGGTCAGCTTTCTGGCCAAGCCATTTCGGATCGGCGATCTGGTGGAGCGCGTCAGCTCATCGCTCGACGAGCTGAGCGAGCGCGAGCGCGAGTAGCCCGGCTCACTCGATCGAGATCACACCTTTGCGGAGCGCGAGGCGCACCAGCTCGGTCTGATTGCGCAGGCTGAGCTTGCCCATCAGGCTGATGCGGTGGCTCTCGGCGGTGCGCGGGCTGATGCCGAGGCGCGCGGCGACCTCGGTGTTATTGAGTCCCTCGGCGGCGAGCTGAAAGATCTCGCGCTCGCGCGGGGTGAGGATCTCGTAGGGGTCGAGGTCGGCGACGCTCATCTTCTGGGCGTAGATATCGATGGCGCGCGACGAGAGCGAGCTGCTGAGATAGCGCCGCCCGGCCGCCGCCTCGTGGATGGCGCGCACGAAGTCGTGGGCGTCCGCCTCCTTGAGCACATAGCCAGACGCCCCGTGGCGCAGCGCATCGAGGATATAGCTCTCGTTGGCGTGCATCGAGAGCACGACGATATTGATCTTTGGTAGGCGCTGTCTGAGCTGCCGCACCACTTCGAGGCCGTTGAGGCCCGGCATCATCACATCCACCACCAGCACATCGGGGCGGAGCTGCTCGGCCATCGTCAGCGCCTCAGTCCCATCGGCGGCCGCGCCGACCACCTGGATACCTGGCTCGGCGGCCAGCAGTGCGTGCAGCCCCTGGCGCACGATCCGGTGGTCGTCGGCGAGCATCACGCGTATAGTCATCGCTCCCTCCTTCG
>JAYUUK010000030.1:0-19029 GCA_043754595.1 Roseiflexaceae bacterium | reverse complement strand
GTGGCCGAAGCGGTGCGCCTCGCGCTCGGACAGCTCGGCAAGGATCGCGATGAAGTCGCGATCGAAGTGCTCGACCAGGGCAGCGACGATGAAGAGGCGCTGGTGCGGGTGACGGTCGTCGATGATGATGACGAGCCAGAGCAGGACGCCGCGCCAGACGAGCCAGAGCATCCGGCGTCTGCGGCGGAAGAGCCGCAGACGCGCACGCCGCGACGCCAGCTCCCGGCTCAGGAGATCGAGCAGCGCGCACGCCATGTGCTCGAAGATCTGCTGGAGCGGATGGATATCCATGCATATGTCAGCGCTGTGCGCGGCACCGTGCCGGACCAGCGCGGCAACCCTGAGGAGACGATCACGCTCCACGTCGAGGGGGCCGATGAAGAGGCGATGAGCCTACTGATCGGGCGGCGCGGTGAGACGCTCCGCTCGGTTCAGTTTATGGTCAACTTGCTCGTCAGCCGGACGGCGCAGCGCTGGCCGCAGATCGTCGTCGATGTCGGCAACTACCGGCAGCGGCGCCAGGAGTCGCTCGAAGGCATGGCCCGGCGGATGGCCGAGCGCGTGGCGCAGAGCGGCCGACCGATGCAGCTGGAGCCAATGGGCGCCTACGAGCGACGAATCATCCACCTGGTGCTCCGCGCCGACCCAGCCGTCTATACCGAAAGCGATGGCGAGGGCGAGAACCGCAAAATCGTGATCTTTCCCGCCAAGAAATGAGCCAGCCAGACTATCTGCTACTCGGCCATTTCACGCGCGATATGCTGCCTGACGGTACGACGCGCGCCGGCGGCACATCGTTGTACGCTGGCTTCACGGCGCAGCGCTTGGGCATGCGTGTGGCGGTGGTCTCGGCCGCCGCCGATCTCCCAGAAGACTGGCCGCAGGACATCGCGATCCACACGCTCAGCGATCGTGACACCCCAACGTTTGAGAACCGCTATACTCCGTCTGGGCGAGTGCAAATCCTGCACACCGCATCGCTACCGATAACTACTGGCGATATCCCCAGCGCGTGGCGCGCCCCGCCCATCGTCCATCTCGCGCCGATCGCCGCCGAGACGCCGGAGGATCTGGTTTTTGCCTTTCCCCACTCGCTGCTTGGGATGACGCCGCAGGGCATGATGCGCGCCTGGGGGAATCTGCCAGGGCCAGTTCAATACCGCCTATGGATGCCCGATGCCGAGGTGCTCGAGCGGATCGATGCACTAGTGATGAGCATCGAAGATCTCAGGGGCGACGAGCAGACCGCGCAGCAGTACGCCGCATCCTGCCGGCTAGTGGCGCTGACCCGCGG
Source organism: Roseiflexaceae bacterium (assembly GCA_043754595.1). GTDB lineage: Bacteria > Chloroflexota > Chloroflexia > Chloroflexales > Roseiflexaceae > JAYUUK01. The sequence goes on along the minus strand of JAYUUK010000030.1, from coordinate 17,735 downwards.
CGCGCGCGGCGCGACTCTGTTCATCGATGGACAGCCGCACGAAGTCGCCGCAGCCCCAGCCACTGAGCATGACCCAACTGGCGCAGGCGATGTCTTCGCCGCCGCACTGCTGACCAGGCTGTACGAGACCGGCGACCCACTGCTGGCGGCGGTGTTCGCCGCGCAGGTGGCGGCGCGCAGCGTCGAAGGTCCCGGCGTCAGCGCCGTACCGCCGCGCGCCGCACTGAGCGTGTGAGACAATAAGGTAAAGCAAAGCAGAGCGAGGCCCGGTCAAAGACTGACCGGGCCTCGCTGTTGGCAGCAGGGGAAGCGCTAGCGACGTACGGGCGGCGTCACCTTCGGGCCGCGCGCGCCAAACGGACCGGCGCTCGCCTCGACCGTATTACCCTTGCTCTCGGCCGTCAGCCCGACGCTCGGCTGCTGCGGCCCGTCCGAGTCCTTGCGGCTGCCAAACTCGGTGGCGCGCAGATCGTCGGCCTGGCGAAGCAACTCGGGGGCGAGCTCGTAGTAGAATTCGAGCGCCTGCCCGTGCTTATCGACGCCGGTGGCCTCGACCCGCACACGGCTGCCGTGGGGGATGCCGCTCGACGCGAGCAGATCGGCGAGCGGCGCCTCGATCTGTTTGAGCAGCTGCTGGCGGAGAGGGCGAGCGCCGAAGCGTGGGTCGAACCCCTTCTGCAGCAGATATTCCTTCGCCTGTTGCGTCAGCTCGACGCTCACACCCTGGCGCAGGTACTGCTCGTTGGACTCGATCAGCATACAGTCGAGCACCTGACGCAGAATCTCGCTGGAGAGCGGCCGGAACGCGATGATCTCATCGATGCGGTTGATCCATTCCGGCTGAAACACCTTCTGGAGCGCCTCGAACCCGATCTGATAGATGGTCTGGCCGGTCGCCTCGACGTCGTTCTGCGGCGTGCGAAAGCCGATGGTGCGCCGGTCGAGGAAGTCTACCATCTCCTTTGCGCCCACATTGGTGGTGAGCACCACGATGGCGTTCTGGAATGAGACGCGGCGACCACCGTTGAGCAACATGATCTCGCCGTCCTCCATAATCTGGAGCAGCAAGTTCCACAGCTCGGGCTGGCCCTTCTCGATCTCATCGAACAGCACGATCGCGTTATCCTGCTCAATGATATCCGGGTTGAGCAGCGGCTTCTGGTCGCGCCCGACATACGAAGGTGGCGCGCCGATGAGCGCCGAGACCTCGTGGCCCTGACTGAACAGCGAGCAGTCGATCTTGAGAAACGCCTCGCCGTCTGGGCGGAGCAGCTCCGCCATACGTCTGGCGGTGGCCGTCTTACCGACGCCGGTCGGTCCGAGAAACAGCAACGTGGCGCGCGGGCGGCGCGAGTTGCCGGCGGCAAAGCCAAACCTGGCCCGGTTGAGCAGGCGCACAAGCGCCTCGATGGCGCGCTCCTGACCAAATACCGTCGAGCGAAGCTTCGCTTCGACATCATCGAGCGGGTTAGTGGTGCCGCGAACCGCGCGCATCATCCCCCGAGGTGTGTGATCCATTCGCTTCTCGTTTCTGGAAGTCATCGGCACGCGCACGGCACCGAGTCGAACCACCTCATTATAGGCGACGAGCAGATCGCGTCAAGGCAACTTGGTTTGCGAATTGTAGACATTCGCTGAGCATAAATACCGAGGAGCGAGCGCATCGCTGCGGCTCGCTCCTCGGTAGGGTCAGGCTATCGGCTGACTACTCCTCGCCCATCTCCTCGTCTTCGGTGATATCCTGCTCGATATCGTCGAGGCCGAGCTCCTCCTCTTCGCCGCCGAAGCTCTCCTCCTCGACCTCATCACGATCATCGGCGGCGTCATCATCCTCCATCATATCCTCGCCGAAGTCATCGAACTGCGCACCGCCGACATAGCCGCCGCGCATCGCGCCATCGCTAAGTTTCCCGGGGAACGAGACGCGGCCGCGCTGGCTCGGATCCTGGTGGATCTCACGCAGGAGAATGCGGATCTGCCCGCCACGGCTCTGCGAAACGGCGGCGATATACTTGTTGCCGCCGCTCATCAGCTGGTTAAGGCGCTGCGACAGCTTTGGCTCGATCCGGCCGATCACATTGCCGTCGGCGTCGAGCACCAGCACATACTTGCCATCGATCCGCAGCTCGACCTTCTCGCCGGTGACGATCGCGTTGGTGATCGGGCCGCGCGGCGTATCGATCAGCGAGGTCTGCGCCGTCTTGCCGGTCTCAGTGATGAACAGCCGCAGATCGACGAGCTGGCGGTGGGTCTTGGCCGCGCCGGTGAGATTGACCTCGCGGGCCATCAAGGTGTCGATCCGCTCGAGGTTTTTGCGCGCGATCGGGTTGTTCGGCGTCATCTTGAGCGCGCGCTGGTAGGAGTCGCGGGCGTCGCCGAGCTTGCCAGTCTCGAAATAGGCCTTGCCGAGGCGATTCCAGGTGTCGGTATCCTCGCCGAGGGTATTGAGCTGGAGATTGAACTCGAGCGCCTCATCCCAGCGGTTGCGCGCTGCCATTTCGACGGCCTGGGTCTGCAGGCGGCGGCGCTGACGCAGCTTCTCATCTTGTTTTGTCAACGGACACTCCTAACTACGAAGAACGAGCGGCGGGCAGCCGGCTCATGGGGGCGACGGGCACAGCCCAGGCGAGTTAATACAGGCGATCAGCGCCAGCAGCGCCACGCCGTTGTTGCATGCGTGGGCGATGACGCCGGGGATAATGCTGCCGGTGCGGTCGGCGGCCCAGGCGAGGATCAGACCCATCGCCGAGGTGACGCTGACGAGCGCGATCTGGCCCTGGGTGGCGGCGATGCTGTGGGCGAGCCCGAACAGCAGCGCGCTGACGATAAAGGCTATGGCGCGTGGCCAGCCACGGACGATACCCATGCGGCGCAGGGTGAGGAACAGATAGCCGCGAAACAGCAACTCCTCGGCGAACGGCACGACGATCGCCGCCCCGATGAAGAACAGCAGCTGACCGATGTAGTCGCCGCGGACGAGCGGGTACTGAGCCGACTGGTTTTGGCGAATGCCGAGCTGGGCGAACATTAGTCCGAGGACGATATTTGAGGTCAGGACCAGGATGCCTATGCCGACGCCGACGAAGATCAGGCGCAGCGGGCGCTCGGCGACGAGGCCGATCCGCGCGAGCGGGGCGCGCCAGCCGAGACGGGTGCGGAGGATGGGCACACCGGCGAAAGCCAGCGACTGGAGCGCGATGATCGCGATGATGCCGGGGATGCCGATCAGCGCGATGCGGCCGGCATCATCGAGCGCCTGGATCTGCGCCATCGTGAGTCCAGATTGGAACAGCCTGATGACGCCGACCAGCAGCGACGCCAGGATGGGCACGGCGATGAGGATGATCATATCCACGGCGAGGTGGCGCAGCCGAGGCGGTCGCTCGGCGGCAAGCGCAGGTGTTTCGATCACGCTGGCGCTCGCTCGCCCAGCAGATCGCCCTGCAGCGACCACGGGCCGGTATGGTTGATGGTCACGTTGGCGAGCCTGCCGGTCCAATCCTGGCTGTCTGCGAAGAAGATCAGCTTATTGCCGGGGGAGCGGCCGCGCCACTTGCCTTTGTGCTCGCCCTCGACGAGCACCTCGACGGTGGCACCGAGCAGGGCAGCGTTGCGCTGGGTCGCGATCTGCTGCTGGACGCGTTCGAGCTCGATACGCCGCAGCTGCTTCTCGCCCTCTGACACGGCGTGCGCCGGGTCCTCCTCCATCGCGCCGGCGCGGGTGCCGGGGCGGGCGGAGTAGGCGGCGATGTGGACCTTATCGAAGCCGATCTCCTGCACAAGATCGACAGTCTGCTGGAAGTCAGCGCCGGTCTCGCCGGGGTGTCCGACGATAATATCGGTAGTGAGCGAGATATGCGGCATCGCGGCACGGATGCGACCGATCAGCTCACGGTAGCGCTGCACGGTGTAGCCGCGGCGCATAATCTTGAGGATCGCATCGCTGCCGGACTGCACCGGGAGATTGATCTCCGGCTGGCACTTGGGCAGCTCGGCGACGGTGGCGATCAGCTTGTCGGTCATCCAGGCCGGGTGCGAGGTGAGGAAGCGCAGCCGAGCCAGGCCAGGGATGGCGTGCATGGCGCGCAGCAGGTCGGCGAGGTCCGGGCGGCCCGGCAGATCGTGGCCCCACGAGTCCACGATCTGGCCGAGCAGCGTGATCTCGCGCGCGCCGCGGGCGACGATCCGGCTGGCCTCATCGACGATCTCGGCCAGGGGGCGCGAGCGCTCCTTGCCGCGCCGAAGCGGGATGACACAGAAGGCGCAGCTCATGTTGCAGCCATACTGAATAGGCACGTGGACTGAAACCGGCGGGTGCGTCCAATCTGCCACCGGCAGCGCCGGCTCATCGAGGGTGTAAACTGGATTTGGCGCGAGCGCGAGCACTTCGTCCACCGCCGACGGCGAGATAAAGTGATCGACCATGGGCAAGCGCTGCTGAAAGATCGACTGGTTTTGCGGCCCGACCATACAACCCCAGAGCACGATTGTGGTATCGGGGCGCTCGCGCTTGAGGGTTTGCAGCTCGCCGAGCTTGCCAAACATTCGTTCCTCGGCCGAGGCGCGGACGCTGCACGAGTTGAGCACGATGAACGACGCATCCTGCGGGCGATCGCTCGGCGCGTAGCCAACGCCCTGCAGCGCCGACTCCAGGCGCTCCGAGTCCGATATATTCATCTGGCAGCCGACCGTCCAGACATAGTAGCGCCGGTCTCGCGGGGTTGTATCGCGCGACGACGTCGGCTCGGCCAGCGACGGGAAGAGTGTGATCGTGTCTGTCATATACGTATTATAGCCAATAGCGCCCGCTGCGGCAAACCTCGGCGGCGGCAGATATGATCACAATGCGGGCGAGGGGGTTCTCCCCTCGCCCGCGCAGCGATCGTACGGACAGACGAGCTACCAGACGATGATCGGCAGGTCATTGCTGACGCTGGCATCGGCGGCCTGGCGCAGCACCTTGAGGCACGACATCGCGCCGTGGCGGGCCGGGACGCCAGCCTCGGTGAGCTTCTGCTCCAGCTCGGTGAGCTCGCGCTGCAGCCCGATCGAGGAGCCAAAGCTGACGACCGAATCGCCGCTGTCTTCGTCGCTCTCGCCATCGCCCTCTTCGGTCTCCCACTCGATCCAGATCGGCTCGGCGAAATCGACCGGGAGGTAGTAGCCGCCCTCCGCCTGATGATTGATCAGGTTCGAGTAGCGCGTAGTCTCATCGCCCTCCCAGATCTTGGCGAGCAGCGGGTCCGGCTCCTCGCCGACATCGCCATTGGCCAGGATCGGGGCGATATCTTTGCCCTGCTCGAGGTATGCGGCCATCAGGCGTAGGTTATAGAGATCGGCGAAATCCTTGACGCCACCCTCCCAGACCTGCGCGCCGGGGCGAGAGAGCAGATCGACCTCGACGCCCTCCTCGCGGAGCAGCTCCTGGATGTCGGCGAGGTACGCCTGCTCTTCCTCAAACGCCTCACGGTCCTCCGCCGGCAGGACAGTGAACATCGAGCCGACCATCAGATCCAGCTCGTTCATGTCATCGCTCATCGGGACTATCTCCTTACGCCTCGCGGCGTGTCGTTGCATAGATACAAACTAGTATACCACACGTTCGTGTTATAATGCAGTGTGTCATTTTTGCCGCTGCGCAGCGGCGATGGCCTGCGGCAGCGCGTTTCCGCTCCAGTTATGCTGCTGTGCAGCAGCGTGAACATATGCTTCCGCGGCGCGGAGCGCCCGCTCGGAGCGCCTCAGAAAAAAGGAGTCGCTATGCGAATAGTCGTCTGTCTCAAGCAGGTGCCAAAGGATAACTCGGTCAAGATCAACGCCGACGGCACGATCGATGCGGGCGGGATCGAGCAGATCATCAACTTATTTGACGAGTACGCCGTCGAGGAGGCGCTGCTGCTCAACGAGCAGCACGGCGGCGACGTGACGGTGCTCTCGATTGGGCCGAGCGAGTGGCAGGAGCAGATGCGGCGCGCGCTGGCGATGGGCGCCACCGACGCGGTGCTGCTGAGCGATGCGCAGTTTGGCGCGCTGGACACGCTGGGTGCCGCGCGGGTTGCCGCTGCCGCTATCGGCAAGCTCGGCAACGTAAATCTGGTGATCTGCGGCCGCAACTCGACGGACGACGAGAGCGGGGCGTTTGGGCCGGCGCTGGCGCGTTCGCTTGGCTGGCCGCAGCTGACCTACGTCGGCAAGATCATTGAGGTTGCCGCGGGTAGCGTGACCGCCGAGCGACAGCTTGAGGATGTGACCGAGACCGTGCGCGCGACGCTGCCGGCGGTTCTGACGGTGAATAAGGGCAAGAACGAGCCGCGCTACCCATCGCTGCTGCGGATCCGCAAAGTGGCGAAGACCGAGATCCCCGTCTGGGGCGCGGCGGACATCGGCCTCGACGCTGCGGCGCTGGAGCCGGCGGTGACGATCGAGCGGCGGGTCCCGCCGCCAGCGCGATCCTCGGGCGAGATCATCGAGGGCGCCGACGCGGCGGCGAAGGTCAAGGCGCTGGTTGACCGGCTGGTCGAGGCGCAGGTGTTATAGGCAGTAGCACAGTAGGAAGCGGCTCGCGAGCCGGCAGTAGAGCGATCCTATGTTCGTAGTACACGCGCGAGGCGTGCAGCGGGGGTTGAGGGCGTAGCCCCCGAGATCATCCTTTTTCTCCTTCAGTAGGATTGCTATAGAACAAACCGAGAGGAGTCTTCTCAATGGCGAACGATATCCTGGTCATCATCGATCACGCTGGCGGCGACCTGTCAGCGATGTCGCGCGAACTGCTGGGCAAAGGGCGCGAGCTGGCGGATGGTGCCGGTGTGCGGCTGGCGGCGCTGGTGCTCGGCTCGGGCGTGGGCGGGCTGGCGGCGCGGGCGCAGGCGTTTGGGGCCGATGTGGTGTACACCGTCGATGATCCGGCGCTGGCGAGCTACACCACCGACGGCTACGTCGGGGCGGCGGCGGCGGCGATCGCGCAGGCCGGGGCGCAGCTGGTGCTCTGCGGCGCGAGCTTTCGGTGGCGCGATTTCGCCGCAGCGCTGGCTGCCGACCTCGGCAGCGGAGTGGCGATCGACGCATCACAGGTGACGATCGACGGCGCGGCGATCGGGGCGGTGCGCAGCTCGCACGGCGGCAATGTGATCAACACGCTGCGGTTCGGCGACGCGCGGCCGGCAGTGGTGGCGGCGCGCAAGCAGAGCTTCGCCGAGGCGCAGGAGCAAGCCGGGCGCGGCGGCGAGACGGTGGCGGTGGCGATGCCGAGCGTGCCGCTGCGCACGACGGTGCTCTCCTCCGCGCCGAAGCAGGGCGCGGTGAATCTGGCCGACGCGGCGATCATCGTCTCCGGCGGGCGCGGCCTCGGCGACGCGGCGAGCTACCTCAAGCTCATCCCGCCGCTGGCCGATGCGCTCGGCGGGGCGTATGGCGCGTCGCGGGCGATCGTGGATGCCGGGTGGGTTCCATACGAGCATCAGGTGGGGCAGACCGGCAAGACAGTGACCCCCAAGCTGTACATGGCGATCGGGATCTCCGGCGCGATCCAGCACCTAGCCGGGATGCGTAGCGCGCGGACGATCGTGGCGATCAACAAGGACGCCAACGCGCCGATCTTTCGCGTGGCGACCTACGGGCTGGTGGGCGACGCCGCCGAGGTGGTGCCGCTGCTGACGGAGGAGATTCGCCGCCGCGCGCGCTGAGCGCGCAGAGCTCGCGCAATGTCGATATGGATAGCAATCCTACGTGAGTAGGAAAAGGGGCGATCTCGGGGACACCCAGAGGGTACCCGGCCCCCAAACCCCGCTCTGCGCTTCGCGCGTTTACAAATGAGGTTTTTGCCGCGTTCTGCACGCTCAGCAGCGCGATTGACAGCGTCACGACCGCGTGTTAAGCTTTTGGAACAACTGAAGATGCTGGGGGTGCCGGGAGAGCCCGGCTGAGAGTGCGGCCCAACGATGCCGCTGACCCTTCGAACCTGACCTGGGTGATACCAGCGTAGGGAAGCGACGAGAACGGCAACCGCTGACCGATCTGGTCGGCGGTTTTCTGTTGTCCAGGAGACTACATCCATGCGAAGAACGATGCTCTGGATCGGGTTGCTGGCGCTGCTGACGGGGTGCGGTGCGGCGCAGAGTGGCGCGCCGACGGCCACTTCATCCACCGCGGCCGGCAAGGCACAGCTGGTGGTGATGACCCACGATAGCTTCGCGGTGAGCAAGGAAGTGATCGCGGCGTTCGAGCAGCAGAGCGGCGCAACAGTGACGCTGCTGCCGTCTGGCGATGCTGGCGCGTCGCTCAACAAGGCGATCCTGAGCAAGGGCAGCCCGCTAGCCGATGTGCTGTATGGGGTGGATAATAGCTTTCTGAGCCGGGCGCTGGACGCCGATATTTTTGAGCCGTACGCCTCGCCGGCGCTGGCACAGATCCCAGATCGGCTCAGACTCGACGCGACCGACCGCCTGCTGCCGGTGGACTTTGGCTATGTGACGATCAACTACGACAAGGCCGTGCTGGCCGCCGCCAAGCTGCAGCCGCCGGCCGACCTACGGGCGCTGACGCAGCCGGCATGGAAGGGCAGGCTGGTGGTGCAGAACCCGGCGACTTCCTCGCCTGGGCTGGCGTTTCTGCTAGCGACGGTGGCGACGTTTGGCGAGAGCGGGGGCTACAGCTGGAAGGATTTCTGGCGCGAGCTGCGGGCCAACGATGTGCTCGTGAGCGAGGGCTGGAGCGACGCCTACAACGCGCAGTTCAGCGGCGGGGCCGGCAAGGGGCCGCGCCCGCTGGTGGTCTCGTACGCCACGAGCCCGGCCGCCGAGCTGGTGTTCGCCGCCGATCCAAAGCCGAGCGCCCCGCCGACTGGGAGCGTCGACGCTGGGGCGTTCGAGCAGACTGAGTTCGTCGGGATTCTCAAGGGCACGAAGCAGCGCCAGTTGGCCGAACAGTTTGTGGACTTTATGTTAAGCAAACCATTCCAGGAAGATATGCCGCTGCAGATGTTCGTCTATCCGGCGCGGAGCGACGCGGCGCTGCCAGCGGTGTTCACCACGTTCGCGGCGCTGCCAGCGACACCGAAGCAGCTGACGCCGGCCGAGATCGGGGCCGGGCGCGAGCGCTGGATCGCCGAGTGGACGCAGATCGTGCTGCGGTAGTCCGCAGATAGCCGCAGATTCCGGGCAGGCTTTCCACAGATAGCCACAGATAGCCTGTAGGGACGCAGCGTGCTGCGTCTGCGGGCAGATACCGTGCAACCGGTCAATCGGGCCGAATAGAGCAATCTTAATCGGAGGAGGAAAGGGAGATCTTGGGGACACCCAGAGGGTACCCGGCCCCCAAACCCCCGCTGCCAGAAAGAGGAGCGAGAGAGATGATCAAGATTGGCCGAAGCGGTTTGCTGTCAGCCGTGCCGCTCGCATTTCTGGCGGTGTTTTTCTGCTGGCCGCTGGCGGCGCTGCTACGGCTGGGGGTCGGCGCTGGGCTGGGCGCTGCGGATCTTGCCTACTTCGGCAGGGTGGCGTGGTTCAGCGCGTGGCAGGCGGCGGTCTCGACGCTGCTGACCCTACTGTTGGGTGTGCCGACAGCGTTTGTGCTGACGCGGCTCAGCTTCCGCGGGAGAGGATCGCTACGAGCGCTGACGCTGACGCCGTTTGTGCTGCCGACAGTGGTGGTCGCCGCGGCGTTCGGCGCGCTTGAGCGCTCCGTCCCGGCGCTGCGCGCTGCCCCGCCGATCGCGCTGGTGCTGGCGGCGCACGTCTTCTATAACGTCGGGGTGGTGGTGCGGCTGGTGGGCGCGGTCTGGGCGACACTTGACGCGCGGCTGCCAGAGGCGGCGGCGCTGCTGGGGGCGGGGCGGCGGCGGGTGCTGCTGGGCGTCACGCTGCCGCTGCTGCGGCCGGCGCTGCTGGCCTCGGTGCTGCTGGTGTTCATCTACACGTTCGGCAGCTTCGGCGTGGTGCTGCTGCTGGGCGGGGCGCGCATGGCCACGGTCGAAGTCGAGATCTACCGGCAGACGGCGCAGCAGCTCAACCTGGGTGTGGCGAGCGCGCTGGCGGTCTTTCAGCTGGGCGTGACCGGTGTGGTGGCGGCGCTGGCGCGGCGGTTCGAGCGCCGGACCGAGACCGCGATCCGCAGCGTGCGCCCGGCCGCGCCGCGTCCGCCGCAGACTGGAGCGGAGCGTCTGCTAGCCGCCGCCGCCGCACTGGCGATCGTCGGGCTGGTGGGCGCACCGCTGGCGACGCTCGTGGCGCGTTCGCTGCTGGTGCTGGACGGCGAGGCCGTGCGCCCGACGCTGGTGTACTATGCCACGCTCGGCGAGAACCCGCGCGGATCGCTGTTTTTTGTGCCGCCGGCGGTGGCGCTCGGCAACTCGCTGGGGTTCGCCGCGCTGGCGACGCTGCTGGCGCTGGCGGTTGGAGGGTCGGCGGCGCTGCTGATCCACCGCGCCGGCGCATGGCGAACGTGGCTAGCGCTGCTGTTCGCGCTGCCGCTGGGGGCGAGCGGCGTCACGCTCGGGCTGGGGTATCTGGTCACCTTCGGGCCGCTCGGGCTGCTGCGCGCCTGGTGGCTGGTGCCGGTGGTCCACACGCTGCTGGCGCTGCCGCTGGTGGTGCAGACGCTGGTGGCGGCGCTCGGGCGGCTGAGCGCGCGAATGGGCGAGGCAGGGCTGGTGCTCGGGGCGGGGCGCTGGCGGGTGGTGCGCGACATCGAGCTGCCGCTGCTGCTACCGGGGGTACGCGCCGCAGCGGCGTTTGCGTTTGCGATCTCGCTCGGCGACTACGGGGCGGCGCTGCTGCTCTCGCGGCCAGAGACGCCGACGCTGCCGGTGGCGATCGGGCGGCTGCTGGGGCAGCCTGGCGCGCTCAACTACGGACAGGCACTGGCGCTGAGCGGGGTGCTGCTCGCGCTGACCGCCGGCTGCTTCGCGCTGATCGATCGTGAGCGCAGCCGCTAGGGTATTGACGATTGACGATTGACGATTGACGATTGACGATTGACGATTGACAACTGCCGCGTCCGCCGGTGGAACTGACCATCCGGGAGCAAGCCGACCTGTTGACGCTGAACCGCCGGAGCGTGGAGTACCAGCCGTCCCCGCCCGCAGCTGAGGAGGTGACCATCAAGCACGCGATTGACACTAGCTACACTGCCCAACCCTGTTATGGTTCGCGCCGCATTGGTGTCATCCTCCAACGCGATCACCACCTGGTGGTCAATCGCAAAGGTTCTCCGTCACTTTCCGTGAAAGCACAAAACGAGCAGATAGGCTATAATGGAACGCTCATTATTGTCAACTTGAACGTGTGAGAACGCATTGCTTTTTGAGCACCTGTTTATCCCGGTCGGTACCCTGCTTCATCTGACTGCTGCGACAATTACTCCCAACCAAGTCGCCGTGGACCTCGTTGCTACTGCACCCGCTATGCCCTACCCACGTTGTCAAATATCGGCCTGTCGTATCCATAGCCGCTACCACCGCACGCTAGCCGATTTACCTGTCGTGCAGCGACCAGTCTGTCTGTCCCTTCACGTCCGCCGCTTCTTTTGCGACAATCCCACTTGCCCACAGCGTACCTTTTCGGAGCGGCTGCCCGCGCTTGGGGCTGCCAGAGCGCGGCGTACCACGCGTCTCCAGAGTGAACAGCAACGATTGGCAATCGATATTGGTGGTGAAGCCGGTGCGCGTCTGGCGTTTCGGCAAGGGATGCCGATCAGCCCAGCTACCTTGCTGCGTTTCGCACGCCGTACGCCACTCCCCTCCAGCCCAACACCACGCGTGTTGGGTGTCGATGACTTCTCGTTACGCAAAGGCCAGGTATTTGGCACCATCTTGGTCGACCTTGAGCGTCATCAGCCGATTGACCTGCTTCCCGACCGCACTTCCGATACGCTGGTCGACTGGCTTGAGCATCACCCGGGCGTCGAAATTATCAGCCGTGACCGCGCAACCGAGTATGCTGATGGCGCAGCCCGTGGAGCGCCTGCTGCGATACAGGTTGCCGACCGCTTCCATTTGCTCCAGAATCTGCGCGAAGCGCTTCAGCGTTTGCTTGACCAGCATCAGGCAGCGCTCCAGGCTGCCCAAACGCCAGTGACTGAACCATCAGTGCTTGCTGTTCCTGAAGTATCCGCCTTGCCGACGATGCCGGCTGACGAGGCGGTCACCATCTCTCCTGCCGTTGATGCAGCTACTGAAATGCCGCGTTCTCGGCACGCGCGCCTGCAGAGCGAGCGCCGGGCGCGTCGTCACGAGCGCTATATACGGGTGCGCGAACTGCACGCGCAAGGACACAGCATGCATGCGATCGCTCGGCAGATGCAGATTAGCCGGCAAACTGTGCGGCGCTTTGTACGTACGGATCAGTTCCCCGAACACAGCCAGCGACGTACAAGGAAGCGCAAACTGGATCCCTTTGTGCCCTCTTTGAGCGAACAGCTCGCACAAGGCAACGACAATGGTGCAGCTCTGTGGCGGGCACTACGGGACGAGCAGGGATACAGTGGTTCTCGCTCGCATGTAAGCCAATGGGTCGCCCGTCATCGCCATGTGTGCCCAGTACGACCCACGACGGTCCGAGTGCGGAAAGGACGACCACCAGCAACACAGCCGTCGCCGCCACCGGCTCCACGACGGCGCTCGGCGCGGCAGATCTCCTGGCTGCTCGTACGACCATTCGACGGTCTAGAGGTCGAGGAGCAGCAGATGCTCGAACGGCTTACACAGGCCTGCTCTGACATCCAGGTGGCTTCTCCACTTGGCCAATCGTTCATTGCGATGGTGAAGACGCGCGATTACCAGGCATTTGATCAATGGCTCGCGGATGCACAACGGTCAGGAGTAGGCGAGCTCAAGAGCTTTGCGGCAGGATTGGAACGGGACGGAGCGGCAGTGCGTGCGGCGCTCAGGCTGCCCTACTCAAACGGCCAGGTGGAAGGTCAGGTGAACCGGCTCAAGCTGATCAAGCGTATGGCCTACGGTCGAGCGAGTTTTGACGTACTTCGACAGCGCGTCTTGGCCTCCTGAGCCCCATTTCACGGAAAGTAACGGAGAACCATCGCAAAGCTGTGCAACGCCACATGCGCGAGATGGGCATTGCCGGGATTAGCCCCGGCCCCAATCTCAGTCGGCGCAACCCCGAGCACCGAGTTTATCCCTATCTACTACGCAATCTGGCCGCTGCACAGCCGAATCACGTCTGGGCGATTGACATTACCTCTCTTCGCTTGGTCGCTGGCTGGATGTATTTGGTGGCTGTGCTGGACGTGTATGCGCGCTACGTCGTGCGTTGGGCGCTCGACGACACACGCGAGCAACCCTTCGTGCTGGATGCGGTTCATCGTGCGCTGGCAGTGGCGACGCCGAAGATTTGGAACAGTGACCAAGGCAGTCACTTCACCAGCCCGCAGTACACGCAGCTGCTTGATGCTGCGGGCGTACAGATGAGTATGGACGGCAAGGGCCGGGCGCTCGACACTATCTTCATTGAGCGCCTCTGGCGCCGTGTGAAGTACGAGCATGTGTAGCTGCACGAGTATAACTCGCCCCGTGAGGCACGCTTGGGGATCACGGGCTATCTGACGCACTACCATGAACAACGGCCCCATTCATCGTTAGACTATCAGACGCCAGCCGTCGTATACACGGGAAAGGGAGCACTGCCACACACCACTGGTTTGTGACCAACTCGTTCACTGGCAAGCGTTTGTGACGATCAGACCGCATCGGACGCACGGATAATCGGTCGATGACGTGTGCTTGACAAAGGGTCCACTATAGTCTCTAAGCAGGCCGATGGCTCAATCACCGATATTAAAGTCGGCGAGACGGTGGTGGCGATGGGGACGCAGAGCGGCGACGTGTTCCAGGCGTCGTCGATTCAGATCGGCGGCGCGCGAGCCGTCGGTGCGCTTGGTGGCCAGACAAGAGCGCCCGCGCCCGCAGCGCCGTAAAACACGTATCAACAAGCGGCAGCTACGAGCAGATATCTAACGCGCCGCGCTATCCGTTCCTATCTGCCCTATCTGCCCTATCTGCGGACAACCTGTAGTCCTAGAGGACTCGTTAGCCAGCAGCAGCGCCGACGTAGCGAATGCGAAAGATCCGCCCGCCAAAATCATCGCTCACCAGTAGGCTGCCGTCCGGCAGGGTCAGCAGCCCGGCCGGGCGGCCCCACGCGTCGCCGCCGATCACAAATCCGCGCAGCAGGTCTTCGTGCGCCACCGGCTGGCCGTTTTTGAAGCGCACCCTGACCACGCTGTAGCCCACCCGCGATCCGCCGGTCTGGTCGCTGGCCGAGCCGTGGAATGCAACCAGCGCGTCGCCCTGGTAGGTGGCCGGAAACCCAGCCGCATCATAGAACGTCATGCCGAGCGGAGCCCAGTGGGCTGGGAAGCTGTAGCGCGGTGCTTCGGTGGCCGCGCAGCGCGCCGCATCGTTGTACTCGGGGTTTGGCTGGCGGTCGCCATAGCAGGAGGGCCAGCCGTAGCTCTTGCCCTGCTGGATCAGGTTGAGCTCCTCTGGCGGCAGCCCCGGCCCAATGTTATTGCGCCCCATGTCCATGCCCCAGAGCTGGCCGCTGTCCGGCTTGAACGCCATGCCCACCGTATTGCGCAGCCCGCTGGCGAAGACCGTCAGGCCGCTGCCATCGGCGTTGGCGCGCAGCACGGCGGCGCTGAGCGGGCTGGCCTCGATACAGACGTCGCACGATGAGCCGACGCTGATGTACAGCGCGCTGTCCGGCCCGACGACCAGCGTCCGCGTGCGATGGTTGTACAGCCCTTTGGCACCTGATGGAAACCCGCCGACTACCGTCGTCACCGAACTGGCCGCGCCATCTGGGCCAAAGCCGCTCAGTCGCACCACCCGGTCCTCGGCGGCGGCGTAGAGCTCGCCGTTGACGAAAGCGACGCTGTGGACAAACGGCAGACCGCCGGCGATCACCTGCCTGGTCTCGTAGCGGCCGTCGCCGTCGCTATCCCGCAGCCGCACCACCTCGCTCGCGCCATCCGAGCCGTAGACGATGCTGCCGTCGCCATCGCGCGCCATGAAGCGCGGCCGATTGAGGCCGCTCGCCACCTCGTCGATGGTGAACCCTGCCGGCACTTCGAGCGCAGTGGGCCAGCCTGGCCGCTGGATCTGGATGTAGCGCGGCGGCTCGTTGACCTGCGGGTCGGGGTTGCTGCGGCCGGGCGCGAAGATCTCGACCCCGAGCCGGCCGAGCAGCACCTTGTAGGGGTCGGGGTTCTGCGGCAGATACTCGAGGCGCGCCCGCTCGAACCACTGCGTCAGCACGGTGAAGCCGCTGCTGTTAGTCTCAGGCTGCGGCTCGCTCAGCGGGTAGCCGAACAGCGCCAGGCTCTCGGCCTCGCTGGTGCCGGCGCGGCGATCGAACTCCAGCCCGTGGCGCTGCCAGTAGCCGAGAAACGGCTGGCAGAGCGTATGGCGGGTCTGCTCGAAGAAGCGGCAGCCAGGCTGTGGCGCGCCGGCCGGGAGCTGCCGCCAATCGCGGCCAGACCGGCGCAGCGCCTCGTCACCCAGCCGTCCGAGCAGCACATCGTACGGCGCGGCGTTCTCCTGATGGTGCTCGAAGCGCTCACGCTCGAACCACTGACTGACGAAGCGGCCCTCGACGCCGGCCTCCGAGCGCTCCTCGCCGACCGGCAGCCCAAACACCGGCAGACCGCCGTTGCCGCGCCAGTATGTCAGAAAGCGCCCTTCGACGGCATAGCCTGTCTCGGGAAAGAGCTGCCCCACTGGGGCGGCATGGGTTGGCGGCGCGGCGAGCATCGCCGCGCACAGCACGATGTAGACTACCAGGCGCATAGCGTCCTCCGTGACGTTGTGCTACGGCAGCGCGACCCAGGCCACAGCATCGGCCCAGATGCCGAGACCACGGCCCTCGGCGGCGGCGGCGAGTGTGACGCTCGCCGGCTGACCGGGGGCGAAGTCATAGACGCCGAGGTCGGCCCAGTCGTTAGCTAGGTCGCGGGCGTTGACCACGATCTCGCTCTGCGCATCGCCGTGGCGGATGATATAGCGCACCTCGGCGCTATCGAACATGCCGCTGATCGCGTATGGGACGTAGGCCATCACCCGATAACGCCCGGCGGCTGGGAGCTGCGGCGTCCAGCGCGCCACCGCCGGGTCGGCGATCGGGCGCAGCGACCACGGGCCGGCCGCATCTGCGCCGAGCAGCGCAGGGGCGATCAGCGATGTGCCGCCAAAGCCGATGGGGATCTCCTTCCAGCGCTCGCCGCTGCGCTGAAATTCGCCGCGCGAGGCATCGACGATCACGGTGCCTGGCGGCGGCGCATCGCACGGCGACGGCCGATCCTGCCACAGCCAGATGCTCTTGACGCCGGCCGGGTGCTGCGCCCACGGGTCTGGCTCGGCCCCGCACCAGCCGTACGGGTCGATGTTGCGGCCGAGGTACTGCACGCCGAAGTGCAGGTGCGCGCCCTTGGCGCAGCCGGTCTCGCCGATCAGGCCGAGCGGCGCGGCGCGCACCATCGCCTGCCCGATCGCGACGTCCACCCGATCCAGGTGCCAGTAGAGCGTGCGATAGCCGTTGCCGTGGTCCACCACCACCGCCCCAGTCTCGCAGCCATCGTCGGCGTTGCCGGCGAACACTACCGTGCCAGGCGCGGCGGCGAGCGCCTTATCCGGCGCGGCCCCGGCGTAGTCCCAGCCATCGTGGCCGTTGTAGGCGAAGAAGCTGGTGTCGGTCTCGGTGCGGCCCCAGTACGTGACGACCCCGACCGCGGCGTTGCGGGTCAGGAACGGCCCGCCGTGGTCGAAGAACGACGTGATCGGCAGGATCTTGGCGGCAGGGAAGGTAAGAAACGGCGCGGCCGGCGGCGGGAGATCCGGCCTGGCGCGCGGGTCCTCGCCGAACAGCTCGCGGTAGGTATCGCGGAAGCGCTCCAGCAGACGCGGCAGCCGATCGGGGGTGGTTGTCGGGGCGAGCGCGCGGCTGAGGGCGTACTCGGCCAGACCGATCCCCTGGCGCGGCGCGAGATCCTGGCCATCGGCGAAGCTGAGCGGCGCGGCGCGCGGCAGATCGCGCTTGGCGTAGAGGATGGTCTTGACCACCCAGCGGATCTGCGATGTCAGACCGCGGTGGTTGCCGCGCTCGCCGCGAAAGCCGAGCGCGAAACCGACAGCGTCTGCGCTGGGGGCCGGGTCATCCACCAGGCCGGACTGGAGCTGCATCAGCGTCAGGACAACCTTGGGACTGACGCCATAGTACGATGTCTGGCCGCCGATGATCTCGGCGAGCGTGTGGGTGCGATTGCCGACGGGATACGTTCGACCGGCGAGGGTGCCCTGGCGAGTCGCAAGCCAGCGCTGGATCTGCGGCGCGTAGAAGTCTGGCGCGTAGGTCAGCCGCGCGTCGTCCATGATCCCGGTCAGCGCCGGTTCGGGCGTGGCGGCGGCGGTCGGCGCGCTGGCGATAGACGTCGTGGCTAACGATGGCGTCGCGGCTGCGGCCTGGGCGGTGGGCGCGGGGGCGGCGGTCACCGGAGCCGACGTCGGCGTTGGCGTCGGCGGGGCGGGGCTGGCGCACGCGGCGAGCAGCAGCGCGGCGAGCAAGAGCGGTGACAGGCGTGTCATGGCACCATTGTAGCACGAAGTAGCACGAGCCACCGCACCCGGCATATCATCCACAGATAGGCACAGATAGGCACAGATAGGCACAGATAGGCACAGATAGGCACAGATAGGCACAGATAGGCACAGATAGGCACAGATAGGCACA